>NZ_JBVIFM010000001.1:530870-1050436 GCF_055571335.1 Kitasatospora sp. NPDC030952
TCCCTCCTCCTCCTGGTGCCCCCCCCCCCCCCCACATTCCCCCCCCCCCCCCCCCCCCCCCCCCCCCCCCCCCCCCCCCCCCCCGCCCCCGTCAGCCGAGGCGGCGCAGGGCGGCGTCGGTGATCGCACCGATCCGCCCGGCCGCCTCCCTGTTCAGCATCTCCTCGTGGTCGCAGGGCACCCGGTGCACCGTCAGCGGCCCGCCGAGGTGCGGCTGCCAGCGCTCGACCGCCGGACCGTCCCCGGTGCCGTCCCCGGCACTGTCCCCGGTGCCGTCCCCGGAGCCGTCCGCGACGAAGAGCAGCAACTCCCCGTCGAACCGCCCGGGGGTGAACTCCCGCGCGATGTCGGTGTGGTGACGCATCACGGTCATCAGGCGGGACAGCTCCGCCTCGTCCACACCCGCCCCGGCGGCGTGGTGGTCCAGGAACGCGGACCGGATCTGCTGGTCGGTGGGGTCCGGGTCGCCCGGGTGCACCGGCTGGACGTCCAGCGCCGCCAGGAAGGCCACCGGCTCGCCGGCCGACCGGAGTTGGACGGCCATCTCGTGGGCGACCAGCCCGCCGAAGGACCAGCCCAGCAGGTGGTACGGGCCGTGCGGCTGCACCCGTCGGATCCGGGCCAGGTACTCGGTGGCCAGCTCCCGCACCCCGACCGGCTTGCGCCACTGCCCCGCCGGCGCCGCGATGCCGTCGGACTGGAGGGCGTACACCGGCCGGTCCGGGTCCAGGTGCGCGGCCAGTTCGGCGTACGGCAGGCCGAAGCCGACGCCGCCGTGCACGCAGAACAGCGGCTCGGCGCCGCCGCCGGGCCGGATCGCCAGCAGCGGCTCCAGCAGCGCCGACGGGAGCGGCCCCCGCTCGGTGGGCCGGGCGGCCGCGGCCAGGGCCGCCACCGTCTTGTGGGTGAACACGTCGGCCAGCGAGAGGGTGAGCCCGGCCTTGGCCGCCCGGCCGACGATCTGCACCGAGCGCAGGCTGTCGCCGCCGAGCGCGAAGAAGTCCCCGTCGGCGTCGACCCGGTCCAGCCCGAGGACCTCCGCGAAGACCGCCGCGATCGCCTCCTCGGCCGGGGTGCGCGGCGGGCGCACCCGGTCCGCGGCCCGTTCCGGCGCCGCCGGCTCGGCCCCCGGCTCCGGCAGCGCCCGGACGTCCAGCTTGCCGTTGGCGGTCAGCGGCAGCGCGGGCAGCGTCACCAGGGCGGCCGGCACCATGTGCGCGGGCAGCGACTCGCCGAGGAAGGCCCGCAGCACCGGGACGTCGACGGCGGCCACCCCGGGCAGCGGAACCACGTACCCGACCAGTCGCTGACCCCCGGTCGGCGTGCTGCGCACCCGTACCGCGGCCTGGACCACCACCGGGTGCCTGGTCAGCGCCGCCTCGATCTCGCCGGGCTCGATCCGGAAGCCGCGCAGCTTGATCTGGTGGTCCGCCCGGCCGACGTGCTCCAGGGTGCCGTCGGCCCGCCAGCGGACCAGGTCCCCGGTGCGGTACATCCGGGTGCCGGGCTCGCCGTACGGGTCGGCGACGAAGCGCTCGGCGGTGGTCACCGGACGGCCCGGGTAGCCCCGGGCGAGCCCGGCCCCGGCGAGGTACAGCTCGCCGGTGACGCCGACCGGCACCGGGGCCAGCGCCGCGTCCAGCACGTACGCCCGGTGGCCGCCCAGCGGACGGCCGATCGGCGGGCGGCCGGTGGGCAGCGGGCCGGTGCCCGGGAGCAGCCGGTCGCTCCAGGTGGCGCAGACCGAGGCCTCGGTCGGGCCGTAGGCGTTGCGCAGGTCGAGCCGCCCGGCGAGGCGGTCCACCAGGGCGGGCGGGCAGGCCTCGCCGCCGACGGCGAGCAGCAGTCCGTCCGGCAGCGGCGCGTCCTCCGGCAGCCCGGCCGCGACGGGGGGCGGCAGGATGGCGTGGTCGACCCGGTGCTCGGCCAGCAGCGCGGCCAACCGGTCCCCGTCGAACCGGCTCTCCTCGGTGGCGAACACCAGGGTGCCGCCCACGCACAGCGAGGCGCCCAGCTCCCAGACGCTGGCGTCGAAGCTGAAGGACGCGAACTGCAGCACCCGCCGGCCCGGGCCCAGCAGCCCGTGCAGGCCGGCCACCAGGTTGACCGCTCCGGCGTGCGGCACGGCGACGCCCTTGGGCAGGCCGGTGGAGCCGGAGGTGTAGATGACGTACGCGGTGTCCTGCGGGGTGAGCGGCCGGGTGCGGTCGGCGTCGCCGGGGTCGGTGTCCGGCTGCCCGGCCAGTTCGGCGAGCGTACCGGGGGCGTCCAGCAGCAGCGGGACGGCGGCCGTCGGGGGCAGCTCCACCCCGTCGACGGCCAGTACCTGGACGGGCGCCGCGTCGCCGAGCAGGTGGGCGATCCGCTCGGCCGGGTAGCGCGGGTCCACCGGCAGGTAGGCGGCGCCGGTCTTGAGCACCGCCAGCAGGGCGACCACCAGCTGCGGGGAGCGCGGCAGGGCCAGCGCCACGACGTCCCCGGGGCCGGCCCCTCGGGCCAGCAGCAGGTGGGCGAGCCGGTTGGCGCGGGCGTTCAGCTCGCGGTGGTCCAGGCGTACGGTGCCGGGCCCGGCCGGGACGGTGTCGGGGGCGATCAGCGCCGGGCGGTCCGGGTGCTCGGACGCGGCCCGCTCCAGCAGCGCGGGCAGGGTGGCGGCGCCGGACCACCCGGCGGCCGGCGGCGGGGCCGGCGGGCCGCTCCACTCGGTCAGCAGGACGCGCCGCTCCTCGGCGGTGAGCAGCTCCAGGGCGCTGAGCGGGGCGTCGGGGGTGCGGGCGGCGGAGTCCAGCAGGGTGGCCAGCGAGCGGGCCAGCCGGGTGGCGGTGGCGGCGGTGAAGAGGTCCTCGCGGTACTCCAGCAGGATCTCCAGCCCGGCCGGACCGCCGTCCGCCGCGGTGCGCTCGCGGACCTGGAAGGACAGGTCGAACTTGGCCGCGGTGGTGTCGACGGGCAGCACCTCGGCGGTCAGGCCCGGCATCGACGGCAGCGCCGCGTTCCCGGCGGCGGCGTTCCCCGAGTCGGCGTTCCCGAAGGTGGCGTTCCCGAAGGTGGCGTTCCCGAAGGTGGCGTTCTCGAAGGCCAGCACCACCTGGAAGAGCGGCTGGCGGCCGGTCGAGCGGACCGGGTTGAGCCCCTCGACCAGCTGCTCGAAGGGCAGTTCGGCGTGGGCGTAGGCGGTCAGGTCGGTCTCCCGGACGCGGCCGAGGAGTTCGCGGAAGGCCGGGTCGCCGGAGGTGTCGGTGCGCAGCACCAGGGTGTTGACGAAGAAGCCGACCAGCTCCCGGACGGCCTCCTCGGTGCGCCCGGCCACCGGGCTGCCGAGCGGGATGTCGGTGCCGGCTCCGAGCCGGGTGAGCAGGGCGGCCAGCCCGGCCTGGACGGCCATGAACAGACTGGCGCCGCCGTCCCGGGCGAGGGCGGCGAGCCGGGCGTGCGCCTCGGCGGGCAGTGCGCAGCGGACCTCCGCGCCGCGCTGCCCGGCCCGGGCCGGGCGCGGGAAGTCGGCGGGCAGCTCCAGCTCCTCCGGGATGCCGGCCAACACCTCGCGCCAGTGGGCGAGTTCGGCGGCGGCCAGGCTGTCCGGGTCGTCCTTGGCGCCGAGCAGGGCGCGCTGCCAGAGCGCGTGGTCGGCGTACTGCACCGGCAGCGGCAGCCAGTCGGGCGCCCGGCCCTCGGCCCGGCACCGGTAGGCGGTGGCGAGGTCGCGCACCAGCGGGCCGAGCGACCAGCCGTCGGCGGCGATGTGGTGCACCGTGATCACCAGTGCGTGGTCGGTCGGACCGAGGACGAACAGCCTTGCGCGCAGGGGCACTTGGGCGGACAGCGCGAAGGGGTGGGCGGCCTCGGCGGCCAGCGTGCCGGGCAGTTCGGCCGCCCGCAGCTCCACCGACTCCAGTGCGCCGCCCGCGAGTTCGGCCTCGGCGACGGTGAGCACCAGCTGCGAGGGCAGGCCGTCCGCCTCGGCGAAGACGGTGCGCAGGCTCTCGTGCCGCTCCAGCACGTCCCGGACGGCGGCGGTCAGCGCGGCCCGGTCCAGCGGACCGGTCAGCCGGACGGCCAGCGGGATGTTGTAGGCCCCGGTCGGGCCGTCCATCCGGTCCAGGAACCAGAGCCGCTCCTGGGCGTGCGACAGCGGCACGGTCGCGGGCCGCTCGACGGCGCCCAGCACCGGCCGGGCGCGCCCCCCGGCCGCGGTGGGCACCGGCGCCCGGTCGGCCCGCCCGTCGCCGGGCCGCCCCTCGCCCGCCGGTCCGTGATCGGCCGGTCCGCCGCCGGCCGGTCCGCCGCCGGACAGCGTCCGGGCCAGCCCCTCGGCCGTCCGGGCGTCGAACAGCGCCCGCAGCGGGACGTCCCCGCCCAGCTCGGAGCGCAGCCGGTTGACCACCCGGGTCGCCGAGAGCGAGTGGCCGCCCAGCGCGAAGAAGTCGTCGTCCGCACCGACCCGCTCCAGCCCGAGGGCCTCGGCGAACACCGCGCAGAGCAGTTCCTCGCGCTCCCCCACCGGCGCCCGCCCGGTGCCCGCGCGCTCCTCCGCCGGGGCGGGCAGCGCCTTGCGGTCGACCTTGCCGTTGGGGGTCAGCGGCAGTTCGTCCAGCGGCACGTACACCGCCGGCCGCATCGACCCGGGCAGCACCGCCGCCGCCCGCTCCCGCAGTCGGTCGAGGTCGAGGCCGGCCGGCACCACGTGGGCGACCAGCCGGACGTCCCCGGCCCGGTCGGCGCCGGCCGTGACGACGGCCTGCCGGACGCCGGGCTGCGCGGCCAGCACCGACTCGATCTCGCCCAGCTCGATCCGGTGGCCGCGGATCTTCACCTGGAAGTCACTGCGCCCGGCGTACTCCAGCACCCGGCCGCCGGTGTCCCAGCGGGCGATGTCGCCGGTGCGGTACATCCGGCTGCCGGGCGGGCCGTACGGGTCGGCGGTGAAGCGCTCGGCGGTCAGGCCGGGTCGGCCCAGGTAGCCCCGGGCGAGGCCGGCGCCGGCCAGGTAGAGGTCCCCGTAGGTGCCGTCCGGGACCGGCCGCAGCGCGCCGTCCAGCACGTAGGCCCGGGTGTTGGCGATCGGGGCGCCGATCGGCGGCGGACCGGACCGCTCCCCGTCCAGGACGGCGGCCGTGGACCAGACGGTGGTCTCGGTCGGGCCGTAGACGTTGGTCACCGAGGCGCAGTGCGCGGTGAGGGTGCGGGCCAGCGGCTCGGGCAGCGCCTCGCCGCCGACCAGGGCGCGCAGACCGGCCAGCCGAGGGGCGTGGTCGGCCGCGAGCGACTGCCACAGGCTGGGGGTGGCCTGCAGCACCGTCGCGCCGAGACCGGTGACGGCCCCGGCCAGCGCGGCCGGGTCGCGGACGGTCTCCCGGTCGGCGAGCAGCAGTTCGGCGCCGGTGACCAGCGGGACGAACAGCTCCAGGTTGGCGATGTCGAAGCCGAAGGTGGTGACGGCGAGCAGCCGGTCGGCCGGGGTGACGGCGAAGCGCTCGGCCATGTCCCGGACCAGGTTGACCAGGGCGGCGTGCGGCACCACCACGCCCTTGGGGCGCCCGGTGGAGCCCGAGGTGTGGATGACGTACGCCGGGTGGTCGCCGGACGGCTCGCGCGGGGTGCCGGGCGCGGCCGCCGGCGGCAGGCCGTCCGGATCGTCGAGGATCCACGACTCACCGGCGAACGGGAGCAGTTCGCGCACCCGGCGGTGGGTGAGGGTGACCACCGGGGCGGCGTCCTCGATCATGAGCCGCAGCCGCTCCACCGGGTGGTCCGGGTCCAGCGGCAGGTAGGCGGCGCCGGACTTGAGAACGGCCAGCGCGGCCACCACGAGGTCCGTCGAGCGGTCGAGGGCGATCGCCACCACCCGCTCCGGGCCGGCCCCGGCGGCGACCAGTCGATCGGCCAACTCGTCGGCGCGGCGGTGCAGTTCGCGGTAGCTCAGGCGCTGTCCGGCACACCGCACGGCGGGCGCGTCCGGGGTGCGGGCGGCCTGGGCGGCCAGCAGCGGGGCGAGCCAGGGGCCCGGCGGCGGGGTCGCGGTGGCGTTGCGGTCCTCGAGGATCCGGGCCCGTTCGGTCGCGTCCAGGACGTCGAGGCGGCCGCAGGGCCGGTCGGGCGCGACCACGGCGGCGGCCAGCAGCCGGGCGAAGCGCCGTCCGATCAGCTCCGCCTCGGCGGCGTCGACCAGGGTGGGCAGGTGGTTCACCGCGAGGCCGAAGGGCGTGCCGGGGAAGACGGTGAGGGTGACCGGGAAGTCGGTGGCCGAACGGATGTCGACGCCGGTCACCCTGGAGTCGCCGGCGACCCCCAGACTGCCCATCGGGTAGTTCTGGAACATCAGTGCGGTGTCGAAGAGTTCGCCGCGCACGGGGGTGAGCTGCTGCACCTCGGCCAGGGTGAGGTGCTCGTGCGCCAGCAGCCCGGTCTGGGCCCGCTGGACGGCGGCGAACAGCTCGGCGGGGGTGCGCTCCGGGTCGACGTCCACCCGGACCGGCAGGGTGTTGGCGAACAGCCCGACCATCCGCTCGACGTCCGCGAGCCCGGCCGGGCGGCCGGAGCTGACCGCGCCGAACACCACGGTGGACTGGCCGGTCAGCCGGGACAGCAGCAGCGCCCAGCAGCCCTGCACCACCGCGTTGACGGTCAGACCGCGCGCCCGGGCGAAGGCGGTCAGCCGCTCCGCCACCGCCGGGTCGAGGTCCAGCGGGACGGAGCGCGGCAGGGCGTCCGCGGCCTCGCCCCGGCTGCGGCCGGCCGGCACCAGCCGGGTCGGCTCGGTCACCCCGGCCAGCGCCGCGCCCCACGCGGTCCGGGCGGCCGCACGGTCCTGGGCGCCGAGCCAGGCGAGGTGGGACTGGTAGCGGGTCGGCGGCTCGGACGCCCCGGATCCGCCGGCCAGTTCGGCGAGTTCACCGAGCAGGGTGACCATGGACCAGCCGTCCAGCAGGATGTGGTGGACGGTCCACAGCAGTCGGCAGCGCCCGTCCCCGGCGCGGGCCAGGGTGAGCCGGTGCAGCGGCGGGCGGGCCAGGTCGAATCGGCGCAGCCGGTCCTCCTCGGCCAGACGCTCGAACCCGGCGTCGGCCTCCGCCCCGGCGCCCGGCACCCCGACCTCCCGCCAGGGCAGCGCGACCGCGGTCGGCACCACCTGCACCACCTCGCCGTTGCGGCGCGGCCGGAAGCAGGCCTTGAGGTTGGGGTGCCGCTCCAGCAGCTCGCCAGCGGCGGTGCGCAGGGCGGCGGCCCCCGCTTCGGTCAGCTCCTCGAAGTCGAGCACCAGCTGAATGGTGTAGACGTCCGTTCCGGCGCGGTCGTACTCCGAGAGAAAGAGCAGTCCCTGTTGCAGCGGCGAGAGTGGAAGGACTTCACTGATGGCGGACGGCCGATTCAAACCGGGCTCCTCACGTAAGGCCCGCACGAGTGCGGTGAAGGTGCGGTGCACGTACGGATTAACAAACGTTTTCCGATGGCGCTGACGGGCAACTGACCGGCAACTGACGGACGGCTGACGCACGACCTCCACCTGCGTGGTCGAACGCCGCACGGGGCCCGTCAGCAATCCGTCAGCCCTCCGTCAGCTCCTCGTCAGCGATCGGCGGGAGGCTTGCCGTCGAGGCTAATTCCTTACCGAAGGCCAGGAGTTCTCCGTGCCGGTCATTTCCGCGTCACACGAATTCGAGGTCAGTGACCTCTTCGTGAATCTTCAGCCGATCTTCGGGCACCGCCTCTTCCTGAAAGTGGAGGGATTCAACTTCGCCGGGTCCATCAAGCTGAAGGCGGCCCGGGAAATGGTCGCCCGGGCCGAGGAGTCCGGCGCGCTGCGGCCCGGTTCGACACTGGTGGAGTCCTCCTCCGGGAACATGGGCGTGGCGCTGAGCGTGCTCGCCGCGGCGCGCGGCTACCGGTTCGTCTGCGTCACCGACTCCCGCTGCAACGAGGCCACCCGGCGGATCATGGAGTCCTACGGCACCGAGGTGCACGTGATCACCGAGCCGCACCCGGAGGAGGGCTTCCTCGGGGCGCGGATCCGGCACGTCCGGGCGCTGCTGGCCGAGGACGAGCGGCGGGTCTGGCTCAACCAGTACCTCAGTCCGGGCAACTGGATGGCCCACTACCGCACCACCGCGCCCGCCATCGCCCGCCAGTTCCCGGACCTCAGCGTGCTGTTCGTCGGCGCCGGCACCACCGGCACCCTGATGGGCTGCGCCCGGTACTTCCGGGAGCGGCGCCCCTCGGTGCGGGTCGTCCCGGTGGACAGCGTCGGCTCGGTCACCTTCGGCACCCCGCCGGCCCCCCGGCACATCCCGGGCCTGGGCACCAGCGTCCGCCCGCCGCTGCTGGACGACTCGCTGGTGGATCCCGCGATCCACGTCGAGGAGCGCGACACCGTGCGCACCTGCCGGGAACTGATGCGCGAGGGCTTCCTGTTCGGCGGCTCCACCGGCACCGCGGTGAGCGGGGCGGTGCGCTGGCTGGACGAGCACCACGGCGACGGCGTGGGCGGCGTGCGGACGCGGGTGACGGCCGTGACCATCGCACCGGACCTCGGCGAGCGCTACCTGGACACCGTCTACCACGACGAATGGGTGGCCCGCTCGATCGGTCCGGAGGGCCTGCTGCCGGGCGTCGCCCGCGGCGGCCTCGGCCTCGGGGCCGGGCTGCACGCCGTGACGGGCTGAGCCGGGCGGACCGGGTCCGGAGGGTCACCACGGATCCGGTGGAGCGAGAGTTGCCAGATTCTTCGAAGCGGGCTGGGGCAGGGATGACGGAGCACGAAGCAACGACGACGAACCGGGGCGCGGTCCTGCCGCTCACCGCGGCGCAGGCCGAGATCTGGTTCGACGAACAGTTCGCCGCCGGGCCGCTGGCCTACAACATGGCGGACTACATCGACCTGCGCGGGCCGCTCGACCCCGAGCTGCTCGGCCGGGCCCTGGGGCAGCTGGGTCACGAGGCCGAGGCGCTGCGGGTGCAGTTCGTCGAGGAGGACGGCGGGCCCGGCCAGATCATCCGCCCGCTCGCCCAACTCCCGCTGAAGCGGATGGACTTCACCGGCGAGCCGGAACCGCTGGCGGCCGCCGAACGGTGGATGCGGGCGGACCACGCCGACCCGATCAAGATCAACGACTTCCCGCTGTTCCGCGGCGCGCTGATCCGGCTCGGCCCCGAACACCACCTGCTCTACCTGTGCATGCACCACATCCTCGCGGACGGCTTCAGCCGCGGGCTGCTCTACCCCAAGCTCGCCCGGCTCTACTCCCGACTGGGCGCCGGGGCCGGGGTGACGGAGCCGGCGGACGGGGTGACGGAGCCGGAGGACGGGGCGGCGCGGGAGCCGGAGGACGGGGCGATACCGCCCTTCCACCAGCTGCTGGAGGCCGAACGCCGCTACCTCGACTCCAAGATGGTCGGCAAGGACCGCGACCACTGGACCGACCGGCTCACCTCCGAGCGGTACGGCCCCCGGCCCGAGCTGGTCTCGCTCTCCGAGCAGGAGCCGGCCCCCGCCCGGGTCGCGCTGCGGGAGAGCGTCCGGCTCTCCCCGGAGACCACCACCGCGCTGCACGCCCTGGCCCAGGACGGCAAGGTCACCCTGCCGGTGCTGATGGTCGCCGCGATGGCCGCCTACACCCAGCGGGTCACCGGCGTCGCCGCGCCGCTGCTCACCCTGCCGGTCACCGGCCGGGTCGGCGCGGTCAGCCGGGCGATCCCCGGGATGCTCGCCAACTACCTGCCGCTGGCCGTCCGGATCCGGCCGGAGCTGACCCGCACCGAACTGCTGCGCGCGGCCTGGCGGGAGGTCGCCGGGGCGCTCCAGCACCAGCGCTACCGCGGTGACCGGATCCGCCGCGACATCGGCCTGCGGATCGACGACCAGCGCTCCTTCGGGCCGTTCATCAACGTGCTCGCCCAGGACCCGGAACTGGCCTTCGGCCCGGACTGCCGGGGCCTGGTGGTCAACCTCTCCACCGGCATCGTCAAGGACCTCATCCTGACCGTCCTCAACGCCGACGACGGCACGGTGGAACTGCACCTCGACGGCAACCCCGCCCTCTACACCGCCGCCGAACTCGCCACCCACCTGGCCCGGTTCGCGGCCTTCCTGGGCGCCCTCGCCACGATGCCCGGAGACCTCCCGCTCGGCCGGATCGGCCTGGGCGCGGACGGCGAGCCGCTCGGACTGCTCGGCGACTGGGACCGCACGGCCGCCCCCGACCAGGACCTGGTGGAGCGGGTGCGCGCGGTCGCGGCCGAGCGGCCCGACGCGCCGGCCGTACGGGACGGACGTGAACAGGTCTCCTACCGCCGACTGCTGGCCCGTGCCGCCGGATCGGCCGCCCGGCTGACCGCGGCGGGCGCCGGCCGGGGATCGGTGGTCGCGCTGCTCGCCGAGCCCGGCGTGCCCTTCGTCACCGGGGTGCTGGCCGTCCAGGCGGTCGGTGCCGCCTACCTCCCGCTGGACCCGGCCGCCCCCGCCGCCCGCAACGCCGCCCTGCTGGCCGACAGCGGCGCCTCCCACCTGCTGCTCGGCGCCGGCTGCACCGCGCCGGACGGCGCCTCGGCCGCCGTCCTGCCGCTGACCGAGCCCTCGGACGCCGACTGCACGGCCGAACTCCCCTCGCTGGGCTGTGGATCCGACCTCGCGTACGTGATGTTCACCTCCGGTTCGACCGGCCGCCCCAAGGGTGCGATGGTCCAGCGCTCCGGGATGATGAACCACCTCTGGGCCAAGGTCCACGACCTGGAGCTGGTCGCCGGCGAGGCGGTCGTCCAGAACGCTCCGCTGACCTTCGACGTCTCGGTCTGGCAGATGCTGGCGCCGCTGGTCGTCGGCGGCAGCGTCCGGGTCACCGGCACGGAGACCGCTGCCGACCCGCACGCCCTGTTCGCGCTGGTCCAGGACGAGGCCATCGCCGTCCTGGAGGTCGTCCCCTCGCTGCTGCGGGCCGCCCTCGACTCCTGGGACCTCGACGGCGACGCGCCCGAACTCCCGGAACTGCAATGGCTGGTGGTCACCGGCGAGGCGCTGCCCGCCGACCTCTGCCGCCGCTGGCACGACCGCTACCCGGACGTGCCGATGATGAACGCCTACGGCCCGACCGAGTGCTCCGACGACGTCACCCACGCCGTCATCGCCGTCGACGACGAACTCGACGCCCGGGTGCCGATCGGCGGCGCGGTCCGCAACACCCGGCTGTACGTGCTCAGCGACGAGCTCCAGCCGGTACCCGTCGGCGTGCCCGGCGAACTCTACGTCGGCGGCGCCGGCGTCGGTCGCGGCTACCTCCACGACCCGGCCCGCACCGCCGCCACCTTCATCGCCGACCCGTTCGCCGGCCAGGGCGGCCGGATGTACCGCACCGGCGACCGTGTCGTCCAACGCCCCGACGGACAGCTGGAGTTCATCGAGCGCCGGGACCACCAGGTCAAGATCCGCGGCCGCCGGGTGGAGACCGGAGAGATCGAGGCCGTGCTCCGCGGCCTGGACACCGTCACCGACGCCGCCGTCGCCGTCCTGCCCGACGTCTCCGGCAACCCCCGGCTGGTCGGCTACCTCACCGGTCCGGGCGTCCGGCCCGACCAGGTGCGGGCCGAACTCGCCCAGCTGCTGCCCGCGTACATGATCCCGGCCTCCTGGCTGGTCCTGGACGCCCTGCCGCTCACCCCGAACGGCAAGCTCGACCGCAAGGCCCTGCCCCAGCCCGACCCCACCCAGCAGGCCGAGCACCGCGGCCCGCGCACCGAGCGCGAGCGGATCCTCTGCGAAGTCCTCGCCGAGGTGCTCGGCACCACCACCGTCGGCATCGACGAGGACTTCTTCGCCCTCGGCGGGGACAGCATCCGCTCCATCCAGGTGGTCAGCCGCGCCCGCAAGGCCGGCCTCGCCCTCACCACCCGGGACATGTTCACCCACAAGACGGCTGCCGCCCTGGCCCGGATCGCGGGCGGCGGCACCGCCGACGAGCCCGCCGCGGAGGACCGCGAGGACGGCACCGGCCCGTACGACCTCACCCCGATCAGCGCCCAGTTGAACCAGGACACCGGCAGCTTGGACGGGCCGGTGTCCTCGTACGGCCAGTACGTGGTGGTCAAGGTCCCCGTCGATCTGGACGTCGAGCGGCTGGACGCCGCCCTGCACGCCCTGGTCGACCACCACGACGCGCTGCGCACCCGGGCCACCGAGCCCTCCCCCGGACTCTGGCAGCTGGAGGTGCTGCCGACCGGAGCCCTGGCCGGCACCCGGCTGGCGACCACCGCGGAGCCCGCCGTACAGCCCGACCGGCCGGAGCAGTCCGACCGGCCGGAGCAGTCCGACCCCGGCCAGCCCGACCAGCCCGACCAGTCCGGCCCCGACCGGCCCGGCCGGCCCGATGTGCTCGCCTTCGCCGAGCGGCAGGCCACCGCCGCCCTCGCCCGGCTCTCGCCCGCCGACGCGGTGATGCTCCAGGCCGTCCTGATCCCCGCCGCGCCCGGCGCCGACAGCGCCCACCTGGTGCTCGGCGCCCACCACCTGGTCGTCGACGGCGTCTCCTGGCGGATCCTGCTGCCCGACCTGGCCGACGCCTGCACCGCGCTCGCCGAAGGCCGCGCTCCGGCCCCGGACCCGGTCGGGACCTCCTACCGGGCCTGGTCCCGGCTGCTCGCCGAGCAGGCCCGCACCCAGGTCCGCGGCGCCGAACTCGCCCTCTGGCAGGGCATCCTGGACGGGCCGGACCCGCTGATCGGCAGCCGCCGGCTCGACCCGGCCACCGATGTGTACGGCACCCGGCGCACCCTGCGCCTGGAACTCGGCCCCGAGATCACCGGCCCGCTGCTCACCGATGTCCCGGCGGCCTTCCACGCCGAGGTCAACGACGTGCTGCTGACCGGCCTCGCGATCGCCGTCGCCGACTGGCGCCGCCGCCACGGCCACTCCGACCGCACCGGCACCCTGATCGAGCTGGAGGGCCACGGCCGCGAGCAGCTCAGCGACCGCCTGGACCTCTCCCGCACCGTCGGCTGGTTCACCGCCGCCTTCCCCGTCCGGCTCGACCCCGGCGCGCCCGACTGGGACGAACTGTGGTCCGGCGGGCCGGCGTTGGCCACCGCCCTGAAGCGGATCAAGGAACAGCTGCGCGCCCTGCCCGACCGGGGCGTCGGCTACGGCCTGCTGCGCCACCTCAACCCGCACTCCGCCCGGCTGCTGGCCGACCGGCCCGGGCCGCAGCTCGGCTTCAACTACATGGGCCGCTTCGACGCCCGGCGCAGCGGCCACTGGGAGCCGGCCGGCGGGGACGGCGTGGTCGGCACCGGCGCCCACCCGGACCTGCCGCTCCCGCACCTGCTGGACGTCACCCCGGCCACCGAGGACCGGCCGGACGGCCCGCACCTGGTCGCCAACTGGTCCTGGGCCGGCCGCACCGTCAGCGAGGAGACCGCCCGGGACATCGCCCGGACCTGGTTCCGCGCCCTGGAGCTGCTCGCCCGCCACCCCGGCCCCGGCGGCCACACCCCCTCCGACCTGCCGCTGGTCCGGCTCGACCAGTCCGAGATCGACGAGTACGAGGCCGAACTCGGCGCCGCCGGGAACGCGTTGGCCGATGTCCTGCCGCTCACCCCGCTCCAGCAGGGCATGCTCTTCCACGCCGACCACGACGCCACGACCGAGCAGGACGTCGACGTCTACACCCTGCAGATCGTCGCCGACCTCGAGGGCGAACTCGACCCGGCCGCCCTGCGCGCCGCCGGCCAGGCCCTGCTCGACCGCCACCCCAACCTGCGCGCCGCCTTCCGTGCCCGGGCCGCCGGCGAACCCGTCCAGGTCATCCCCCGGCACGCCCGGCTGCCCTGGCTGGCCACCGACCTGACCGAACTCCCGGAGCCCGTCCGGGCCGCCGAGCTGGCCCGGCTCACCGAGGCCGAACGCACCCGCCGCTTCGACCTCGCCGACCCGCCGCTGCTGCGCTTCGCCCTGCTCACCCACGGCGAGAACCGGCACCGCTTCGTCTGGACCAGCCACCACATCCTGGTCGACGGATGGTCGATGCCGCTGCTGGTCCGCGAACTGTTCGCGCTCAGCGCTCCCGTCTCCCCGGCCGCGCCCGGCCCGGACGGCGCGCCCGTCGCCCCGGTCCCCGCCGCGCTGCCCGACCCGGCCCCCTACCGCGACTACCTCGCCTGGCTCACCGCCCAGGACCGCGAGGCCGCCCGTACGGCCTGGCGCGGGGCACTGGCCGAGCTCGACGGCCCGACCCTGGTGGTCCCCGCGGACCCGTCCCGGGTCCCCGCGCTGCCGGAGTCGGTCCGCACCGAGCTGCCGCCCGAGCACACCGCCGCGCTGGCCGCCTGGGCCCGCGGCCGGGGCCTGACCCTGAACACCGTGGTCCAGGGCTGCTGGGCGCTGCTGCTCGGCCGGCTCACCGGCCGCCAGGACGTGCTGTTCGGTGCCGTCACCTCCGGCCGCCCGGCCGAGGTGCCGGAGGTCGAGTCGATGATCGGCATGTTCCTCACCACCGTGCCGGTCCGGGCCCGGCTGGACCCCGGCACCACCCTCGCCGAGCTGCTGCACGCCCTCCAGGAGCAGCAGAGCGCGCTGCTGCCGCACGAGCACCTCGGACTCGCCGCCATCCACCAGGCCGCCGGGCTCACCGGCGAGGCCTTCGACACCGTGGTGCTGTTCGAGAACTTCCCGCTGGACGAACGCCACCTGGCCGCCGGCGACGGGGGCCCCCGGGTGGTCCGCGCCGAGGCCCTGGACGCCCGGCACCACCCGCTCAGCCTGGTGGTGCACCCCGGCGAGGCGCTCAGCCTGCGACTGGACCACCACCCGGAGCTGTTCGACCGGGCCGGGGTCGAGCGGATCGCGACCGTGCTGCTGCACCTGCTGCGCACCGTCGCCGAACGGCCGGACCTGCCGCTGGCCCGGATCGACGTCACCGCCCCGACCGACCTCACCGGCACCGCCACCCCCGGCGAGCTCGGCGGACTGCTCGGCGACTGGGACCCTTCGCTCCCCGAGGAGAGCCTCGGCGTGGTCGAGCGGGTCCGGGCGGTGGCCGGGCGCATCCCGGAGGCCGTCGCGGTCACGGACGACAGCGGCGCGCTGAGCTACCGGGAGCTGGTCGAGGCAGCCGGCGGCCTCTCCGCGGCCCTGACCGGGGCCGGGGCCGGCACCGGCTCGGTGGTCGCGATGCTCGCCGAACCCGGCGCGCCGTTCATCACCGGGGTGCTCGGCGTCCTCGGCGCCGGTGCCGCCTACCTCCCGCTGGACCCGGCCGCCCCCGCCGCCCGCAACGCCGCCCTGCTGGCCGACAGCGGCGCCTCCCACCTGCTGCTCGGCGCCGGCTGCACCGCGCCGGACGGCAGCTCGGCGACCGTCCTCGGCCTGGAGGGGGCCCTGCCCGCCCCGGCCCTGCCCGAGCCGGTCGGCACCGGGGCGGACCTCGCGTACGTGATGTTCACCTCCGGCTCGACCGGCCGCCCCAAGGGTGCGATGGTCCAGCGCTCCGGAATGATGAACCACCTCTGGGCCAAGGTCGGGGACCTCGACCTGGCCGCCGGCGAGGCGGTCGTCCAGAACGCCCCGCTGACCTTCGACGTCTCGGTCTGGCAGATGCTGGCGCCACTGGTCGTCGGCGGCAGCGTGCGGGTCGCCGGGACGGGTGCGGCCGCCGACCCGAACGCGCTGTTCGCCCTGGTCCAGGACGAGGGCGTGGCCGTCCTGGAGGTCGTCCCCTCACTGCTGCGGGCCGCCCTGGACGCCTGGGACCTCGACGGCGACGCGCCCCGGCTGCCCTCGCTGCGCTGGCTGATGGTCACCGGCGAGGCGCTGCCCGCCGACCTCTGCCGCCGCTGGCACGACCGCTACCCGGACGTCCCGCTGATGAACGCCTACGGCCCGACCGAGTGCTCCGACGACGTCACCCACGCCGTGCTGCGCGCGGGCGACCGGCCCGGCACCCGGGTCCCGATCGGCGGCGCGGTCCGCAACACCCGGCTGTACGTGCTCGGCGACGAGCTCCAGCCGGTACCCGTCGGCGTGCCCGGCGAGCTGTACGTCGGCGGCGCCGGCGTCGGTCGCGGCTACCTCCACGACCCGGTCCGCACCGCCGCCACCTTCATCGCCGACCCGTTCGCGGGCCCGGGCTGCCGGATGTACCGCACCGGCGACCTGGTCGTCCAACGCCCGGACGGACAGCTGGAGTTCATCGAGCGCCGGGACCACCAGGTCAAGATCCGCGGCCGCCGGGTGGAGACCGGCGAGATCGAGGCCGTGCTGCGCACCCTCGACCCGGTCACCGACGCCGCCGTCACCGTCCTGCCCGACGCCTCCGGCAACCCCCGGCTGGTCGGCTACCTCACCGGCCCGGGCGTCGACCCCGAGCGGATCCGCGACCGGCTGGCCGAACTGCTGCCCGGCTACATGGTCCCGGCCTCCTGGCTGGTCCTGGACGCCCTGCCGCTCACCCCGAACGGCAAGCTCGACCGCAAGGCCCTGCCCCTGCCCGACGCGACCGCCGACCAGACCGCCGGCCGGGGCCCGCGCACCGAACCGGAGCGGATCCTCTGCGCCATCCTCGCCGAGGTGCTGGGAACGGCCACCGTCGGCATCGACGAGGACTTCTTCACCCTCGGCGGGGACAGCATCCGCTCCATCCAGGTGGTCAGCCGCGCCCGCAAGGCCGGCCTCGCCCTCACCACCCGGGACGTCTTCACCCACAAGACCGCCGCCGCCCTGGCCCGGATCGCCGAAGAGGCCGGAGCGGAGGCCGCCGAGTCCGTCCCGGCGGAGCCGGCGGGCAGCCTGATCGAGCTCTCGGACGACGAACTGGCCGATCTGGAAATCGAGTTGAACGAGGAGCTGTCGTGACGACCGGCCTGAGAACGAGCCCATCCGGCACCCCCGCCCCGGCCGCCCCCGACACCAAGGGGAAGATCAGCGAGGTCCTGCCCCTCTCCCCGCTCCAGCAGGGCCTGCTGTTCCTCTCCTCCTACGACCGGACCGCGCCCGACCTGTACACCCTCCAGCTGGTCGCCGAACTGGACGGCCCGGGCGCGGCCGACGGCGAGCGGCTCGCCGCCCGGCTGCGCACCGCCTCCGCCGCCCTGCTGCACCGCCACCCCAACCTGCGGGCCTGCTTCCGCCACCGCAAGAACGGCGAACCGGTGCAGGTCGTGCTCAAGGACACCGAGCCGCAGTGGGAGCTGCGGGACCTCACCCACCTGCCCGAGGCCGAGCGGGAGGCCGAGGCCCGGCGAATGACCGAGGAGGACCGGCTGCGCCGGTTCGACCTGGCCCGGCCACCGCTGATGCGGTTCACCCTGATCCGGCTCGGCGAGGGGCGCCACCGCTTCCTCTGGTCGGTGCACCACATCGTCCTGGACGGCTGGTCCTTCCCGCTCGCCGTGCGGGAGCTGGGCCTGCTGGGCGATCCGGCCGGCGCCGCCGCGCTGCCCGCGCCCGCGCCGTACCGGTCCTTCCTGACCTGGCTCAACGGCCGCGACCACACCGCCGCCAGGGCCGCCTGGGCGGAGCTGCTGGGCGACCTGGACGGGCCGGTCCGGGTGCTGCCGCCGAGCGGACCGTCGGCCGAACTCCCCGCCACCGCCAGGCGGTTGCTGAGCGAGCGGCACACCGCCGCGCTGGCCGGCTGGGCCCGCGGCCAGGGACTCACCCTGAACACCGTGGTCCAGGGCTGCTGGGCGCTGCTCCTCGGCGGGCTCACCGGCCGCCAGGACGTGGTGTTCGGCTCGGTGACCTCCGGCCGCCCGGCCGAGGTGCCGGAGGTCGAGTCGATGATCGGACTGTTCGCCAACACCCTGCCGGTGCGCGCCGAACTGCGCCCGGACCGCCGGGCCAGCGAGCTGTTCGCGGCGCTGGCCGCGCAGCAGCTGGCGATGATGCCGCACGAGCACCTGCCGCTGGCCGAGGTGCAGGCCGCCTCCGGGGTGCGCGGCGAGCTGTTCGACACCGTGCTCGCCTTCCAGAGCTTCCCGATGGACGAGGCGGCGCTGTACCGGGAGTCCGGCGGCACCGTCAGTGCGGCCCGCATCCTCTCCGCCACCCACTACCCGCTGAGCCTCACGGTCTTCCCGGGCGACCGGCTGGACCTCCAACTCGGCCACCGGGTATCGGTCTTCGGAGCGGACGAGGCCGAGCGGCTGCTCGACCGGCTGGTGGACGTCCTGGCGACGGTCGCCGAGGACCCGGACACCCTGCTCGCCCACCTCGGCGCACCCGAAGGCGCACCCGAAGGCGCACCCGACGGCGCCCCCGACGCGGCCGCCCCGCAGGGCACCCCCGCCGAGCGCACCCCGCCGGTCCGCCACACCACCGTCCCCGCGCTGTTCGCCGAGCAGGCCGCCCGCACTCCGGAGGCCGTCGCGGTCACCGCGCCGGACGGCGAACTCAGCTACCGCGACCTGGACGAGCGCGCCAACCGGCTGGCCCACCTGCTGATCGCGCACGGCGCCGGCCCGGAGTCCTTCGTCGCCGTCGCCCTGCCGCGCGGCACCGACCTGGTCGTCGCCGTCCTCGCCGTGCTCAAGGCGGGCGCCGGCTACCTGCCGCTGGAGCCTGCCCACCCGGCCGAACGGACCGGCCACGCCCTGGCCGACGCCCGCCCCGCCCTGCTGCTCACCGCCACCGGCCTGCTGCCCGACACCCCCGGCCTCCCCAGGATCGACCTCGACGCCCCGCGGACCGCCGCGGCCCTCGCCGTCGCCCCGACCGGCGCCCCCGCCACCTCCGTCGGCCCCGACCACCCGGCGTACGTGATCTTCACCTCCGGCTCCACCGGGCGCCCCAAGGGCGTGGTCGTCCCGCACCGCAACGTGGTCCGGCTGCTCGACGCCACCGAGCGGCGCTTCGGCTTCGGCCCGCGGGACGTCTGGACGCTGTTCCACTCGATCGCCTTCGACTTCACGGTCTGGGAGCTGTGGGGCGCCCTGCTGTACGGCGGCCGGCTGGTCGTGGTCCCGTACGACGTCTCGCGCTCCCCCGAGGCCTTCCTGGAGCTGCTCGCCGCCGAGCGGGTGACCGTCCTCAACCAGACCCCGTCCGCCTTCTACCAGCTGATCCGCGCCGACGCCGAACGCCCGCGCGAACTCGCCCTGCGCACCGTGGTGTTCGGCGGCGAGGCACTGGACCACGACAAGCTGGCCGACTGGTACGCCCGGCACCCCGAGGACGCGCCGCGGCTGGTCAACATGTACGGCATCACCGAGACCACCGTGCACGTCACCGCGCACGAGCTGACCGCCGCGCCCACCGGGAGCGGCAGCGCGATCGGCCGCGCCGTCCCCGACCTGCGGACGTACCTGCTGGACGGCGCCCTGCGACCGGTCCCGGCCGGGGTGCCCGGCGAGCTGTACGTGGCCGGGCCGGGCCTGGCCCGAGGCTACCTCGACCGGCCCGCACTGACCGCCGAGCGCTTCGTCGCCTGCCCGTTCGAAGGCGGCGGCGCCCGGATGTACCGCACCGGCGACCTCGGCCGGTGGCGGCCGGACGGCACCCTGGAGTACCTGGGCCGGATCGACGATCAGGTCCAACTGCGCGGCTTCCGCATCGAGTTGGGTGAGATCGCGAGCGTCCTCGGTCGGCACCCGCTGGTCGCCGAGGCCACCGTCCTGGCCCGGGAGGACCGTCCGGGGGACCAGCGACTGGTCGCCTATGTCGTGCCGGCCGCCGCCGACCACGCCGAACCGCCCGCCGGCCACGCCGAACTGTCCGCCGAGCTGCGGGCGTTCGCCGCCGAACGACTGCCCGAGCACATGGTGCCCGCCGCCGTGGTCACCCTCCCCGCGCTGCCGCTGACCGGCAACGGCAAGCTCGACCGGCGCGCCCTGCCCGCCCCCGTCTACGCCACCTCCGCCCGGGCCCCGCACGGCCCCGGGGAACGGCTGCTCTGCGCGGTCTTCGCCGAGGTGCTCGGGCTGCCCGAGGTCGGTGCCGACGACGAGTTCTTCGCCCTCGGCGGCCACTCGCTGCTCGCCGCCCGGATCGTCAACCGGGTCCGGGCCGAACTCGGCGCCGAACTCCAGGTCCGGGACCTCTTCGAGGCCCCCACCCCGGCCCGGCTCGCCCGGCGGCTGCCCGGCGCCGCCGGCCCGCGCCGCACCCCGCTCACCGCCGGCCCCCGCCCGGCCGTCCTCCCGCTCTCCCCCGCGCAGCAGCGGCTCTGGTTCGTCGAGCAACTGGGCGCCCCCGCCGGGCTGTACCACATCCCGCTGGCCGTCCGGCTCTCCGGCCGCCTCGATACCCCCGCCCTGACCGCCGCCCTCCAGGACGTGGTGGCCCGGCACGAGGCGCTGCGCACCGTCTTCCCGCGCCGGAGCGCCGAACCCACCGCCGAACAGCGGGTGCTCACGCCCGCCGAGGCCACCGTCGCCCTTCCGGTCAGCCGCAGCACCGAGGCCGACCTGCCCGCCGCGCTCGCCGACGAGGCCGCCCGGAGCTTCCGGCTGGACCGCGAACTTCCGCTGCGCGCCCGGCTCTTCACCCTCGGCCCGGATCAGCACGTGCTCTCCCTGGTGCTGCACCACATCGCCGCCGACGGCTGGTCGCTCGCCCCGCTCACCCGGGACCTCACCGCCTGCTACCTGGCCCGCCGCGACGGCCGGCCCGCCGAACTCCCCCCGCTGCCCGTCCAGTACGCCGACCACACCCTCTGGCAGCAGGCACTGCTCGGCACCGAGGACGACCCGGAGAGCCGCACCTCCCGCCAACTCCACTACTGGACGGAGCGGCTGCGCGACCTCCCGGCGGAGCTGGCCCTGCCCTTCGATCACCCGCGCGGCCCCCGGACCGACCACCGCGGCGCGGCCCACCGCGCCGTCGTCCCCCCGGAGCTGGCCGAACGGCTGCGCCGCACCGCCGCCGACTGGTCGCTCAGCCCCTTCATGCTGCTGCGCACCGCCCTCGCCGCGCTGCTCACCCGGCTCGGCGCGGGCACCGACATCCCGCTCGGCAGCCCGATCGCCGGCCGTACCGACGAGCAGCTCGACGACCTGGTCGGCATGTTCGTCAACACCCTGGTGCTGCGCACCGACACCTCCGGCGACCCGGCCTTCCGCGAACTCGCCGAGCGGGTGCGGGAGTCCGACCTGGCCGCGCACCAGCACCAGGAGCTGCCGTTCGAGAAACTGGTCGAGGTGCTCAACCCGGAGCGCTCCACGGCCCGGCACCCCCTGTTCCAGGTGATGATCGGCCACCACCGCCCCGGCCCGGCCCCCGCCCCGGATCCGGAACTCACCGTCAGCGCGGAACCCGTCCCGACCGGCACCGCCAAGTGGGACCTCTTCCTCCAGGTCACCGAGGAGCCGGACGACCCGGGTTTCGGGCTCACCCTGGAGTACCGCACCGACCTCTTCGAGGCCGCCACCGCCCGGCGGATCACCGAGTGCTACCTGCGGCTGCTCGCCGCCGCCCTCGCCGCCCCCGCCACCCCGCTCTCCCGGCTGCCCCTGATCGCCCCCGAGGAGCGGGCCGAACTGCTCGCCCTCGGCACCGGCCGGCTCGGCGAGACCGGGCCTCCCGGCACCGTCACCGCCCTGGTCGACCGCCGGATCGCCGCCGCCCCGCAGGCCGTCGCACTGGTCCACGCCGGGCCGGACGGGCTCCGGCACACCAGCTACGCCGAACTGGACGCCCAGGCCAACCGCCTCGCCCGGCTGCTCACCGCCCACGGCGCCGGCCGCGGCGAGCTGATCGCCCTGCGCCTGGAGCGCGGCCCGGCCGTGGTGCGCACCCTGCTGGCGATCGCCCGCACCGGTGCGGCCTACCTGCCGATCGACCCCTCGTACCCCGCCGAGCGGGTCCACCACATGCTCGCCGACAGCGGCGCCCGGCTGCTGCTCACCGAGCGCTCCCTGACCGGCCTCGACCTGCCCCCGCAGGTGCGCCCGCTGGTCCTGGACGACCCGGCGACAGTGGCCGACCTGGCCGCCGGGCCGGCCACCGCCCCCGAGGTCACCGTCCACCCCGACGACCTGCTGTACGTCATCCACACCTCGGGCTCCACCGGCCGCCCCAAGGGCGTCGCGGTCACCCACCGCGCCGCCGTCCGCCTGGTGCTGGGTCTGCCGGAACTCGCCCCCACCGCCGAGGACACCTTCCTGTACTTCGCGCCGGTGGCCTTCGACGCCTCCACCTTCGAGATCTGGGGCCCGCTCGCCCACGGCGCCCGGCTGGCCGTCCAGCCGCCCGGCCCCGCCGACCCCGGGGCCCTGGAGGACTTCCTGGCCCGGGCCGGGGTGACGGTCGCCTTCCTCACCACCCAGCTGGTCAACACCCTGGCCGACACCCGCCCGCGCGCCCTGGCCCCGCTCCGCGCCCTGCTCACCGGCGGCGAGGCCCACTCCCGGGACCACCTGGACCGGCTGCGCGCCGCCCTGCCCGGCACCACCGTCCTCCACGTCTACGGCCCCACCGAGACCACCACCTTCGCCACCGGCCAGGACCTCGGCCGCGCCGACGGCACCGTCCCGATCGGCCTGCCGATCGGCGACACCGGCGCGTACGTCCTGGACGAGGCGCTCGAACCGGTGCCGCGCGGCGTGGTCGGTGAGCTGTACCTGTCCGGCCCGGGCCTGGCCCGCGGCTACCTCAACCGGCCGGGGGCCACCGCCGAACGCTTCACCGCCGACCCGTACGGCCCGCCCGGCACCCGGATGTACCGCACCGGGGACCTGGTCCGCTGGGACCGGCACGGCCGGATCGAGTACGTCGGCCGGGCCGACCAGCAGGTCAAGATCCGCGGCCACCGGGTCGAACTCGGCGAGGTGGAACGCCTGCTGGCCGCCCACCCGGCCGTCGCCCGGGCCGCCGTGCTGGCCCCCGCCGACGCCGCCGGCCAGCGCCGGCTGGTCGCCTACCTGGTGCCCGCCGCGGGCCGCCCGGCGCCCGGGCCGGCCGAACTGCGGCGCCACCTGGCCCGCTCGCTGCCCGCCCACCTCGTCCCGGAGGCCTACGCCGCGCTGCCCGAGCTGCCGCTGAACGCCAACGGCAAGCTGGACGTCCGCGCCCTGCCCGCGCCGGCCGCCGCCCCCGCCTCGTCCCGCCCGCCCCGGACGGTCGCCGAACGCCTGCTCTGCGCGGCCGTCCAGGAGGTGCTGGGGCTGCCGGCCGCCGGACCGGACGACTCCTTCTTCGCCCTCGGCGGGGACAGCCTCAAGGCCATCCGACTGGTCAACGCGACCACCCGGGCCGGCCTGCCGCTCACCCTCGGCGCGGTCTTCGAACACCGCACCCTGGAGGCCCTCGCCGCCACCGCCGAACCCGCCTCCGGCTCCGCGACCGGCCTGGACCCGCTCGCCCCCGTCCTGCCGATTCGTCCCACCGGCGACCGCCCCCCGCTGTTCTGCGTGCACGGCGGCCTCGGCTTCGCCCTGCCCTTCGCCGCCCTCGCCGAGCACCTCGACCCCGCCCGCCCGGTGTACGGCCTCCAGGCCGACGGGCTGTCCGGCGACGGCCCGCTACCCACCGACCTCGGCGGGGTCGCCGAGGAGTACCTGGCCCGGATCCGGGCGATCCAGCCGCACGGCCCCTACCACCTGCTCGGCTGGTCCTACGGCGGGGTGGTCGCCCACGAGATGGCCGTCCGGCTGCGCGCCGCCGGCGAACCGGTGGCCCTGCTGGCCAACCTGGACGCCTACCCCGACGACGCCCGGGGCGTCCGCCCCAGCGACGCCGAGTTCCTCGCCGACTTCCTGGCCGAAGCCGGCGCCGAGCCCGTCGACACCGGTGACTCCGCCCCGCTCACCCCCCGGAGCGTGGCCGCCCACCTCGCCCGCACCCCCGGCCCGCTGGCCGGCCTCCGGCCCGACCTGCTGGAACGCCTGCTGGCCGTCATGCGCAACAACCTCGAACTCTTCCAGCGGTTCACCCCGAACCGCCTCGACGACTGCCCGATGACCCTCTTCGTGGCCACCGGCGGCCCCCGCCGACCCACCCCGGAGGAGCGTGCCCTCAAACTCAAGAGCTGGGCGCCGTACGTCGGTTCGGCCGTCCACGCGCACGACGTGGACGCCGGCCACCAGCAGCTGCTGCGACCCGGACCGGCCGCCGCGATCGGCGCCGTCCTCGAAGCGGCCCTCTCCGCCACCGACCACCAGTGACCCGCCGAACCACCGACCCACCGACCCACCGACAGGAGCGCACCAGCATGGCGAACCCCTTCGACCGCGAAGACGGCACCTTCCTCGTCCTCGTCAACGAGGAGGGCCAGCACTCCCTCTGGCCGTCCTTCGCCGCCATCCCCTCCGGCTGGTCGGTGACGCTGGACGCCACCGACCGGGCCACCGCCGTCGCCCACATCGAGGCCAACTGGACCGATCTGCGCCCGCTCAGCCTGCAACGGCAGGGCTGAACCCGTCGGCCGCGCCGGGGAATTCGCATTCCCCGGCGGCCGGCCCCGCCGACGCCGCCCGCCGCACCCGTGGAGCCCCCGTCCACGCGGTGCGGCGGGCGGCCGCGTTCCGCCCCCGACCGCCCTCCCCACCTGGGCTTTCGGCAGCGGCCAACCTCCGTCAGTGAAGAGTCAGTTGGACGTCATCGACCCGTCATCGGCGCTGATTAGTTTTCTGGCCGGAAGCTCATTCCGGGCGTCTGGAAAACGGAGGAAACGAGAATGACGACGGTTGCGCCGGAGCGCCTCACCCGTATCCGGGAAATCATCGCCGAGAACATCGACGTTCACACCGAGTTCTCCGACTCTGCCCTGTTCGTCGATGAGTTGGGCGCCGACTCGCTCAAGCTGATCGACGTGCTGAGCGCGCTGGAGATGGAGTACTCCATCGTCATCGACATGAACGAGCTGCCGAAGATGGTGAACGTGGAGACCACTTACCAGGTGACGGCGGCCGCGGCCGGCTGGTAGCCCACCCGCACCTCCCTCCCGTCACCCAACGCT
Source organism: Kitasatospora sp. NPDC030952 (assembly GCF_055571335.1). NCBI lineage: Bacteria > Bacillati > Actinomycetota > Actinomycetes > Kitasatosporales > Streptomycetaceae > Kitasatospora > Kitasatospora sp. NPDC030952. Next base: position 555,743 of record NZ_JBVIFM010000001.1, read on the forward strand.
CAAGGAGAGGTCCCATGGACTCCACCGCACAGTCACCAGCGGCCCCCCGGTCCGGCACCCCGGCCGGGCGCCGCCGGGTCGTCCTCACCGGCCTCGGGGCGATCTCCAGCATCGGCACGGGCGTCGCGGAGTACACCGAGGGGCTGCGGACCGGCCGCTCCGGCGCACGGCCGATCACCCGCTTCGACACCGAGGGCTTCGGCCAGAACACCGCCTGCGAGGTGCCGGACTTCGAGCCGGAGCGCTGGATCCGCCGGGTCCCGCTCGAGGAGATGGGCCGGGCCGGGCAGTTCGCCGTCGCCGCGGCCCGGATGGCGGTGGACGACGCCGGGCTGACCGAGGCGGACCTCGGCGAGCGCCAGGCCGTGATCAGCGTCGGCACCACCGACGGCGAGTCCCACGACATCGGCCTGCTGGTCGAGCAGGAGCTGGCCGCCGGCCACCCGAAGGCGATCGACCCGGTGCTGTCCCGCCGGATCAACGCCGGCCGGCTGACCACGGTGATCGCCCGCGAGCTGCGGATGCCGAACGTGGAGCCGACCACCATCACCACCGCCTGCGCGGCCGGCAACTACTCGATCGGCTACGGCCTGGACGCGATCCGCTCCGGCGAGGTGGACATCGCGCTGTGCGGCGGCGCCGACGCCGTCTGCCGCAAGGCCTTCGCCCTGTTCAAGCGGTTCGGCGCGCTCACCCCGGACGTGGTCCGGCCGTTCGACCGCGACCGGCAGGGCATCCTGACCGGCGAGGGCGCCGGCATCCTGGTCCTGGAGAGCCTGGAGTCCGCGCTCGCCCGCGGCGCCCGGATCTACGCCGAGGTGCTCGGCTACGGCCTCAGCTGCGACGCCGCCCACGCCACCGCCCCCAACCGGGACGGCATCGCCCGCGGCATCCGGCTCGCCCTGGACGACGCCGGCGTCGAGCGCGACGAGATCGACTTCATCTCCGCCCACGGCACCGGCACCAAGGCCAACGACCGCACGGAGTCGGCCGCGATCCTGGACGTGTACGGCGACACCCCGCCCCGCACCGTCGCCGTGAAGTCGATGCTCGGCCACTCGATGGGCGCCGCCAGCGCGCTCGGCGCGATCGCCTGCAGCCTCGCCATCGAGCACCAGTTCATCCCGCCGACCATCAACCACCGGGAGACCGACCCGGAGTGCCCGCTGGACGTCGTCCCCAACCGGGCGGTCGACGCCGAGGTCCGGATCGTGGAGAACAACTCCAGCGCCTTCGCCGGCAACAACGCCATCCTGATCCTGGGCACGTACGGAGAGCGAGTCCGCTGATGACCACCACCACCCGCGCCCCCGAGGCCACCGAGGCCACCGAGGCCCGCCTGGCCCCCGAGACCCCGGTGATCACCGGCTGGTCCGCCGTCTCGCCGTACGGCCTGACCCGCCGGGCCTTCACGGAGGGCCTGCTCTCCGGCGCCCGGACCGCCGTCGAACCGGCCGAAGCCTACGGCCCGCTGCCCTCGCCCGAGGTCTGCCTGGTGCCCGGCTTCGACATCAAGGGCCTGCTCGGCCCGACCGGCACCGCCAAGATGGACCGGCTCACCGCCCTCACCCTGGTCGCCTCCGACGGCCTGCTGAACGACGCCGACGGCAACCGGGTGGTGGCGACCGACGAGCGCACCGGCGTGGTCCTCGGCATCTCGATGGGCAGCCTGGAGAACGTCACCAACTTCCTGAAGCAGTCGTACACCAACGCGCTGCCCTTCCACGTGGACGCCGGCCGGATCCCCTTCGGCAGCCTCAACCACGCCGCCGGCGCCACCGCGATCCGGCACGGGCTCACCGGCCCCAACACCACCGTCGCGGGCGGCCGGGTCAGCGGACTGCTGGCGCTCAACTACGCCCGCCGGCTGCTCGGTCAGGGCCGGGCGACCAAGTACCTGGTGGGCTCGGCCGAGGAGTTCTCCGCCGCGCACGCCTGGATCGAGCACGCCGCCGTCGCCCCCGGCGACCCCTCCCCGCTCCTCGGCGAGGGCTGCGGCCTGCTGGTGGTCGAGCCGGCCGGCACCGCCCAGCACCCGCCGCTGGCCGCCGTGCTGGCGGTCGAGACCAGGGTCGACATCGACGACGACCCGGGCGCGGCGGTCACCGCCTGCGTGCGGCGCGCCCTCGCCCGGGCCGGCGCCGCCCCCGAGGAGGTGTGGGCCGCCGTGCCCAGCGCCGCGCCCACCGCGGCCGGCCGGGCCGAACGGGCGGCGCTGGAAGCGCTGTTGCCGGCCGAGGCGCTCACCGCCGTCCCGTCCATGGCCCTGCTCGGTGACACCAGCGCGGCCGCCGCCACCTTCCAGATCCAGGCGCTGCTCGGCGTCGCCGAGGCCGAGCCGGCCGCGGCGGGCCGGATCGCCCTGGTCACCGCCGTCGACCGGGACGGCGCGGTGGGCTGCGCGGTGCTGCGGCTGCTGAACCCCGCCACCGCCACCACCACGAACGGAGTCCCGGCATGATCGCCCTGGTCAGCGGCGGTTCCCGGGGCATCGGCCGGGCCGTCGTGCTGCGCCTCGCCCGGGACGGCTACGACGTAGCCTTCTGCTACCACTCCAACGCCGACGCCGCGGAGCGCCTGGTCAAGGAGGCCGGGGAGGCCGGCACCCGGATCACCGCCACCCGGTGCGACGTCGCCGACTCCGCCGAGGTCCGCGACTGGTTCGCCCGCACCGAGCGCGAACTCGGCCCGGTGGACGCCGCGGTCACCTCGGCCGGGATCACCAGGGACCGTCCGGTGATCCTGATGCCCGAGACCGACTGGGACCAGGTGCTGCGCACCAACCTCGACGGGGTCTACCACGTGTGCCGTGCGGCGGCCTTCGCGATGAGCAAGCGCCGCAGCGGAGCGATCGTCAACCTGTCGTCCGTGTCAGGGATTTACGGTAACGTCGGCCAGGCCAACTACGCCGCCTCGAAGGCGGGGATCATCGGCTTCACCAAGTCCCTGGCCAAGGAGTGCGGCCCGCGCGGTGTGCGCGCCAACGTGGTCGCCCCGGGTCTGATCGCCACCGACATGGTCGGCGACATGTCCGAGGCCGCGCTGGCGCGGATGCTGGGGAGCGTCGCGCTCGGCCGGGTCGGCAAGCCGGAGGAGGTGGCCGACCTGGTCTCCTTCCTGCTGTCCGACCGGGCGGCGTACATCAGCGGGTCGGTCTTCGAGATCCACGGCGGCGGCACGTTCTGATGGTCCGACGAGTGGGGGCGGGAATGCCGCAAGTGCAGGGTCCGACGGCCGGGGGCGGCAGGGACCGCTACGACGCGATCGTGGTCGGCAGCGGCCTCGGCGGCCTGTCCGCCGCGGCCTACCTGGCCGCCGACGGGCGCAGCGTGCTGGTGCTCGAACAGCACGACGTGGCCGGCGGCAACGCCCACGTCTTCCGCCGCCGGCGCAAGTACGAGTTCGACGTCGGCACCCACTACGTCGGCGACTGCGGCCCGGACGGGATGCTCCCGGCGATCCTGTCCGGACTCGGCGTCCGCGACCGGGTGGCGTTCCGCCCGATGGACAACGAGCAGGGCTTCGACCGGATCATCACCCCCACCGCCACCCTGGACGTACCGGCCGGCTGGTCGGCCTACCGCGACCGGCTGCGCGCCGCGCTGCCCGAGGAGGCCGAGGGGATCGACCGCTTCGTCCACCTCTCCGAGACGGTGGCCGCGGCCACCCGGGAGGCCCTGCTCGGCCGGTCCCTGGTCGACCTGTTCCGCGAGTCCCCGGACACCATGCGCTGGGCCCGCCGGACCCGCACCCTCGCCGACGCCCTGGACCACTGCCGCCTCTCCCCCAAGGGCCGTACGCTGCTCGCCGCCCAGGCCGGCAACTACGGCACCATGCCGGACGGCATCACCTTCGCCGACCACGCCGCCATGCTCGACCACTACATGCGCGGGGCGTACTACCCGGAGGGCGGCGGACAGGTCCTGGTGGCGGCCTTCGTCGAGGCCCTGGAAGCCCACGGCGGCGAGCTGCGCACCCGCTGCGAGGTGCGCCGGATCCTGATCGACCAGGGCCGCGCCACCGGCGTGGAACTCGCCGACGGCACCCGGATATCCGCCCCCCTGGTGATCTCCAACGCCGACTACCGCCGCACCGTGCTCGACCTGTGCGGCGGCGAACGGGCCTTCCCCGCCGACCTGGTCGAGCGCACCCGCGAGGCCACCATGCGCGGCTCCATGGTCGCGGTGTACGTCGCCCTCGACACCGAGCTGTCCGGCCTGCCCAACGCCAACATCTGGTGGCACGGCAGCGACGACATGGAGGCCGCGCACGCCGCGACGCTCGAGGAGTGGGAGCGCCGCGGCACGGTGGACGAACTGCCCCAGCTGATGTTCTCCTTCGCCTCCCAGAAGGACCCGGGCGCGACCGCCGTCTGCCCGCCCGGCCACACCAACTTCCAGGTGCTCACCCTCAGCCCGCCCGGCTACGACTTCTGGGGCGTCCGGGGCGGCCCGGCGGACGGCGCCCGCTACCGCCGCGAAGCCGCCTACCAGGCCCGCAAGCAGCAGCTCACCGAGCTGATGGTGGCCGGCGCCGAGAAGGTGATCGGCCCCTTCCGGGACCGCGTCACCCACCTGGAGACCGCGACCCCGCTCAGCCACGAGCGCTACGTCCTCAGCTCCGGCGGCACCCCGTACGGCCTGGCCGACTGGGGCAACGGCAACCAGCGGCCCGACGTGCGCACCGACGTCGAGGGCCTCTTCGTGGTCGGCCAGAGCACCCGCTACGGCAGCGGCCTGGCCGCCGTCGCCGGCGGCGGCACGGTCGCCGCCGGGCAGATCCTCGGCCGCCCGCTGCTGAACGAGGTGCTCGCCGGGACGGTGCTCGGCGACCCCGCCCGGCTGCCCGACCGAGGTCCGGGCTGGGACCCTCTGCTGGTCTCCCGCGGCCTCGCCCGCCGGCGCGCCAAGGGCCTCGCCCGGATCGGCTGAACCTCCCCTCCCACCCTCGCCCGACCAGGAGCAGTGTTCCCATGACCAGTGCCACCACGGCAGACACCGCCGCCCCAGCTGTTCCGACCGCCGCCGCGCCGACCTTCTCCGTGGTCTCCGGCGCCCAGGTGCACGAGGCCCTCCACGGCCACGAGCAGGACGTCATCGCCACCGTCGAGGCCGCCTACCGGCTGCACGGCGAGGGGCGGACGGTCAACCCGGACTCGTACTTCCTGCGCTTCCCGGACCGTCCCGCCGACCGGATCATCGCCCTGCCCGCCTCGGTCCAGGGCGAGGTCGGGGTGCACGGCGTCAAGTGGATCTCCAGCTTCCCGGAGAACGTCGCGGCCGGCCTGCCCCGCGCCTCGGCCGTCCTGATCCTCAACGACGAGCGGACCGGCTACCCCTTCGCCTGCCTGGAGAGCTCGATCATCAGCGCGGCCCGCACCGCCGCCTCCGCCGCCCTGGCCGCCGCCCGGCTGGCCGACGCCCGCGGCGAACGCCCGCGCCGGGTCGGCTTCTTCGGCGTCGGGCTGATCGCCCGCTACATCCACACCTACCTCGCCGCCAACGGCTTCGACTTCACCGAGGCCGGCATCCACGACCTCTCCGCCGAGCACGCCCACGGCTTCGCCGACTACCTGCGCCGGGCCGAGGGCGAGGAACTCGCGGTCACCGTCCACGAGAAGCCCGAGGACCTGGTCCGCTCCGCCGACCTGATCGTCTTCGCCACCGTGGCCGGCGAACCGCACGTGACCGACCCGGCCTGGTTCGACCACCACCCGCTCGTGCTGCACGTCTCGCTGCGCGACCTCTCCCCGGAGATCGTCCTCGACGCCTGGAACGTGGTCGACGACATCGACCACTGCCTGAAGGCCGGCACCTCGCCGCACCTGGCCGAACAGCGCGTCGGCAACCGGGAGTTCGTGGCCGGCACGCTGTACGACGTGCTCGCCGGGGCGATCACCCCGCCCGCCGACCGCCCGGTGGTCTTCTCCCCGTTCGGCCTCGGCGTGCTCGACCTGGCCGTCGCCAAGCACGTCTACGACCACGTCCGGGCCGCCGAGGGGCTGCACACCGTCCCGGACTTCTTCCACGAGCTCAAGCGCTACGGCTGACCCGCGCCACCGGACGTCCCTCGGCGGACGCCCGGCGACCCGACGCCCGCCCCGGACGCCCGCCCCGCGCCCGGGGCGGGCGTCCGTCGTCCGTCCCCGTCCCCGTCCTCGTCCCCGTCCCCGCCCCCGCCCCCGTCAGCAGCGCGTCAGTTGAGCGTCAGCAGCCGGGGCGGAGAATCACCCCATGAGATCCTTTGCCACCCTGGCCGAGTTCACCGAGGCGACCGGCGAGCACCTCGGCTACAGCGACTGGCTCGAAGTCACCCAGGAGAACGTGGACCGGTTCGCCGGCGCCACCGGCGACCTCCAGTGGATCCACGTGGACCCCGAACGCGCGGCCGGCGGACCGTTCGGCGCCACCATCGTCCACGGCTACATGACGCTCGGCCTGCTGCCCGCGATGATGCGCGCGATCTTCGAGATCGAGGACGTCACGATGGGCGTCAACTTCGGCCTGGACAAGGTCCGCTTCCCGCACCCGGTCAAGGTCGGCGCCCGGGTCCGCGGCGGCGCCCGGGTGACCAGCGTCCGGGAGACCCCGGTCGGCCACCTGGCCGCGGTGCGGATGACCGTGGAGATCGAGGGCGAGTCCCGCGCGGCCTGCGTGGCCGACACCCTCTCGCTCTTCCTCGCCGACCCAACCCCCGTGGACGAAGAGGGGAGTTAGTACTACCGATTTCCACCCCCCGCCGCCGCCAGAATGGTCCCCACGGCCACCACGGCCGGGCAACGCGAAGGCACCAGAGAGGAGCGTGTCCATGGACCGCACGATGCAGCTCGGGGCGGACCCGGCACCGGTCGAGAGCAGGGGCTTCTCCGCCTCCGCCGGATTCATCGGGCTGGGGCGCGCGTTGACGCTCTGCTGGCTCTCGGCCGCCGCTTTCGGCCGCTCCCTGGGGCTCTCCACCGCGATCTCCCTGGTCGGCCGGGGCCTCGGCCTGGTGCCCCGGTCGATGGAGCGGGTGCGCGCCCTGGCGGCCCGCCAGCGCGCGCTGGCCGAGGACTGGTCGGGTGTCCGCATCCCGGGCCCGCCCGGACCGCTGCCGCCCGCCCCCGAGGGCGCCTCCGGGGCCGTCGCCCGCTACCGCTGGATCCTGAGCGACCCGCAGACCAAGCGGGAGTTCACCTGGGTCCTCACCGACCCGATCGTCGGCGGCCTGCTCGCCTTCGGCCCGATCGCCCTGGTGCTCAGCGGCTTCTGGGGCATCTTCCTGGCCTTCTTCGGCGTCCCGCTGTCGCTCGAGTGGGACGGCCTCTGGTACCAGTTCATCCCGATCGACGGCCAGGCCACCGCGGTACTGGCCGGCGTGCTCGGCCTGCTCCAACTCCCGCTCGCCCTCTGGGTCGCGCCCCGGGCCGTGCGCAAGCACGCCCTCTACACCCGCTCGATGCTCGCCCCGAGCGAGCAGGAGCTGATGGCCAGTCGGATCGAGCACCTCACCACCACCCGCAGCACCGCGGTGGACACCCAGATGGCCGAGATCCGCCGGATCGAACGCGACCTCCACGACGGCGCCCAGGCCCGCCTGGTCGCGATGGGCATGACCCTGGACGCCGCCGAGCACCTCCTGGAGACCAACCCGGACGCGGTCCGCGCCCTGCTGATCGAGGCCCGGGAGTCCTCCTCCAAGGCCCTGGAGGAGATCCGCAACCTGGTCCGCGGCATCCACCCGCCGGTCCTCGCCGACCGCGGACTCGCCGACGCGGTCCGGGCGCTGGCGATGGTCTGCCCGGTCCCCACCGAGGTCGCGGTGGACCTCCCCGGCCGCCCGGAGATGCCCGTCGAGTCCGCCGCCTACTTCGCCATCTCGGAGATCCTCACCAACGTCTCCAAGCACTCCCACGCCGACCGCGCCTGGATCGACATTCGGTACGATCACGGCATGCTGCGCATCACCGTCACGGACACCGGACGCGGCGGCGCGGACGCCACCCGCGGCACCGGTCTGCGCGGCATCGAGCGACGGCTGGCCACCTTCGACGGCGTCCTCGCCGTCAGCAGCCCCGTCAACGGCCCCACCATGGTCACCATGGAGCTCCCTTGCGCATTGTCCTCGCCGAAGACCACTTCCTCCTGAGGGACGGCCTGATCCGTCTCCTCCAGGCCTACGGCCACGAGGTCGCCGCCGCCGTCGACAACGGCGCCGACCTCCTCCGCGCCCTCACCGACCACCAGCCGGACGTCGCCGTCGTCGACGTCCGGCTCCCCCCCAACTTCACCGACGAGGGCCTACGCGCCGTCCTCACCGCCCGCCGCACCACCCCCGACCTCCCCGTCCTCCTCCTCTCCCAGTACGTCGAACCCCTCTACGCCCGCGAACTCCTCGCCAGCGGCGGCCGCGGCGTCGGCTACATGCTCAAGGACCGCGTCACCAACGGATCCCAGTTCCTCGACTCCATCCGCCGCGTCGCCGACGGCGGCACCGCCATGGACCCCGAGGTCATCTCCCAACTCCTCATCCGCAAGGAACGCGACGAATCCGTCGCCGCCCTCTCCACCCGCGAACGCGAAGTCCTCGAATGGGTCGCCCAGGGCCGTTCCAACGCCGGCATCGCCCAAGGCCTCTTCATCACCGAGAAGGCCGTCGCCAAACACATCAGCAACATCTTCACCAAGCTCAACCTCCTCCCCACCGACGGAGACAACCGCCGCGTCCTGGCCGTCCTCGCCTACCTCGACCAGTGACCACCCCACCCCGCCCCAACACAAAAGGCCCGGTCAGAGAACCTGACCGGGCCTTCCACTCTCTGAGCCGCCTGCGGGATTCGAACCCGCGACCTACGCATTACGAGTTTGCCCGACCATAGTCCACGACTGTCCACAACCATCCGAACCGCTGATCACTGGACTACGCACGGCCGTCGTGGATCGCTATGGACGCGATGGACTGAGACCAGAATTGAGACTCCCCGTCCAGGCTCGCGCCACGGCCGGATCGATTCCGGCGCCCGCTCCCCAGGCGTTCTGTCACCCCCGCCGAATAGGTGCCGTGCCCCTATCGAGCCATCGATCGACGACAGAGATCGCCAAAGCCTCCTGGAGCCAAGGCGTGGTCTTCACGATCTGGATGAGGAGCGCTCGGGCCTCGGCTTCTGGAAGGATCTCCGAGACGATATGGCGGCCGTCGCCCAGCTGCGTCCCACTTGCGCAGTCGATATAGACCTCGACGCGCCCCCGGCTCAACGGCGCCACTCCGACCACCGCAGAACCATCAGCCAGCGATGACCGACCTACCGTAATTTCTGACCCCACCAGGCTCGCAGGACTCGCTTCGGGCGCGGCTCCGCCGTCAGCACGACGTTGACCTTGGTGCGGCAACGGGGAGCCCCATGCTCGGTCGGTGAGTTCCCCCCACGCGCGGGGCGCGATCGTTCGTGGATCAACCCCTTCGGCCGGCGCCTCCGTCTTGTAAGGGCCTTCGGGCTGCTCGGACCGATCATGCCCCTTGACCCAGAAGATGCGCCGCGCGAAGCGGAGCGGCGCTTCCCCCGAGGGTGCGTCCGCTTTCAGCACGGAGTAGCCCACGCGTCGGCCTGGCCCGGGGCACCGCAGTGGCCCGCGCCGGGTCCTGGCAAACGGGTCTAGAGTCTCGCGGACGTAGTCGAAGTGGCTGACGTCCTCATCCCAGACAATCTTGTCCTCATGCTGGATGGCTTCCGGATCCCTGTTCATAACCCCTCCTGAGCAGACATTGCCGGGTTCGTTCCCGCAAGCGCCTTGGTGAACCGCGGCGACGGTCGCCATTTCGAACCCAGGTCGACCAGTGGGATAGGGCGGAGTCACACTGGCGACCTTCCACTGTTCAGGCCGCATGGGGGACATCAAGGCCACTTGACCACCCTGGGGGGAGCCCCGGGCCGTGGCGCCGCGTCCGGTGCTGCACTCCGCTGTGCGTACGGCTGGTACGCGCCAACCCTGCTCTGGCTAGGCAGTCACGCGAACGGTTCGGTCGGTGAAGCCGTGCTTTGCCGGGCCCGCGGCGCGCTGGGCAAGCCATCCCGATACGCGTGGACCGCCGTTCACGGCGCCACCCTCCCGTTCAGTTCGTACGTGGGTGAACCCGTGGTCCAGGTAGTACTGCTGCAGCCGTTCATTCGTGGTCCAGGCATCCAGCCGGAGCCAAAGGGCGCCCTCGGTGGCGGCGCGCTCGCCGGCCCAGTTCAGCAGGCGTCCGCCGATGTCGTGGCCCGCGTAGGCGCGCGACACGGTCAGCTTGTTGACGAACCGGGACGGCTCGGCGAGTTCGGCGGCAGTCCAGAGCCCCGGTTCGGCCTCCGGGGTGACCGTTATCGTTCCGGCCGTCTCCATGCCGTCACGCAGCATGAAGACGGTGCCGGCGTCGATCGTGGCCAGCAGCTTGTCGGCGGGGTAGCCGCGGCTCCATTGGTCACTTCCGAGAGTCTGGAGCCAGGATCCCGCTTCGCGCCGAAAGGCCAGCAGGTGCTCAAGGTCGGCGGGCTTGGCGGTTTCGATGATCACTTCTCGCCGTCCAGAGCAGCCAGATTGCCGATTTCGTAGTTCATGTGGTTCAGGTCCCCGCGAAGCGTCGTGATCGTGCAGCGGATCGGCTGGTCTGTGGAGTAGCCGGTGCGGCGCCAGACGAGGACTGGAACGCCGGAGCCTGTCTGGAGCAGCCGGCTCTCCTCGGGTGTGGGCATCCGGGCCGAGATGTCATCAAAGTAGCCCGCCTGCTCGACCCCGATGCCGGCCAGATACCGGGTCGTCCCCTCGTCGATGTCCCCCGGCTCGGCCAGACGCGGAGCCCTCTCGACCAACCACATCGGGTAGCTCGTGGCCTGAGTCGACCACGGCACCCCATCGACGTAGCGGTGGCAAAAGCGCAGCACCGTCGTCGCACCCTCCGAGATGCGGAGCTGCCCTGCCACCTCAGCGGTTGCTGGCTGCATCTCGACGCGGAAAGTCTGGTGCGGCCGTCGACCGGCCTGGGTCACGTCGGTGCTGTAGGCATCCCCGTTCTGGGGGAAGGTGAGGTTCTCGAAGCGTGAGGCGTTCAGGTTGAAGACCTCATGCGACCGGACCTCGTAGCCGAGTCCCTGACTGGGAGCGATGAGGCCTTCGGAGACGAGCACGTTCAGGCCTGAGCGGACAGTGTTCCGGGAGGCATCGAAGCGCTCGCAGAGGTCACGCTCGGACGGCAGGCGGGCGCCGGGCGCGAAGGCTCCAGAGCTGATCTCGTTCCGGAGAATGTCGGCCACGCGACGGTACAGCGGCTGGGTGCTCATACCTCAATCATGACGCATCCAGTCAACTGGTCCCTACATGTTGGACCAGGGGGCTTGACGATTGCGCTCCGTGAGGGCAGCATCATGTTCTGCAGCTTGTACCTACCAGTTGAGCCAGAGGTTCAATGGGTACAAGATGCATGTGCTGGGTCGCGTCTGAAAACGGGAGTGACCTGCGCAAATGAGCCCGGAGGGGTGGGGTGACAGCCCCCCAAAGGCGGCTCTTGACCTTTGAGAACTCAACAGAGTGCTTCACGACGGGGCATGCCCCCGTCCCCGCGCGGACCGGGTGACGTCCGCAGTGTTTCGAGTGTCTTTGGTCCCCGATCCGCCCGCTCGTCGGCCGGGTCGGGGGTCATGGCTGCTCGTGATGTGACGAGTGGCTGGGCCCGCATAAGGCGGGCCGCCGCGCTGTCCTTGGCCGGTTGCGCGGCGGCCCTGCGGGCTCACCCCCCGATTGGATGAGGTGAACCCATGAAACTGATTGTTGCAGGCCACGAGGCCGCGACCCCCGAGGAGTTCGCGGAACTCGCGTTCGGCACCGGTACCGACTTCGGTTTCGGTGTCGACACCGAGCTGTTCGACGGCACCGCCGACGAGTCCGCCGAGGACCGGCTAGCCCGGCTCGACGCCGCGCGGGAGATCCTGCGGGACCTGGACGGCCCCGCGGCACGGTTCGCGTCCGCGCTGATGCGCACCGCCGAGCGCCGCTGGGTGCTGACCTGGAAGGCGGCTGCCTGATGATCCGCCGCCTGTACCTCACTGGCACCCGCGCCCCGCACCGCACGGCCCTCCCGCTGGCCACCCGGCTCGCCGAGTACCGACCGGACCCGGACGGCAACCTGCCCGGGGCCGCCTGCACCGGCGCCGACCCCGACCTGTTCTACCCGGAGCCCGACGAGGACACCGAGGTCACCGAGGACGTTGCCGCGGCGGCCTGGTGGGCCGAGCGGCGCGCCAAGATGATCTGCGCCGGCTGCCCGATCCGACTGGCGTGCCTGGAGCTGGCGCTGGAACGCCACGAGAAGCACGGCATCCTCGGCGGGCTGACCGCCGCCGAGCGGGACGCGCTGCACCAGCGTCGGCTCCGGGCCGCCGCCCGTGCGCGCCGCATCGCAAGGGGTGCTGCGTGACGACGGTGACCGCCCCGACGGGCGTTTCAACCCCGGCCGCCACCGCTTCAACGGCGCGACCGGCCGCTTCAACCGCGCCGGGCGGCGGCGTGGGCTACCTGATGCTGGGGCTCACGATCCTGGCCGCGGTCGGCGGCGCGGCCTTGGCCGGTATCGGGTTCAGCGGCTCCTACAACGCCCTCAAGGAACTGGGTTTCAGGCACAGCTTCGGGGACTTCAGCTACGCGTTCCCGGTCGGTGTCGACGCCGGGATCGTGGCCCTGTACGCGATGGACCTGCACCTGATCCGCAAGGGCGCCCCGGCGCCGTGGCTGCGGTTGCTGGCCCACGGTTTCACCGCCGCCACGATCTATTTCAACGCCGCCTCCGCCGGGCCGCTGCTGAAGGATCCGACCGGCACCCTCATGCACGCGGCCATCCCGATCATGTTCGTCGCCTCGGTCGAGGCCGGGCGGCGCCTGGTCATCCGGATCACCCGGATCGAGGCCGGCCACCAGAACGACAGCGTGCCGCTGCACCGCTGGGTCCTCGCCCCGTGGCCGTCCTTCCGGATGTACCGGCGGATGCGCCTGAACGGCATCGACTCCTACGACCGGGCCGTCGAGCTGGAACGCGAACGGCTCGTCTACCGGGTGATGCTGGAGCGCGACCACGACGGGGACTGGCGCAAGGCCCCCGCCGACCAGCGCCTTCCCCTCACCATGGAGCGCTTCGGGCTGTCCGTGGACGAGGCGCTGGCCCTGCCGCAGAAGGCCGAGGAGGACGCCCGGCTGCGGGCCGAGCGCACGGCCGCGTTCGAGGCCGAGGCCGCCGTCCGGGCCGAGGCCCGGGCCGCCGAGGTCGAGATCTCCAAGCTCCGCACGGCCGGCCGAGTGGAAGCCGTCGGGTACGAGGTCGGCGCCGAGACGGCCACCGCCAAGGCCCACGCCCGCGCCCGGACCTTGGCCGCCGGCCGGGAGGCCGACGCCGCCGAGCGCCTCGACCAGGCGACGGAGGAACTGGCCGCCGCCGCGGCTGAGCAGGAGGCCGCCGACGCCCGCCTGCGTGCCGCTGAAACCGACCAGGCCGCCGCTGAAAAGGAGAGCGCCGCCGCAGAAACGCGACTTCGCGTCGCTGAAACGGAGAGCCTGGCCGCCGCCAAGGAGAACGCCGCGGCGACCGACCAGGAGGCCGCCCAGACCGCCCGCCTGCGCGCCGCTGAAACGGCCAGGCGCGCGGCTGAAATCGAGGAGGCCGCCGCTGAAACGGCCAAGCGCAAGGCTGAAGCCGAGCGCGACACGGCCGCCGCCAAGCGCGCCCAGGCCGAGCACGACGAGGCCGCGGACACGGCCCGCCAGCATGCCGCTGAAGCCCGCGCCCGTGCCGCTGAAACGGAGCTGCGCGCGGTTGAAGCTGAGGACGCGGCGAAGCTGACCCCCGCCGCCCGCGCCACCCGCCGCGTCGCCCGGATGATCCTCGCCGCCGGCGGCAACCCCGAAGCCGTCAGCCTCCAGTCCATCGCCGAGGCCCTCGACGTCTCCCTCGCCACCGCCTCCGGGCGCCGCGCCGAGGCCGCCGAACTGATCGCCTCCGGCCACACCCCCCACGCCCTCACCGCGTAGAACCGGGAGAACCGCCATGAGCACCGACCACATCCCCACCCCGGACCCGGAGTTCGCGCAGGTCCGCGTCCTGGACATCTTCCCGCTCCACGGCTTCACCTGCGCCCAGACCAGCAACGAGGACGGCTCCGTCCGCTGGTGGCACCTCTTCACCTCCACCGGGCACCTGCTCGGCTCGACCAACCGCCCCGAGCTGATCGGCTCCCTGACCCAGCACACCCGCTGATCTGGAGGTTCTTCGATGGAGTGCTACTTCTGCGGCGAGGACAAGCCGGACGTCGAGGTCTGCGCGGACCCGTTCGTGTGGGAGATCAACGACGAGGAGTGGATCATCCCGATCTGCTCCGACTGCTACCAGATCCGCTGCGACGACATCTGACCCTCACCCTCCCCGGTTCCACCCACCGATGCCCCGCAAGGAGAGCACTGTCATGCCCCTGCCCGAAACGCCCGCCGAGCCCACCCACTCCTGGCTGATCACCCTCCAGTACCCGCTCCGCGCCGGCTTCACCGTCGCGACCCGCCACGGCAGCTCCATCCTGCCGCCCGGCAGCTCCCGCGAGAGCGCCTACCTCGGCATCCGGGACTACCTGGCGCGGCGCGAGCCCGAGCTGCGCGACGCCGACGTCCTGTTCTTCTCCCTGGAGTCCTACCGGCTCTGACCTCCAACTCCCAACGTTCCCCGCCTGGTTCACGAAGAGGAGCACGACCGTGGCCGACCGTGACTCGGTCTACAACGACCCCGCCTACGACATCACCAGCGTGCCGTCCTGGAAGACGCCGCCGCTGCACGGCGCCTACGCCCCGAATGCCCGCCTGTCCGCCCGCGCCAAGGTCGGTATCGGCGCCGGCGCGGTCGTGCTGGCCGCCGCGGGGATGGTGGCCTATTCGAACTACGCGTCGGCCCAGGCCGACGCGGACGTCCGCAAGGCCCAGATCGCCCTGGACAGCTCGAAGTTGGAGCTGGAGAAGCAGAAGCAGGCCGCTGATCTCGCGAAGGCCAGCGAACAGGAGACCGCGGCCCAGAAGGCCCGCCGGGAGGCGGTGCAGGCGTGCGTCGCCAAGGCCGGAGGCGGCTACGGCGCGATCGCCGACTGCGGCAAGGTCTTCCCCGCCGTGGACGCGCCGGGGATGGTCAACACCTCCCGCACCGTCGGCTCCGACGGGGGCGACGGCGGTTCGACCCCGGGCGTCGGGCTGGTCGTCCTCGGCGTCGCCGGGACGGCCGTGGCCGCCGGCTGGATGAAGCGGAAGTTCTCCCGTCCGTAACCGATTGTGACCTCCCCCCACCCACCCCCCATCCGGAGAAGCGTCTTCCCCCACCCGCTCAGAGGGGTGGGAGGGCGCTTTCTCGCCGGGTGGGGGGTGGGTGGGAGGTCGCAGAGAGTGAGGAATCGCGATGACCACGCCCGCCACTCCCGGCGCCCCGCTTCCCCCGCCGCGCCCGGCCGACCCGCCCACCGTCGGGCCCGCCGGGGCTTCTCCGGCAGGGGCCGTGCCGGGGCCGGACACCGCCGCCGGCGCCCCGCCGAGCACCCTGGCGCAGATCCTCGCCCCCGTCCGCCCGGCCCGCCAGGGCGAGCCGCTGGGCACCACCACGGCCCTGGCCCAGACCCCCGACACCCCCGCCGACCCGGCCGGCAGGAACCCCTCCGACGGCAAGAGCGGGAACGGCGGGCCCGGTGCCGACGCCGGCCGCGAGGGGGCGCTGTCCGCGCTGGTGCGGGCGCTGGCCGAGCGGTGGCGCCGCACCGGCACCACGACCAGCATCAAGCGCCAGCACGAGGTCAAGGAGACCCGGGTCTCCGGCACCTCGGCGACCACCACCAACACCAACAAGTCCGACCGCCTCGCCAAGAACGAGCACGCCGCCCAGCACCGCTCCCAGCGCGACGCCAAGACCGCCGACCTGAACAACAAGACCAGCCAGCAGCAGCACCAGGGCCGCGACCAGCGCGACGTCAAGAAGAACGACACCACCGACGCGAAGAACCACGCCAACCGCGACCACCGCACCAAGGCCGACACCGACGCCAAGACCGCCGACACCAAGGCCGCCAAGACCGACACCTCCACCGCGTCCAAGGCCAACCGCGACACCAAGGCCTCCGACACCAAGTCCGACGCCAAGGCCGCCAAGAACGACACCTCGGCCAAGACCAGCGGCGACGACAAGAACCACCGCGACACCCCGTCCACGAAGACCAGCAGCCCGAAAGACACCACCCCGGCCAAGGCCGCCGACACCAGCGGCCCGAAGCCCGAGCCCCCGGCCGGCGGCACGGGCAAGGGCGGGAAGGCCCCGAAGGACCCCGACAGCCCGAAGGGCGGCGAGAAGCCGGACAAGCCCGCGCCGAAGCCGGCCGACCCGACGAAGCCCTCCACCGCCAAGGGCTCGGACAAGGGACTGGACACCAAGTTCGACGGCGCGAAGGCCATCGAGGACAAGGCCCGCAGCGGCAAGCCCGAGAAGTCGGGCAAGGACGCGAAGCCCACCGAGCCCGACAAGACCCCGCCTCCGGTGGCCGCGGCCACCGAGCAGGAGCCTGACGCGCCGCCGGTGACACCCGCCAAGGCCCCGGCGGCCCCGGGCACCATGACCGAGCCCGAAAGGAAGACGCCCATGCCCGCCCCGAAGACCCCTGGACCCTGCATCCCGCAGGCCCCCGGAATGGAGCCGGTCCACGGCTCCACCGCCGACCTCGCCAAGAAGCCCTCAGCGCCCGACGCCAGCCCGGCCTCGGTTCCCGAGCCGCGCCGCTCGAAGGGCCAGCAGGCCCCGCGCGCGGGGGAGAAGCCGAAGGCTGTCCCGGTGCGGGACATCGCCGTCGGGGCGGACGCCGTGGCGTTCACCGCGGGCCCCGGGGAGGGCACCCGGCACAGCATGAGCCGCGGCGAGGTGCGCACGCTGCGCCAGTTCGAACTCGGCCTGATGGTGAAGCAGCAGACGCTGACCCGGATCGCCGAGGACAGCAAGACCGCCCGCGAGCACGCCGCCGAGTACGCCAAGCGCGCCCAGCAGCTCGCCGAGGACGCCAAGGACGTCAAGGGCGGTATCGCCCTGATCAACAAGCTGCGCCGGCTCGCCGAACGCACCGCCCTGCTGGACAGCAGCGCCCGGGAGACCGAGCAGCAGGCCACCCGCGGCGTCGAGGCCGTCACCGTGCTGGCCGCCAACGCCCATACCCGCCACGGCCGCATCTACCAGGCCGTGGTCGACAGCCCGCTCACCACCCCCGCCGAGAGCCTGTTCTACCGGGCCCACCAGGGAGGCTGACATGGCAACCGACCTCACCTACCGCGAACTCGTCCGCCAGGTCCGGGCGCTGGCCCGAGAGGTACGGCGGGACACCGCCGCGTTCCAGGCCCTGGCCACCGCCCAGAAGGAGGAGGCCCAGCAGACGGGCCGGATCGCCGAGCAGATCGCCGCCCTCAAGGTCGACGCCGCCACGGTCGCCGAGACCCGCGAGGTCGCCCGGATCATGGAGGGCCTGTCCGAGGCCGCGATCGCGTACGCGTACTCGGCCGAGACGGCCGGGCGTGACGCCGCAGCCGCCGAGCAGCAGGCCAACACCGACCACGACGGCATCCAGCAGGCCGTCGACTCCTCCCGCGTCCCCATGGCCGACCGCACGTGGTACACCCAGGAGTAGCCGAGATGACCACCCCTCACACCGCCCACGCCACCGAAGCCCCCAACCCCGCCGTCGAGAAGCGCTTCGCCGTCGCCCAGGTCGCCGCCCCGCTGCTGGCCGCCGGCGTGACGCCGTTCCTCGACCCGCAGGCCGCCGGATGCGTCGCCACGTTCCTCGCCGCCCCGGTGCTGGTCGCCGGCGCGAACGCCGCCGGGCTGTTGTCGGAGCGGCTGCTGGACGACGTCCCCGGCGGCGACGTCCTGCGCGCCCACCGCCGCCCGTTCGCCCTGTCCGCCGTCGCCACCGCGACCGCCGCGGCGACCGCCACCGTGCAGGGCCTGCCCGGCATCGACGCCCTGCTCGCCGGCTGGATGACCATGCCCTCCCTCGCCGGCCTGGTCTCCACCGCCTGGTGGGGCACCGTCGGCCTGGTCGCGTTCTCCCTGCGCCGCGTCCTGGCCTCCAGCAAGCCCAAGACCCGGGCCGCCGCCCCGGCCACACCGGGCGAACCCGAGCTGCCGCCCGCAGTCAAGAAGGTGCTCCAGCTCTGGCTCGCCCACATCTCCGGCGAGTACGGCGCCCACCCGGGACAGCACCTCACCCTCACCGGCCACGGCCCCCAGGAGTGGGAGGGCGTCATCGAGGCCGACCCCGGCCGCCCGGTCACCGTCACCCCCGGCGCCGTCTCCGGTGTCTACCGCCTCCCCGCCGCCTGGATCGCCATCACCGACGGCCCCCACGACAGCGCCCGCCGCATCCACGTGCGCCTGGTCGAACCCGCCGAGCAGGACGGCCCCCAGTACTCCGCCCTGGAAGCCCTCTGGCTCCAGCGGGTCGCCCGCAAGGGCGGCTGCATGCCCGGCACTCACCTCGAAGGCATCACCCCCGACCCCGCCACCGGCGGCGTCGCGGCGTGGATCATGGCCGACGAGGACACCGACGCCCTCACCGTCCCCGACCTCTACACGATCGCCGGGGCCCTGCGCACCACCCCGCTGCTGGTCTCCGTCGAGCGCACCGGTAACCCCCGCAAGGCGATCTTCCGCATGATGGACCGCTCCCCGCTGGAAGAGGGCCGCCCGCTGCCCGCCGCCGAGACCCTCGCCGCGAACAAGAACGGGTTCGTGCAGCTCGGCACCGGGGTGAGCGGCAAGCCCGCCCGGGTCCAGCTCTACGACCCCGAAGGCGGCGCCCGCCACGTCCTGGTAGCCGGCGTCACCGGCTCCGGCAAGGGCGGTGTCCTCCAGCTCCTGAGCCTGAGCTACCACGTCAACGGGGCCGCGATCATCTACGCCGACCCCAAGGGCTCCTCCAACCCCGACGTCGAGGACATGGCCGCCTACGCCGGCTGCGGGCTGGACGGGGCGATCGGCGCCCTGCGCGTGGCCTACGCCCTCCTGTGCCACCGGATCGCCGAGAGCCGGGATCTGCGGGCCAAGAACTTCGAGCCCACCCCGGAGCGGCCCTACGTCGTGACCATCCTCGACGAGATGTCCCAGGCGCTCGGCGACAAGAGCCCGCACCGTGCGGAGGCCGCGTTCATCGTCCTGGCTCTTGCCTCGCTGGGCCGCTCCATGGGCATGCCCCTGGTGCTGTGCGGGCAGATCATGAACCTCGACCAGATGGGCTCCAGCACCGCCATCAGGGACAACGTCTTCTACGGCGGAGCCCTGATCCTCCTGCGCTCCGACAGCGCCCAGGCCGGCCGCGTCGACCTGCCCCGCGCGTTCGACGGCATCGACCCCTCCCAGATCCCCGCCTACTGGAAGGGCGACGACGAGAACCTCATCTACGACCCGTCGGTCCCCGAGGACGACCCCCGCCGCACCTTCGGCGTCGGCTACGTCGTCGGCCCCGACGAGCGCGCCGAGATGATGCGCGCCTGGATCCTCGAATCCGCCGCTGGCCACTGGAACCCGGCCAACGTCGCTACCCCGGCCGACTTCCCCGACTGGGCCGACCGCGACGCGATCGCCGCCACCCCCGTCGGCCCCGCCGCCGAGCAGGGCGGCGACGGCGGCGAGCAGGGGTGGATGCCCGCCTCCGCCGCGCCGTCCCTGGTCAAGGAGCCCACCGCCGAGGAGAAGATCCGCGCCGTCCTCGGCGAGCGCCGCGACCCCATGAACCTCGAAGTCGGCTACCTCCACCTCGACCAGATCACCGACATGACCGGCGTCGCCCGCAAGACCGTCGAGAACACCCTCAGCCGACTCACCAAGAAGGGCGACGTCGTCCGCAAGCCCGGCTCCTCCGGCGAGTACGGCCTCCCCATCCCCGACTCTGAGCAGCCCGACCAGGCAGCCTGACGCCCTGTCCGACCGGCCGTGCCATCCGGGCCCCGCCGCACCACGCGGCGGCGGCTCCGGATGGCGCGGGGGACGGGCAGACCGCTCCCGAACAGCACGAAGCCCCACGACAACCGTCATTTCTTGGCAGAGAACCGGTTGCCGCGGGGCCGTGCATCCCCTTCATAGAGATGGGACCAAGCATGCCCGAGTTCGACCTCTTCACGCTCGCCGTCGTGTACGACGACTACGACGAGCGGTACGCCTCCAACGGCTACTCCCGCTACGGCACCTACCTCGACTCCCACGTCGTCAAGGCCCACTCCGACGGCCTCCTGGAGACGGCGGCGGAGTTCGCCGCCTTCGCCTGGACCATCGCCACCGCCCCGACGATGGCGCCCGGCTACGTGCGCGTCCACCCCGACCTGCACCGCATCACCGTCGTCTTCGCCACCGGCGACACCGACAACGTGGCCCTGCGCATCGAAGTGCCCCTGCGGCACGCTGCCCTCGCCCACCGGCCGGACCGGCGCCTGGGCGACTGGCAGCCCGACCCGTGGGGCGCCGACCGCGGCCCGTTCCGGCGCCTCATCGAGCCCGACGCCGACACGGCCCTGTTCCTGACCACCGCCACCCTGCTCCTGCCCGTCCCGGACCACCTGCTGATCGAGCCCGGCTCCGCCGAACCCGGCCCGGTCATGACGATCGAGGCCAAGGCCGTGGTCAAGGAACTCACCGTCTGGGCCAACGCCCAGGCCCACCTGGTCAACGACCTGATCGGAACGGCGTCGTGAGCGGGCCGCGCATCGGGTCTCTGTGCAGCGGCTACGGCGGTCTCGACATGGCCGTCCAAGCGGTGCTGGGCGGGGAGTTGGCGTGGGTGGCCGACCCCGACCCCGGCGCGTCCGCGATCCTCACCCACCACCACCCGCTCACGTCGAACCTCGGCGACATCACGGCCGTGGACTGGGCGGCGGTGGAGCCGGTGGACGTGCTGACCGCCGGTTTCCCCTGCCAGTCCGTCAGCCTGGCCGGCAAGGGTGCCGGGATCGTTCCCGGCGCCGCCTCCGGCCTGTGGGTCGAGGTCGCCCGCGCCGTCCGTGAACTCCGGCCCTCCCTGGTGGTGATCGAGAATGTCCAAGGCCTCCTCTCGCGGAAAGCCGACCGCGGTAACGCTGGAGTGGGATCCGGATCGCAGGATCTGGACCCGGCTACCGGACGGCCCCTCGCTCTTCGCGCTCTCGGCGCCGTTCTGGGAGACCTGGCCGGCCTCGGGTTCGATGCGGAATGGACGAGCGTGCGAGCGTCCGACGTCGGCGCCGCCCACCAGCGCACCCGCGTCTTCCTCCTCGCCTGGCCCGGCGAGCGAGGTGGAGTTGCTGCCGACCCCGACCGTGTCGGAGGCCACCGGGACCGGGCACACCGGCCGGGGCGGGATGAACCTGCGGCACACGATCTCCCTGCTGCCGACCCCGACCGCCGCCGACGGCGACCGCACCAGCGCCACGTTCACCCGGGGCAACCCGACCCTGACCGGCGCCGTGGCACCGACGACCGGAACGACAGCACGGACTGGGGCCCGTACGGCCCGGCCGTCCACCGGTGGGAGGCGGTCCTCGGCCGCCCCGCACCCCGGCCAACAGACGATTCCGGGCGCCTGAACCCGGTCTTCGTCGAGTGGCTGATGGGCGTGCCGACCGGGCACGTCACCGCCGTCCCCGGCCTGTCCCGCACCGCCCAACTCCGGGCACTCGGAAACGGCGTCCTGCCCGACCAGGCCGCCGCCGCCCTCCGCGTCCTGCTGGAGCGTGCCGTCGCCGGCGGGGCCGGGGCCGGGTTGGGGGTGGCCGCATGACCCCCCGGGTCCCGCCGCTCGGCGACCGGCAGGGCCTGTGGGCGGCCGTCATCGCCGCCGCCGCAGGTCGCTGCCAGTGCCGCGGCACCTGCGGCACCAACCACGCCAAGGACGGCGGACGCTGCAAGACCGTCCACGGCGGCTACGGCCCCCGACACGGCACCGGCGCCGTCCGCCTGCTCGCCGCCCCCGCCGAACCCGCCGACCTGCTGCTGCCCGCGCACAAGGCCGCCGCCCTGCCCAAGCGGGCGCTGGCCGCGTGGTGCCCGGCCTGCCACGACGCCACCCGCAAGCGTGCCGCCAACGCCCGCCAGGCGAGCGCCCCGGCCGCCGAGCCGGACTCCCTCTTCGACCTCTGACCTTCGGGAGGCTCCCGTGCCCATCAAGCCCGTGACCTGCCACGTCGCCGAGTGCGACGTCTGCGGCACCGCCTACGGCTCCGACAGTGCGGACGAGTGCGTCGTCCACTCCACCACCCGCCAGGCCGCCGTCGAACTCGTCCACGCCGACCCCGCGTGGCTGGTCACCACCGACGGCCACGTGATCTGCCTGCTCGGCGACCCCGCCCACCAGGCCGCCCTCGACGCGCTGATGCCGCCCGCCCCGGCCGCCGTCTGCGACGGCCAGATCTCCCTCGACCTCTGACCCCTCGCGGGCCAGGGCCCGCGCTCTCGGGTCCTGGCCCGCCCTGCCCGAGAGGACCACCTCATGACCGATCGGCTCGCCGCCGCCCTGGCCGCCGCCCGTCGTGGCTGGCACGTCTTCCCGCTCGCCCCGAACGCCAAGCACCCCGCCCTGCACAGCGAGGAGCGTTGCCCGCGCACGGGCCCGTGCACCCCCGGCCACCTCGGCTGGGAGCGCCGGGCCACCACCGACCCCGACGTCATCCGCCGGGCCTGGACCCACGGCCCCTACAACGTCGGCGTGGCCTGCGGCCCCTCCAACCTGGTCGTGGTCGACCTCGACACCCCCAAGCACCCCGGTGACCTCCCGCCCGCACGGTGGGCCGGACAGGGCATCACCGACGGGCACGACACCTTCGCCGCGCTGTGCGAGAAGTACGACGCCTACGGCCACTACGACACGTTCACCGTGCGCACCGGCCGCGGCGGCACCCACATCTACTTCACCGCCCCGCCCGGGACCGTCCTGCGAAACACCTGCGGGGAGAAGGGCCAGGGCCTGGGCTGGAAGGTCGACACCCGCGCCCACGGCGGCTACGTCGTCGCCGCCGGCAGCACCGTCGCCGGACACCCCTACACGCTCGCCCTCGACGTGCCGCCGATGCCCCTGCCCGCCTGGCTCGCCACCCTGCTGACCCCCAAGGCGCCGCCCGTCGCCAAGCTGGACACCGCCGCGGTGCGGGCGCGGATCGGTCGTCTTCAGGCCTACGTGCAGGCCGCCGTACGCGGCGAGACCGAGAAGGTCGCGGGCGCCGGAGAGGGCGTCAGGAACCACACCCTGTTCGCCTCCAGTGCCGCGCTCGGCCGCCTGGTCGCCGCCGGAACCCTCCCGGAGCACGACGCCACGGACGCCCTGCTCTCGGCCGGACAGAGCGCCGGGCTGGGCGAGGCGGAGTGCCGCCGCACCATCGCCAAGGGCCTGGCCCGGGGCGCCGGCGGCGTCGGGCGGGCCGCGTGAGCAACCGTCACCCCTCGCCCCCCAAGGAGAAGCGCTTCTCCGGCGGGGACCGGAACAGGCAGGAGGCCGAGTGACCGCCCCCGACCTCCTGCCCGCCGAACCCCGCCAGGCGACGGCCAAGAACCCGTTCTACGACGACGTTCAGGGCCTGGAGCGCCCCACCCGCCCCGGGCCGGTCCCGGACATGGCCGTCTTCCAGGGCCTGGCCGGGCACACCGTTCGGGAACTGGACCCGACCACGGAAGCCGACCCGGTCGGCGTGCTGGTCAACCTGCTCTCCGGCGCCGGGGCCCTGCTCGGCCCCAGCGGCGCGGGCAGAGCCGACTCCTGCCCGCACCTGCGCATCGGCAACGACCGCCACCCCGCCCTGATCTGGGGCCTGACGATCGGCGCGACCGCCGCCGGCCGCAAAGGCGCCGCCACCAACACCGCCCGCCTCATCCTGTCCGCCGCCGCCCCCGGCTTCGCCAAGGACAACTGCCTCTCCGGCCTGTCCTCCGGCGAAGGCCTGATCGAAGCCGTGCGCGACGGCGACCCGACCAAGAAGGACGACCCCGGCCACATCGACAAGCGCCGCTGGATCGTGGAGTCCGAGTACGGCATCACCATGGCCCGCGCCCGCCGCGAGGGCTCCTCCCTCGGCGGCGTCCTGCGCCAGGCCTGGAACGGCGAAGACCTCGGCGTCATGAACCGCGAAGCGCTCAAGGCCACCGGCCCGCACATCGCGATCATCGGCCACATCAGCCCCCGCGAACTGCGCGCCAAGATGCAGGACTCCGAGATGGCCGGCGGCACCTACAACCGCTACCTGCCGGTCTTCGTCCACCGCAACCGCATCCTCGCCGAGTCCCGCGGCGCCGACCCGGAGCTTGTGGACAGCCTCGCCGCCTCCTGGCGCGCCGCCCTCGCCGACGCCAGCCAGGCCGGAGAGGTCACCCTCGCCGAACCCGCCCGCAAGCTCTGGCGGGACGACATCTACCCGGCATTGTGCGGGGACGAGGACGGAGACGGACCCCTCGCCGAGTTCACCGCCCGCGCCGCCCCCTACACCCTGCGCCTGGCCATGGTCTACGCCCTCCTCGACCGCCGCCGCCAGATCGAGGAAGACCACCTGCGAGCCGCCCACGCCCTCGTCAACTACTCCCGGGCCTCCGCCGCCCACGTCCTCGGCCTGGCCGCGGACACCACCGGCGACCCCAAGCTCGACAAGCTCGCCGCCGCCGTCCGCGCCGTCGGCCCCCGCGGCCTGACCGGAGACGAGGTCTACCGCCTCTTCAAGAAGTCCAGCAAGGACGAACGAGACCGCCTGGTCGCCGCCCTCCTCCAGATCGACGGCTACGGCAGCGCCCAGGTCCCCGGATCCGGCCGCCACGCCACCGTCCTGCTCTACGCCCCACCCACCACCTGAGGGGTGGAAAGGGTGGAAAGGGGTGCTAAGCCCTCCCACCTGCGAAAACGCCAGGAGCGGAGGGGGTGGAAAGGGGGGTGGAAAGGGGGTGGAAAGGTCCCGCCCCCGACCCACCCTCCCGGGACGCCCGACCCTTTCCACCCCCCTTTCCACCCCCTTCCCACCCCCACCCCTCACCGCAAAAGCCCAGGTCACCGGGCTTAGCACCCCTTTCCACCCTTTCCACCCCCGCGTCGGAGCTCGAACCGGAGGCCCGAACATGTCCATCGCCATGACCGCTCAGCCGCTCCTCCTGAAGCCGGAGGAGGCCGCCAAGGTGCTGAACATTGGACGCTCGAAGCTCTACCAGCTGCTCGCCGAAGGCGAGTTGGGATCACTCCGGATCGGACGGTCCCGTCGGATCCGGCCGATCGACATCGCAACGTACATCGAACGCAAGGCCACCGAGACCACCAACTGACCATCACCACCCATCCGTTCGAGGCGCCGGGCAGCACACCGTTCGGCGCCCGCGTCTATACGGGAGCAATACGTGAACGAGCGCAAGACCCGCCTGCCCAACATGGAGTCGACCATCTATCAGGGCGCGGACGGCCGTTGGCACGGCCGCGTGACCATGGGCGTGAAGGCGGACGGCAGTCCCGACCGGCGCCACCGCAGCGCCAAGACCGAACCCGAAGTGCGGCGCAAGGTCAAGAAGTTGGAGGCCGACCGCGACGCGGGCCAGGTGGCGGCGGCCGGCCGAGCGCCGACGGTCGAACAGTGGATGACCACCTACCTGACCACCATCGCGAACCAGCGGCTGAAGCCGCGCAGCCTGGACGACTACTGGTCCAAGACTCGGAACCACATCATCCCGGGCATCGGCAAGCACCGGCTGGACCGGTTGCTGCCGGAGCACCTGGACGAGCTGTACGGGCAGCTCCGTGCCGAGGGCCGGGCCGGATCACACATCCTCAAGGTGCACCGGATCATCTCCCGCGCGCTGAAGATCGCCCACCGCCGGGGGAAGGTAGCCCGCAACGTCGCCACACTGGTGGACTCCCCCACGGTGGAGGAGACGGACGCGAACCCGTTCACCCAGGAGGAGGCTCGGCGCTTCCTGCTCGCCGCGATGAAACGCCCGACCCGCGTCCGCTGGGTGATCGGCGTCGGCCAAGGTCTGCGTCAGGGTGAGGCGTTGGGCCTGCGCTGGAAGTACGTCGACGAGGCCGCCGGTCATATGGACACGTCCTGGCAGCTCCAGCGGCTGAAGTGGCGCCACGGGTGCGACGACCCGCACGCTTGCGGCGAACGGCTGCACCGGGACGCGTGCGAGCCCGGGTGCACCAAGCACCGCCGCTACACCCGCGGATGCCCTAAGCCCTGTCCGCCGAAGTGCGACCGGCACGCCAGCACCTGCCCGAAGCGGCACGGTGGCGGCCTCGCCTTCACCCGCCCGAAGACCAGGGGCAGCCGGCGCACGACCCCCTTGCTGCCGCCACTGATCCCGCTCCTCCGCGAGCAGCGCCAGCAGCAGGAGGAGTGGAAGGCGGCGGCCGGCGAGGAGTGGCAGGACTACGGACTCGTGACGTGCCGCCCCGACGGCCAGCCGGTCGACCCCCACGCCGACTGGGAGGAGTTCAAGGAGCTGCTGGCCGAGGCCGGTATCGAGGACCGGCGCCAGCACGACGGCAGCCGCCACTCCGCCGGGACGATCCTCAACGAGCTGGGGGTGGACCCGTTCACCATCATGGAGATCCTCGGCCACTCGCAGATCAGCATGACCCGCCGCTACGTCAAGACGACCACCCCGACGACCCGTGAGGCGGCCAGGCGAATGGGCAACGCGCTCTGGCCCCAACCGGCCGAAAGTGAGACCACAACTGAGACCACGAACACGAGGGCAGCCCGCGCGCGACGGCGACGACGGATGCAATAAAGGCAAAAGCCCCAGGTCACGGCGAGTGAGTCCTGGGGCTTCTACAGAGCCGCCTGCGGGATTCGAACCCGCGACCTACGCATTACGAGTGCGTTGCTCTGGCCAACTGAGCTAAGGCGGCACCGTTGCTATGTGTGGTGGCAACGCGGGCCAGTCTACACAGGTTCGCAGGTGATCCGTAGCCGGGACGGTCGGGTGGTGGGCCGGGGTGGGCGGGGGCGGATGGTTTCTGCTTCAACCGGTCGCCGGTGCGACGTTAGGATGATCGCCCCCCTGCTACCCCTCCCCACCCCCGGAGCGCACCGTGTTCGGTGTCAACGACCTGGCGACGTACGTCCTCGGCGCCCTCGTGATCATCCTGCTGCCCGGCCCCAACTCGCTGTACGTGCTGTCGGTCGCCGCCCGCAAGGGCGTCCGGACCGGGTACCGGGCGGCAGCGGGCGTGTTCGTCGGCGACCTCACGCTGATCAGCCTGACCTCGCTGGGGGCCGCCTCGCTGCTGAAGGCCAACCCGGCGGTGTTCGCGGTGGTCAAGTTCGGCGGCGCCGCCTACCTGCTGTGGATCGGGTTCGGGATGCTGCGGGCCGCCCGCGAGCTGTGGCGCGAGCGCCGGGCCGGGGCCGACCGGGCGGCCGGCGCGGAGGCGGCGCCGGAGGAGAGCGAGCGGCCGTTCCGGCGGGCGCTGGTGATCAGTCTGCTGAACCCGAAGGCGATCCTGTTCCTGCTGTCCTTCTTCACCCAGTTCGTCGACCCGTCCTACGGGCAGCCCGCGCTGTCCTTCGCGCTGCTCGGCGGGATCCTGCAGACCTTCAGCCTGCTCTACCTCTCCCTGCTGATATTCGCCGGCACCACGCTGGCCTCGGCCTTCCGCCGCCGCAAGCGCCTGTCCGCGACCCTGACCAGCGGCGTCGCCGTCCTGTTCGCGGGCTTCGCGGCGAAGCTGGCGGTCTCCTCCGTCTGACCCCGGGACAGATCCCCGGGACAGATCCCCGGGACAGATCCCCGGGACGGATCCCCGAGCCCGCTACCGGTCGCAGCGCTTGCCCTGCTCCGGGGCCTCCCCGGTGAGCAGGAAGCGGTTGACCGCGCCGTCCACGCAGGTGCTCCGCCGCCCGTACGCGGTGTGGCCGTCCCCGTCGTAGGTGAGCAGGCGGCCGGACTCCAGCTGGCCGGCCAGTGACCGGGCCCAGTCGTACGGCGTGGCCGGGTCGCGGGTGGTGCCGACGACGACGATCGGGGCGGCGCCGGCGGCCCGGATGGTGTGGGCCGCGCCGGTGGCCCTGACCGGCCAGTAGGCGCAGGTCAGCGCCATCCAGGCCATGTCGCGCCCGAAGTGCGGCGAGGCCTTCTCGAAGTCCGGCACCGCCTGCTGGACGTCCTCCGGCGAGGGGAACGGGGCGGGCAGGTCGAGGCAGTTCACCGCCGTGTTGGCGAACATCAGGTTGGGGTAGGAGCCGTCCGCCTCGCGCCCGTAGTAGGCGTCGGAGAGCTTCAGCAGCCCGGTGCCGTCGCCCGCCCTGGCGTCGGTGAGCGCGGTGCGCAGCTTGGGCCACAGGAACTCGGCGTACATGGCCTGGACGACGCCGGTGGTGGCCTGGGCCTCGGTGAGCCGGCGCCCGTGGTCGGTGGTCGGCAGCGGCTGGGTGTGGACGGTCGCGAACAGGGCGGTGAGCTGGTCGCCGACCTGCTGCTCGGTGCGGCCGAGAGGGCAGTCCTCGCGCTTGGCGCAGTCCCCGGCGAAGGCGGCCCAGGCGGTCTCGAAGCCGCCGGCCTGGGTGCGGTTGCCGGTGACCGAGTCGAGCGCCGGGTCCATCGCGCCGTCCAGCACCACCCGCCCGACCCGGCTCGGGAACAGCCCGGCGTAGGTGGCGCCGAGGAAGGTGCCGTAGGACTTGCCGACGAAGTTCAGCCGTTCGTCGCCGAGCAGGGCGCGCAGCACGTCCATGTCGCGGGCCGCCTCGACGGTGCTGAGGTGGCCGAGCGCGGGCCCGGCCTGCTTGCGACAGCCGTCGGCGAACTCCCGGTCGACAGCGACGAGCGCGTCGATCGCCCGCTGGTCACCGGGGGCGAGGTCGGCGGCGGTGAAGGCGTCCATCCGCTCGCCGTTCAGGCAGCTGACGGGGTTGCTGCGGCCCACCCCGCGCGGGTCGAGGCCGACCAGGTCGAAGTGGGTGCGCACGGTGCGGTCGTACGTCCCGGCGATGGCCTCCAGGTACTCGATCGCCGAGCCACCGGGGCCGCCCGGGTTGAGCAGCAGCGAGCCCGACCGGTTCGCGCCGCCGGGGTCACCGGGGAGGGCGGCGGCACGGGCGGCGGAGAGGGTGAGGTCGCCGTCGCCGGGGCGGTCGTAGTCCATCGGCACCCGGAAGGTGGTGCACTCGAAGCCGCCGTCGCACGGCTGCCAGGCCGGCCGCTGTCCGTAGTACGCGGCGAGCGCGGCCGGTACGGCGGCGGGCAGCGGCTCTAGCGGGGTGACGCCGGCGCCGGCTCCCGTCGAGTCGGAAGAGGCCTGCCCGGACGCCCCGGACCCGCCGCTCCCACCGGTCGGCCCCGCAGAGCCCCGGCTGCACCCGCCCGCCGAAGCCGCCAGCAGCCCGACCGCGATCACCACCGCAACCGCCCGCAACCCCACACGCACCCGCACCCGCACCCGCACCCGCACCCGCACCCGCCCGAGAACCCGCCCGAGAACCCGCCCTCGCACCCGCCCGAAGACCCGCACCCGCCCGAAGCCCCTCATCCGCTTCCTCTCCACCACTCCGAGAAAAGTACGAGAACGAAGAAACGCCGCTGCCCGGTACCCACCCCGGGTACCGGGCAGCGTAACCGCCGGCTCGGCCGACGCTCAGGACGCCTTCGCCAGCGCCTCCGCCAGGAACTGCGCCGCCTGCCGGACCAGCCGGGCCCGTTCCCGATCCGCCGAGTAGTCCTGCACGTTGTCCGAGATCCGCACCTCGGCCTTGGCCGCCGGGCCGGGCCCGGCCTTGAGCGCGGCCTGCAGCTTGCGGGCCGCGTCCAGCCCGGCGGCGTCGCCCTTGGCGGCGGCCAGCAGCAGCTTGGCCGAGCTGCCCGCGGGGGCCTCGGCGCCGGTCTGGGTGAGCGCGCCGGCGTCGTAGCGGCCGGAGACCGCGGCGGCCGCGCCGTAGAGGTCCGGCCGGGCCAGCCCGGCGGCGGCCGCGCACGGCGCACCGCCCTCGACCCCGAGGGTGCCCCAGGAGGCCGGGCCGGGCGGGAGGGTGCGGAAGGAGGCCGCGATGGTGGTGCGCAGGGTCGCGTCGTCGGCGACGGCGGCCGGGGCCGCGGCGACCAGCTCGCAGGGGTGCGCGGTGCCGTTCGGCGCCTCGGGGGCGACCAGGATGAACGGGCGGGCGCGGCCGGTCTGCAGGGCCGCGCCGACGCCGTCGAAGACGTCCGGCACCTCGGCGTCGGCGGTCTTGCCCGGGGTGGCGGAGTGCATCACGACGACGGGGAAGCGCGCGTTCGACTCCTTGGCGTACTGCGCCGGCAGCCAGACCCGGACGTTGCGCGGCTTCCCGTCCGGACCGAGCACGGCGGACTGCAGCAGTTCGCCGCCGCCCGGGTGCCCGACGCTGTCGAAGTGGCTGGCCACGACGGGCGCAGTGGCGGGGGTGGCGGCCGCCGGATCGGGGGCGGCCGGCGGTGCCGCCTGCTGCCGTACGGCCGCACCGGGCCCCCCGGGCCCGCCGGGCCCCCCAGAGCCACCGGACCCACCGGACCCACCGGGCCCACCGGCCGCACCCGCCGCCGAGCCCGCCCAGGCCCCGGCGGCGGCCGCGTCCACGGCGGGCTCCGCCCGGTCAGTGCCCGCCCCGCCGCGCCCCAGGCCGCCGAACGCCCCGAGCGCGGTGAGCACCGTCAACGCGGTGACGCACACCCCGCAGACCATCGCACCGCCCGCCCGCAGCAGCATCGGCCACCGGTCGCCCGTCAGTTCGTAGGTCGCGGCGGCCCGCAGGTCGCGCCAGCGCTGGAGCGCACCGCGCGCCAGCCAGATCCCGCCGAGGGCGGCGGCCAGCAGGGGAATGACGAGGAGTGGACGGACCACGGAACGCACCACCTCGGGAGGAGGGCCGGCGCCGGACCGGATCCGGTGCCGTACGGGAGGCGACCGCTCCGGCGGCGGCAGGCCCTCCGGAGCGGAGGGCCCGGGGTGCGGCCGGGCACAGTCGGCCCCCAGCGTGCACAACGGGTGCGCCGTCACACGCGGGTGTGCCCGGCGAGTGTCGCCCGTTCACTCGAAGGTGGGACGCCGAGTCGACCCCGGGCGACTCCGGGCGGCGTACGGCCCCCGGGATCCCACCCCACGCGGCGCGCCCCTTGCGGCCCCGAGGACCAGTTCACGGGACCGGACCTCAGCCCGCCCGCAGCGCCATCGTCATCGCCTCGACCGCGAGCAGCGGGTCCACGTTGCGGTCCACCGCCCCGCGGCAGGCGAGCACCGCCTCGATCCGGCGCAGCGTGCCCTCGGCCGTCCCGTCCTGGGCGACCCGGTTCAGCGCCTGCCGCTGGTCCTCGTTGGCGAGGGCGCCGGTGGAGCCGAGCTGGATCGCCAGCACGTCCCGGTAGAAGCCGAGGAGGTCGAGCAGCGCGACCCCGAGGGTCTCCCGGCGGGTACGGGTGGCGCGGCTCTTCTGCCGCTTCTCCAGCTCCTTGACCGCCCCGGCCATGCCGCGCGGCGCCTTGCTGCCCTCGGCGGCGCCGTAGGCGGCCTTCAGGTCGTCGGTCTCCTTGGCGTCCTGGGTCTCGGCGAGCGCCTCGGCATCGGCCTTGGCGGTGTCGACCAGGCGCTGGGCGGCGGTCAGGCAGCCGCCGATGTCGCCGACCTCCAGCGGGATCCGCAGCACCTCGGCCCGGCGGGTGCGGGCCTGCTCGTCCACGGCGAGGCGGCGGGTGCGCTCGATGTCGCCCTGCCCGGCGAGCGCGGCCAACCGGGCGGTCTCCGGGTCGACGCCGTCGCGGCGGACCAGCATGTCGGCGACCGCCTCGGCGGGGGGAGTGCGCAGCACCAGCAGGCGGCAGCGCGAGCGGATGGTCGGCAGCACGTCCTGGACGGAGGGGGCGCAGAGCAGCCAGACGGTGCGCGGGGAGGGCTCCTCCACGCCCTTGAGCAGCGCGTTGGCGGCGGCCTCGGTGAGCCGGTGGGCGGCGTCCACCAGGATCACCGACCAGCGGCCGCCGGTCGGGTAGCTGGCGGCGCGCAGGACGAGGTCGCGCATGTCGCCGACGCCGATGGACAGTCCGTCGGTCCGCACGTACTTGACGTCGGCGTGGCTGCCGGCCAGCACGGTGTGGCAGCCGTCGCAGAACCCGCAGCCGGGCGTGCCGCCGAGCGCGAGGTCAGGGCTGGTGCACTGGAGGGCCGCGGCGAACGCCCGCGCGGCGGTGACCTGCCCGGCACCTGGCGGACCGGTGAACAGCCAGGCATGGGTCATCAGCGAGGCGTTCCCGCCCTGCCCCGGAGCGCCGCCGCGACCGACCTCGACCGTCGCCCCGGCCGCCCGGGCCGCGGCGGTCAGCTGCTCGACCACCCGATCCTGACCCACCAGGTCGTCCCAGACGGCCACTGCTGCTCCCAAGCTCCGTACGGCAGCGCTCCCGGCGCCGATTCCCCGCCGTCGAGCATACGTCTCCGCTCCGACAGCCACTGCTCCGTCCGGGGCACGCCGGACCTCGGACGACGGCCAGGGCAGCACATCGGGCCTCCGGACGACAGCCCCGCGCCCCGGTACGACGACGGGCGGCGCCGGCCCGAGAACCCTCCCCGGGACGACACCGCCCATCCTTCCGTCAACCGCCAGACGCCAACCACCGGACATCGACCATCAGCCGTCTGCCGCCCGCCGTCAGCCGTCAGCCGTCAGCCGTCAGACACCAAACGCCAGACGCCAGACGCCAGCCGTCCCAGCCCCGGGCTCAGCCCCGGGCTCAGCCGCGCTGACCCCAGCGCCGGCCCTTGCCCTTGCCCTTGCCACCGTCCTCGCCGGGGCGGTCGTCCCCGCCGGGGTGACCGGAGTCGTCTTGGCTTCCGCCGTGCCCCCAACGCGCCCACTCGTCCCGCGAGCCGAGCAGGGTGTCGGTGAGGCTCGGCAGGTCGTCCATCGGCGTCTCCTCGGCCCACTCCGGCCGGGGCCGCTCGGCGGTCGACTGCGACTCGCCGGTCTGCGGCACCACCGGCTGCGGCGCGGCCTGCCGACCGTCCACCACCGGCAGCTCCCGGGTGCTGTCCACCGGCTCCCCGGGACGCCCCGGCCCGACCCTCGGCAGCACCGCGGTCTCGTCCGCGGCGGGAACCCTCGGCAGCACGGCCGTCTCGTCCGGCGCCGGCACCTTCGGCAGCACCGCCGTCTCATCGGCGGCCGGCACCCGCGGCAACCGGGCGGTCGCCTCAGCAGCCTCCGCGGACTCCGCGGCCTTCGCCCCCTCCGCAGCCTTCGCGGACCCGGCAGCCTCCGCCGCCCGGACCGCCGCCTGCCGGTCGCGCAGCGTCAGCTCCCGCGTCGCCTCGTCGCCGAGACCACCCTCCGAGGCCCCCGGCCTGTCCCCTGCCGCGTCCCCGACCGCCGCGTCCCCGCCCGCCGGAGCCCCGGCCCGGTCCGAAGCCGTC
The DNA here is from genome assembly GCF_055571335.1 of Kitasatospora sp. NPDC030952. Lineage (NCBI taxonomy): Bacteria > Bacillati > Actinomycetota > Actinomycetes > Kitasatosporales > Streptomycetaceae > Kitasatospora > Kitasatospora sp. NPDC030952. The sequence goes on from NZ_JBVIFM010000001.1 coordinate 589,140, forward strand.
TCCGCCGCCGCGGCGGCCGCCGCGAGCGCCGCGGCCTGCGCCAGCCGGGCCTCCTCGGCCCGCTGCAGCGCCTCCTCCGCCCGGCGCCGCTGCTCCTCGCGCGCCAGCTCCCGCTGCCGCTGCAGCTCCGCCTGGGCGGCCGCCTCGTCGGCGATCCGCTTGCGCTCGGCGGCCTCGGCCGCCAGCCGGGCCTCCTCCTCGGCCCTGCGCTTCGCCTCTTCCTCGGCCCGGCGGCGAGCCGCCTCCTCCGCCCGGCGGCGGGCTTCCTCCTCGGCCTTGCGGCGCGCCTCGGCGGCGACCCGTTCGGCTTCCTCCTTGGCCAGCCGCTCCTGCTCGGCCTGCTCGGCCCGCAGCTGCGCCAGCACCTCCTGGCGCTTGCGCTCGGCGGCCTCCTCCTCGGCCTTCTTGCGGGCCTCCTCGGCGGCGCGCCGCTCGGCCTCCTCCTTGGCCAGCCGCTCCTGCTCGGCGCGGGCTGCCTTCTCCTGCTCGGAGAGCGGCAGCTCGCGGTCGAGCCGGTGCCGGATGGCGGTGGTGACGAAGCCGGGGGCCTGGCTGCCGTCCACGACCAGGTAGCGCGCCGGGTCGGCGGCCGCGAGGGCGAGGAAGCCGGACCGGACCCGCTGGTGGAACTCGGTGGGCTCGGACTCCAGCCGGTCCAGCGCCTCGGTGAAGCGCTCCCGGGCCCGGGTCGGGTCGACGTCCAGCACCACGGTGAGGTCGGGCAGCAGCCCGCCGGTCGCCCAGCGGGAGATCCGGGCGACCTCGGTGGCGGCCAGGTCGCGACCGGCCCCCTGGTAGGCGATGGAGGAGTCCATGTACCGGTCGGTGATCACCACGGCGCCGCGGGCGAGGGCCGGCCGGATGACGTTCTCGACGTGCTCGGCGCGGTCGGCGGCGTAGATCAGCGCCTCGGCGCGGTGCGACAGGCCGGTGTTGCCGACGTCCAGGACGAGGCCGCGCAGCCGCTGCCCGACCGGGCTGCCGCCGGGCTCGCGGGTGAGCACGACCTCGTGGCCCTTGCCGCGGATCCACTCGGCGAGCGCCTGGGCCTGGGTGGACTTGCCGGCGCCGTCGCCGCCCTCCAGGGCGATGAAGAAGCCGGTGCCCGCGCCCCGGTGCGGCACCGGTCCGCCGGCGCCGCGCACCGCGTCGACCAGGTCCCGGCCGAACGGCACGGTGCCGCGCCGGTCGTCGGTGCGCAGCAGGACGACGGCGGCGAGCACCAGGGTGAGCAGCCCGGAGGTGGCGACGGCGAGGGCGCCGCCGCCGTGGATGAAGGTGAAGGAGCCGGGCTCGACGGTGCCGTACTCGACGTCCCCGTAGCCGGCGGCGATCAGCGGGACGACGACCAGCGCGGCGGCGACCACGGCCCGCAGCACCGCGTACAGGTGCTCGGTGACCTTGGCCAGCCGGGCCTCCTCGACCTCCTGGGCGAGCAGGCCGCGCCCGGCCGAGACGACGACCCCGGCGGCCAGGCCGGCCAGCACGGTGAGCAGCAGGACCAGGACGAAGTCCAGCACCAGCCCGGCCAGGATCAGCGCGACGCCCTCGGTGAGCAGCGCCAGGGCGAGCAGCCGGCGGCGGGAGAGCGAGGGCAGGGTGGCCCGGGTGAGCCGGGCGCCCAGCGCGGGGGCGCCGGCCGCGGCGAGCACGATCAGGCCGTAGCCGATCGGGCCGGCCCGGTGCTCGGCGGCGGTGAGCAGCGCCAGGGCGGCGACGCCCGCCATCGAGGCGTAGCCGGCCGCGACGGCGAAGGTGAAGTACGGGGCGCTGCCGGTGCGGCCCTTGCTCAGGGCGGGCCCGGGGGTGGCGTCGGTGGGGGCGCGCAGGCCGGTCAGCGGCGAGTGCGGGGCGACGGCCACCGGGCCGCCGGGCAGCTGCTGGAGGTGGTCGCGAACGGCCGCGGCGGCGAACAGGCCGGCCGCGCCGAGCGCCGCGAAGGTCAGCTGGTGGGCGCGCAGCCAGTCCGAGCCGAGCGCCGCGCCGATGTTGTTGACCAGGGTGAACGCGACCAGGCCGACGGCGCCCAGCGGCAGGGTGACCCAGCCGGTGAAGCGGTCGATGCTCCGGACGGTGTCCAGGTTGGCGGCGGCCGGCCGTTGCTCGGCGACCGGGGCGTAGGGGTCGGCCGGCGGCAGCAGACCGGGGACGGCCACGGTCTTGGCGATCCCCCGGACCCGCTCGGCGGCACCGGTGAGGAACACGGTGGCGAGCAGCACGTAGGTGGCCGCGCCGGAGGGCCCGGAGCGGGCGGAGCCCAGCCAGACCGTCCACCAGGGCGCGAGGCCGATCAGCAGGGCGCTCAGCGCGTCGGCGCCGAGCAGCGTCCAGCGCCGGTCCAGCTTGCCGGCGACCAGCTGGTGCACCGGCTCCAGCAGCGCCACGCCGACCAGCCCGGTGGCCGCCACCCGGGCGGCGAGGACGGCGGCGGTGGCGAAGGCGAGGCTGCGCGGCAGGTCGCCGAACTGCCCGCCCTGGGCGGCGGCGATCACGGTGAGCGCGAGCAGCACCAGCAGCCCGAGCCGGTCGGCGGTGCCGCCGATCAGCTGGGTGGTCCACAGGCGCCGGTAGGCCCTCGTCCGCAACAGTGCCCGGGCCCGGTCCGCGGGGGTTCCGGCGGGCGGGACCTCGGGCAGCTCGGGCCCGGTGGCTCTGGCGGCCGGGGCGGCACTGGGGGTGGGCTGCTCCTCGCTCGTCATACGGTCAGCGTAGCGGTCCGGGGTTTGCCCGATTGAGACGAACGGGGTTCCGGTTCGCCGTCATCACCGGCCTGTGACGATCCCTGCACAGACGCGAGGGCCCGCGCCCCCGGGTGGGGGACGCGGGCCCGGTGCCGCCGTCGGGTACGGGGGCGGGGTCCGGCCGGCGGATCAGCCCTCGTCGGTCGCGGTGGTCTTGGCCGCCGCGGTCTTCTTGGCCGCCGTCTTCTTCGCCGCCGCCGTCTTGGTGGTGGTGGTCTTCTTCGCGGCCGTCTTCTTGGCGGCGGTCTTGGTCACGGCCGTCTTGGTGGTGGTGGTCTTCTTGGCCGCGGCCTTCTTCGCCGGGGCCTTCTTCGCCACCTTCTTGACCGGCCCGCGGGCCCGCTTCTCGGCGAGCAGCTCGTAGCCGCGCTCCGGCGTGATGGTCTCGACCTCGTCGTCCTTGCGCAGCGTGGCGTTGGTCTCGCCGTCGGTCACGTACGGGCCGAAGCGGCCGTCCTTGACCACCACCGGGCGCTCGCTGACCGGGTCGGTGCCCAGCTCCTTGAGCGGCGGGGCGGCGGCGGCCCGGCCGCGCTGCTTGGGCTGGGCGTAGATCGCCAGCGCCTCTTCGAGGGTGATCGTGAAGAGCTGGTCCTCGCTGGTGAGCGAGCGCGAGTCGGTGCCGCGCTTGAGGTACGGGCCGTAGCGGCCGTTCTGCGCGGTGATCTCGGCGCCCTCGGCGTCGGTGCCGACCACGCGCGGCAGCGAGAGCAGCCGCAGCGCGTCCTCCAGGGTGACGGTGTCCAGCGACATCGTCTGGAACAGCGAGGCGGTGCGCGGCTTGACCGCGTTCTTGCCGGTCTTCGGGGTGCCTTCGGGCAGGATCTCGGTCACGTACGGGCCGTAGCGGCCGTCCTTGGCGACCAGCATGTTGCCGCTGACCGGGTCCGGGCCGAGCTCGAAGTCGCCGCTGGGCTTGGCCAGCAGCTCCTCGGCCAGCTCGACGGTCAGCTCGTCCGGCGGCAGGTCGTCCGGGATGTCGGCGCGCCGGCCGGGCTCGCCCTCGACGGCGGAGGCGCGCTCGACGTACGGGCCGTAGCGGCCGACCCGCAGGGTGAGGTCGTCGCTGATCCGGAACGAGCTGATCTCCCGGGCGTCGATCGCGCCGAGGTCGGTGACCAGTTCCTTCAGACCGCCCAGGTGGTCGCCGTCGCCGTTGCCGGCCTCGGCGGCGGCTCCGGCCGCGCCCTCGCCCTCGCCCTCGCCGAAGTAGAAGCGCTTCAGCCACGGCACGGACTGCGCCTCGCCGGCGGCGATCCGGTCGAGGTCGTCCTCCATCCTCGCGGTGAAGTCGTAGTCGACCAGCCGGCCGAAGTGCTTCTCCAGCAGGTTGACCACGGCGAAGGAGAGGAAGGACGGGACGAGCGCCGTGCCCTTCTTGAACACGTACCGGCGCTGGATGATCGTGTCGATGATCGACGCGTAGGTGGAGGGGCGGCCGATCTCCCGGTCCTCCAGCTCCTTGACCAGCGAGGCCTCGGTGTAGCGGGCCGGCGGCTTGGTGGCGTGGCCCTCCGGGGTGATCCGCTCGGCGGCCAGCGGGTCGCCCTGGGTGACCTGCGGCAGCCGGCGCTCGCGGTCGTCGAGCTCGGCGTTCGGGTCGTCGGCGCCCTCGACGTAGGCCTTCAGGAAGCCGTGGAAGGTGATGATCTTGCCGGAGGCGGAGAACTCGACGTCCCGGCCGTCGGCGGAGGCGCCGCCGACCCGGACGGTGACCGACTGGCCGACCGCGTCCTTCATCTGGGAGGCGACGGTGCGCATCCAGATCAGCTCGTACAGCTTGAAGTCGTCGCCGCTCAGGCCGGTCTCGGCGGGGGTGCGGAAGCGGTCGCCGGACGGGCGGACGGCCTCGTGCGCCTCCTGGGCGTTCTTGACCTTGCTGGCGTAGGTGCGCGGCGCGTCCGGCAGGTAGTCGGCGCCGTAGAGCTGGGTGACCTGCGCGCGGGCGGCGGAGATCGCGGTGTCCGACAGCGTGGTGGAGTCGGTACGCATATAGGTGATGAAGCCGTTCTCGTACAGCTTCTGGGCCACCTGCATGGTCCGCTTCGCGCCGAAGCCCAGCTTGCGGCTGGCCTCCTGCTGGAGCGTGGTGGTGCGGAACGGCGCGTACGGCGAGCGGCGGTAGGGCTTGGACTCGACGCTGCGGACGCTGAACGCGGTCTGCTCCAGGGCGGCGGCCAGCTGCCGGGCGGCCTGCTCGTCCAGGTGCAGGGTGTTGGTGCTGCCCGCCTTGAGCTGCCCGTCCGAGCCGAAGTCGCGGCCGCTGGCGATCCGCTTGCCGTCGACGGCGGCCAGCCGGGCGCCGAAGGTCTCCGGGTTGGCGGAGTCGGCCGGGGTGCGGCCGGTGCCGAAGGTGCCGACCAGGTCCCAGTACGAGGCGCTGCGGAAGGCGATCCGCTCGCGCTCCCGCTCGACCACCAGACGGGTCGCCACGGACTGCACCCGGCCCGCCGACAGCTTCGGCATGACCTTCTTCCACAGCACCGGCGAGACCTCGAAGCCGTAGAGGCGGTCGAGGATGCGGCGGGTCTCCTGGGCGTCGACCAGGCGCTGGTTCAGCTCGCGCGGGTTGGCCACCGCCTCCTGGATCGCCGACTTGGTGATCTCGTGGAACACCATCCGGTGCACCGGCACCTTGGGCTTGAGCACCTGCTGGAGGTGCCACGCGATGGCCTCGCCCTCGCGGTCCTCATCGGTGGCGAGGAAGAGCTCGTCGGACTCCGCGAGCAGCGACTTCAACTTGCTGACCTGGGACTTCTTGTCCGCGTTGACCACGTAGATGGGCGCGAAGTCGTGGTCCACGTCCACGCCGAGGCGGCGCACCTCGCCGGTGTACTTGTCCGGCACCTCGGCCGCGGTGCTGGGCAGGTCGCGGATGTGCCCGACGCTCGCCTCGACGATGTAGCCGGGGCCCAGGTAGCCCTTGATCGTCTTCGCCTTGGCCGGCGACTCGACAATGACGAGTCGCTGTCCGTGCGCGGTCTCGCTGCTCGGGGACACCTTCGCTCTTCTCTCCCGGTCCATATGTGGCTGGTCGGCGCCGGCAGCACGGGCTGCGCTCCGCCCGCCCCCTCCACCGTCCCGGGGTCGCCGCTTGACGACACCCCACCAGCGGAGTGTGACCGTACCCCGGCCACCCTTGTCAAACGGACGGATCCCGCTTCTTCGCTTGCCGGACTCGCCGACGCCACTCGAACGGTAACCCGATGACGGAGGTTCGCGCCCCGTGGAGGGGGGCTTCGGCAGGTTCCGGAGGATGGAATGACGGATTTCAAGATCTGTCAACGGAAAAATCGGCGCGCTTGCGGTAACGCGCTCCCCGGATCGCGCCGCCATGGCCGACGAAAGCCGGACCGACCCGACCAGAACGGGGCGGGACCGGACAGTACGGGCCGAGCCGGGCCGAGCCCGGCCGAGCCGGAACCGAATCCGGACGGGCCGGAACCGAATCCGGACGGGCCGACCGCAGCCCCGCGGCCGACGCCGCCTCAGCGACCGACCGCCGCCAGCAGCCCGGCGCCCGCCGCCAGACACACCACGCCCAGCGCGCTCCACAGCAGGTCCACGGCCACCGCCCGGCCGACCTCCCCCGCCGCCAGCACCGCCCGGCAGGGCCGGTCCGGGTCGTAACGGATCCGCACCGCGGCACCGGGCGCGAACCGTTCCGGACGGCGCAGCGGGGTGTGCCCGCGCGGCCGGGTCAGCACCAGCTCCGCGATCCGGGCGGCGCCGGACCCACCGGAGCCCGGCGGCACCGAGAAGGAGAGCAGCGGCGCACTGTCGAGCTGGCCGTGCACGTCGTTCTCGGCCACGACCGTGGCCACCACCGGCACCCCCAGCCGGCGCACCCGGTGGCGAAGGCGCACTTCGGCGGCGCACCAGAGCAGCAGCGCGCCACCGAACAGGACGAGCACCAGCCCGCCCACGGTCGCCGTCGTCGTGTCCACCCCTGGCCCCCGGATCCCCGACTCTGTCCACAGCCTGTGGACAGAGCCTCACAGCATCCGACCAACGGAGGACGGCCGGACGGGGACCGCCGGACGAACCAGGGAGTACGGGCGGGTGAACCGGCGGGGGCCCGCACGGCGCCGCACCGGACGACATCGCACCGGACGACGTCGCGCCGCACGGCGTCACACCACGCTGGGCTCACCGCACCGGGCTCACCACGATGGGCTCACCGCACCGGGTCGATGAACCCCTGCTCGGTCAGCAGCCGGAGCGACTCCGGCACCCGGTCCCGCAACACCACCCGGTCCTCGCCCAGCAGGTGCGCGATGGCGTCCACGATCTCGCCCGCCGACAGCGTCCCGTCGCAGACCCCGACGAACCCGGCGCCCACGGTGTCCACCTTGGTGGCCCGCCGCATGCCCCGGTTGTGACGCAGCACCACGTGCTCGGGGTCCTCCGCCCCCGGCGCCCCGACCTGCTCCTGGACCACCTCGTCGGCCAGCACGTAGCGGGCCGCCAGCAGGCCCGCGTCGTCGTGCGAGCGCAGGAAGTCCTGCCGGTCGAACCACTCGTCGATGTGCGGGCCGAGCGGCTGCTCCACCGGGTGCGGCCACTCCTCCACCCGGACGGTCGGGCGCTCGGCGCCGCTCGCCCGCAGGGTGATCCAGCCCATCCCGATGCCCTCGATCCGGCCCGCCTCGAAGGCGTCCAGCCACTCGCCGTACCGGGCCTGGTAGTCGCCGCCCGGGCCCCGGTGGTCACCGCCGTCGCGCAGCCACAACTCGGCGTACTGGGCCACGTCCTGGACCTCGCGCTGGACGATCCAGGCGTCCAGCCCAGTACCCGCCACCCAGCCGGCCAGCCGCTCCTGCCAGTCCTCGCCCTCGACGTGCTGCCAGTTGGCGAGCAACTGGCAGTAGCCGCCCGGCTCCAGGTGCTCGGCGGCCGAACGCACCAGGCTGCGGCACAGGTCGTCCCCGGCCATGCCGCCGTCCCGGTAGGTGAACCGGCCGGCCGGCGAGATGACGAACGGCGGGTTGGAGACGATCAGGTCGAACTTCCGCTCCCCGACCGGCTCGAAGAGGCTCCCGGTCAGCACCTCGGTGTTGTCGAACCCGGACAGCGCCAGGGTCAGTTCGGTGAACCGCAGCGCGCGCGGGTTCAGGTCGGTCGCGGTGACGCTTCCGGCGTGCCGGGCCGCGTGCAGCGCCTGCACCCCGGAGCCCGAACCGAGGTCCAGGGCCGCCCGGACGGGCCGCCGCACGGTGATGTTGGCCAGTGTCGTGGACGCCCCGCCGACCCCCAGCACCAGGTCCTTGCGGGCCACCCCGTGCGCGGTCTCGCCGGAGCCGATCCCGCCCGCGCCACCGACCGCGCACCCCAGGTCGGAGACCACCCAGGCGTCGGAACTGGGCATCCCGGCAACCTCGTTGGCGTACGGTCGGACGTCCACCGTGGCCCGCACCTGGTCCCCGTCCGGGCGCAGCCAGCCGTCCGCCAGGCAGTCCTCCACCGACAGCGCGGCCGCCGCCGCCCGGTACGGCACCGGCTGCTGCAGCAGGAACAGCCGCACCAGGGTCTCCAGGGGGCTGCCGCCGCGCGTCGCGCGCAGTGCCGGGACAGCCTCGCTACGGGCCAACGCCGCGTAGGCGGTGGGCCCCAGCAGGTCGAGGCACCCGTCGGCGGTGAACGAGGCGGCCAACAGCGCCTCGCGCAGCTTGGCCAGACGGGTCGGGTCGAGGACGGGGCTACTGATCACCCCGCCATTGTCCCCCGCTCCGCCCCGCCCCGGCCCCACCGGCCCGGCAGGGCGGGCCGCCGCACCCCTCGGCCCCGGAGCCCCACGGCTCCACCACCCCCGACCGGGAGCACGATCCAGCCACCCGCGCCCCCGCCCCGACCGACGCGCCCCGCCGCCCGGAACCCCGACATCGGCCCGGAGCACGGCGCCCGCCACCGCAACGGGTACGACGCCGGAGAGCCGGGGACGCTGCTGCGAACGCCCCCGGCCCTCCGGCTGCCGATTCTTCCGGGCGCCTCCGGCTTCTCCCGGTTCCTCCCGGTTCCTCCCCGCCCTCGATCAGCTCGCGCTCGGGGCCGGGCCGGCCGGGGTCGAGGCCGGGGTCGAGGCCGGAGCCGACGGGGTGCCGGCGCCGCCCGCCGAGGGGGTGGCCGCCGGGCTCGCGCTGTCCGTCGCACCCGGCGCGGGGCTGCCGCTGGGGGCGCCCGCCGAAGCGGACGCACCGGCACTCGGGGTGGCACCCGCGCTCGGCGCGGCCGAGGCGCCACCGGCGCCGCCGCTCGCCCCGGCACTCGGGCTGACCTGGGAGGGCTTGCAGCCCTCCTGCTTGGCCATCGCCACACCGAGGTCGCCGCGCTGCAGCTTGCTCTGCGCCTGGGTGGACAGCGAGGTCATCTGCTGCAGCTTGTCGGAGACGCTGTGCAGCGCGTCCGCGAACTTCGCCTGGTCGTCGGTGGGCAGCGCATCCAGCTTCTTCTGGACGTCCTGGTAGCCGTCGGCGGCCTTCTTCAGCTCGTCGACGGTGTCCTTCTGCAGGGCCGCGCCGTTGTCGACCTTCGGCGCACCGGCCGCGTCGATCGCGGCCGCGATGTCCTGGTTGGTCTTGGCCAGTCGCCCGATGTCCGTCGAGAGCCGGGTCTTCAGGTCGGCCGGGGACTCACCGGTCTTCACCTGGGCGGTGTCGGCGAGCGCGGCCTGCGACTGGGCGATCGGGTCCTTGGCCGCGCCGCAGACGTTCGACGCCCAGGACTCCAGCTGCTTGCTGTTGTCGTCGCCGCCACAGCCGACGGCGCCGAACGCGAGCAGCACGCCGAGAGCGGGTACGGCCAGCAGTCGCTTGTTCACCGGGAGAAGCCTTTCGGTTCGGTCGTCTTCGGTCGTCGAACCTACACGGCCGTCACCGAGCACCCGGTTCCCGGCTGCCCTGCTCCCCGGCCCGCCCCACCCCGGACTCCCACCCCGGACTCCCACTCCGAACTCCCGCTCCCGGCAACGCGACCCGGGCCGCCGTCCGCCCCGCCCCGGCGCCGCTCAGGCCCGTTCGACCCGGATCGGATCGCCCGGCCGAACGGTCCGCAGCACCCGCGCGTCCCCGTCCAGCAGACCGAGGACGTTGCAGGGGCTGGCCAGCCGGCACTCGCCGTCATGCGAGATCGGGGTCGGGCCGTACGGCAGCGCGAGGCTGTCGCCGTCCGTCCAGAACGCGACCGTGCCCGGCTCGACCACCTGCCGGGCGCCGTCCTCCCGCGGCACGCTGACGGGCGTGCCGAAGTAGACCTCCTCGCCCCAGGTGCTGGCCGTCGAACTGATCGGCAGCTCGGCCCAGAGCGCCTCGGTGGTGGGGGTGACCGCCAGCGTGGCGGTGGCCTGACCGGCCAGCCACAGGATGCGTATCCGCATGTGCTTCCTCTTCCGCGACAGGTCCGATCGAGGACCGGACCCGGTCGTGCCGGAAGCAGCGAACCGCCAGGCTCAACAATTTGTCAACGAGCGCCCAGGGAGCGGAATGCCGGGCACGGCGCAGCAGCGGCCCCGGCCGCGCAGGCACGCCGAACCCACGCAGGCACACCGAGCCCGCCAAGCCCGCGCGGGAACGCCGTGCACGCGTGGAACGGTGAGCCCGCGCGGGAACGCCAGGCCCGCGCGGAACAGTGAGCCGTGAGCCGTTCGGCGCCGTCAGACCGCGACGGAGGCGGCCGAGAGCGGCCAACTCATCCGGATCACGCCACCGTCGGCGCCATTGGTGACCTCCAGGTCCTCGACCAGACCGGTGATCACGGCGAGGCCCAGGGTGTCCTCGTCCGGGTCGCCGCCCTCGGCGGCGTCGGAGGCCGGGACGACGGCGGGGCCGGCCTCGTCCTCGACCTCGATGAGGAAACGCTTCTCCTGGTCGGTCAACGCGACCCGCACCGTGCCGCCGATCCCACCACGCTGGTGCAGACCGACCGCACGGGAGCACGCCTCACCGACCGCGAGCCGTACCTCGTCGAGCACCGACTCGTCGACCCCGGCCCGTCTGGCGACGGCCGCGGCGACCAACCGGGCCGTCCGCACGTGCTCGGGAAGCGCGCTGAATCGAAGTTCGACGGTTGCCATCTCTCCCCCTCGGGGTGCTCCGACCGGGGCCGGCAGTGCGGCCCCGCGGACCGGTTCGACCGGCCCTGAGGCGTCCGGGGAGCAGGGGGCCACGTGGGCCCCTGCACCCCCGGACGCGTGGAACGGGCGGGCCGGCCACGTGGACCGGCCCGGACGCGTCAGTCGGTCGCGGCGACCGCGTCGTCCACCGAGGTGTGGATCGGGAAGACCTTGGTCAGACCGGTGATCCGGAAGATCTTGAGAATGCGCTCCTGGTTGCACACCAGGCGCAGCGAGCCCTCGTGGGCACGCACTCGCTTCAGACCGCCGACGAGCACGCCGAGGCCGGTCGAATCGAGGAAGTCGACGCCCTCCATGTCGACGACGAGGTGGTACTTGCCGTCGTTGACGAGCTCGACCAGCTGCTCCCGCAGCTTCGGGGCGGTGTACACATCGATCTCGCCGCCAACCTCGACGACCGTACGATCGCCGACTGCACGGGTCGACAGGGACAGGTCCACGGAACCTCCAGCACCTTGCCTTGCTACGTCATGTGCGATCCTCGGCCGGACGGCCGCAACCGCATGGTCGCGAGCCCGGACGCGCCAAGCCAACGCGTGGCAAGCCTCAGCGCTGCGACCCACGGCCATACGGCCGTCACGGCCACATTCAACCACCTGTGACCATGCCCGCACGATGGCTTACGACGATTCTCCGTCACGCCGGTGACACACTGGGTCCTCATGCCGCCCCGACACAGCCTGCCCGAGGCACTGCTCACGACCCTGTCCGCCAGTCGGGGGCGGGCCGACCGGCTCACCCATACGGAGCACCTTCCCGCCCGGCCTGCGCGTTATTCGCCCTGGCCCGACTCGATCCGGCCGGAGATCGTCGCCTCGGCCCTGGACGTCGGCGTGGAACAGCCCTGGGCGCACCAGGCAGAAGCGATGAACCTGGCCAAAAGCGGCCAGACTGTGGTGATCGCCACAGGCACCGCCTCGGGCAAGTCGCTGGGCTACCTGGCGCCGGTGCTCAGCGACCTGCTGGACGGGACCGAGGCCCGCAACGGCCGCGGCGCCACCGCGCTCTACCTGGCCCCGACCAAGGCGCTCGCCGCCGACCAGCGCCGCCGCGCCGCCGAACTCGCCCCACCCCGGGTCCGGGCCGCCCTGTACGACGGCGACACCCCGCCCGAGGAGCGCGAGTGGGTCCGCCAGTACGCCTCCTACGTGCTCACCAACCCGGACATGCTGCACCGGGGCATCCTGCCCGCGCACGCCCGGTGGTCCTCCTTCCTCAAGGTGCTGCGCTACGTGGTCGTCGACGAGTGCCACAGCTACCGGGGCGTGTTCGGCTCGCACGTCGCCCAGGTGCTGCGGCGGCTGCGGCGCATCTGCGCCCGTTACGGTTCGTCACCCACCTTCCTGCTCGCCTCCGCCACCACGGCCGACCCTGCCGCCACCGCCCGGCGGCTGACCGGCCTGCCGGCGGTGGCCGTCACCGAGGACGGCTCGCCGCGCGGGCCGATGGTCTTCGGCCTCTGGGAGCCGCCGCTGACCGAGAACGTCGGCGAGCACGGCGCCCCGGTGCGCCGCACCGCCACCGCCGAGGCCGCGCACCTGCTGACCGACCTGGTCGAACGGCAGACCCGGACCGTCGTGTTCGTCCGCTCCCGGCGCGCCGCCGAACTCGTCGCCCTGCAGACCCAGGACCAGCTCGGCCGACCGCTCGCCGACCGGGTGGCCGCCTACCGCGGCGGCTACCTCGCCGACGAACGCCGGGCCCTGGAGCGCGATCTGCACTCCGGCCGACTGCTCGGACTCGCCTCCACCTCCGCTCTCGAACTCGGCGTCGACATCTCCGGCCTGGACGCCGTCCTGATGGCCGGCTACCCGGGCACCCGGGCCTCGCTGTGGCAGCAGGCCGGACGGGCGGGCCGTGAGGCCCAGGGCGCGCTGGCCGTCCTGATCGCCCGGGACGACCCGCTGGACACCTACCTGGTGCACCACCCGGAGGCGCTCTTCGCGACGCCCGTCGAGGCCACCGTGCTCGACCCCGACAACCCGCACGTACTCGCCCCGCACCTGTGCGCGGCGGCGGCCGAACTCCCGCTCACCGAAGCGGACCTGGAGCTGTTCGGCCCGTCCACCGCACCGCTGCTGCCGGTGCTGGAACGGCGCGGCCTGCTGCGCCGGCGCACCGACGGCTCCTGGTACTGGACCCGCCGGGAGCGCGCCGCCGACGCCGTCGACCTGCGGGGCAGCGGCGGCAGCCCGGTGCAGATCGTGGAAGCGGACACCGGCCGGCTGCTCGGCACGGTGGACGCCGCGGCCGCCCACACCACCGTCCACACCGGGGCCGTCCACCTCCATCAGGGCCGCACCTACCTGGTCCGGGAGCTCGACCTGGAGGACTCGGTCGCCCTGGTCGAACCGGCCGACCCGCCGTACACCACGGCCGCCCGTGACATCACCTCCATCTCCGTCCTCGACACCGACACCACCGTCCACTGGGGCGAGGGCCGGCTCAGCTTCGGCTCCGTGGAGGTGGTCAACCAGGTGGTCGGCTACCTCCGGAAGCGGATCTCCACCGGGGAGATCATGGGCGAGAGCAAGCTCGACCTCCCGCCCCGCACCCTGCGCACCCGGGCGGTCTGGTGGTCCGTCACCGAGGACCAGCTGCTCGACGCGGACCTCCCGCTCGACCGGCTGCCCGGCGCCGCCCACGCTGCCGAGCACGCCTCGATCGGCCTGCTGCCGCTGTTCGCCACCTGCGACCGGTGGGACATCGGCGGCGTCTCCGTCCCGCTGCACCCCGACACCGGGCTGCCCACGGTCTTCGTCTACGACGGCCACCCGGGTGGGGCCGGCTTCGCCGAACGCGGCTTCCAGCGGGCCGTCCAGTGGCTGACCGCCACCCGCGCGGCGATCGCCGCCTGCGAGTGCGAGCGCGGCTGCCCGTCCTGCGTCCAGTCGCCCAAGTGCGGCAACGGGAACGACCCCCTGGACAAGGCGGCCGCCGTCCGGCTGCTGGACGTCCTGCTGGCCGGGGCACCCGACGCGGGCCCCGTAGCGGACCCCGTACCAGGCGCGTAGCAGGCCCCGCGACGGACTCCGAGGCGGACTTCGAGGAGGACTCCGCGGCGGGCCCGGACGGTGGAGCGCCGGCCGCTTCATGAGGCCGCCGTCCCGTCGGTGACCGTCGCGTCCGCCGCGCCGCCCCGCTCCCCGCCGAGACCGTCCTCGGCCGTGGTGACCGGGGCCCGGACCGGTCCGGCCCGGGCGCTCGCCCGCGCCGGACCGAACGGCAGTCGCCACGGGAGCCCACCGACCTCGACCTCGGCCACCACCTCGACGGCATCCGCCGAGCGGTCCACCGCGCAGGACACCAGTCCGGCGCCCTGCGCCGCAGCGATCCCGGCGGCCCGACCGCAGCCACCGTCCGGGTCCAGCAGCAGCCGGTCCGCGGCCGCCAGGGCCGCCAGGTCAGCGGCCGACTCGGCCCGGTGCCGGGCGGCGACCACCGCGCCGACCGCGATGGTCGCGGCGAAGACCGCCGTACCCAGCATCGCCAGGGCCAGCAGCCAGACCGTCGCCGAACCCGTGTCCGCCGCGTATCCGTACCTGCCGGGCGCGGCCGCCCGAGCTGCGCGGACCCGTGCCGGCCACTGCGCCGCCCGTCGGGCGCCGGTCAGCCGGGCCACGGACCGCCACCTCCCTCCGTGGGGCCGCCCAGCACGTCCTCCCGCGCGGCCACGGCCATCGCCCCGACCCGGACCGTGAGCAGCCCGCCCAGTCGGCCCGGCGCCGCGGACGGGGCATCCACGTCGACCCGCACCGTGTCCGCCGCGACCACCACCCGTACCCGTGCACCCGGCGGGGCCGCCGCACGGGCGAGCCCCTCGGCGTCCGGCTCCCCGCGTGCGGCCGCCCTGGCGCCGATCCGGGCCGCGTCCACGCAGGTGATCTGCGCGGCCGCCGCGAGTACGCCCCAGATCAGCATCGCCGCGAGCAGGACGAGTGCGGGCAGCACCACCGCCGTCTCCGCCGTGACGAAGCCCGCATCGCCACGCCACCCCGGCCCCGGACGCAGCCGCTGCCCCGTCCGGAGCCGCCCTCGGCTTCGCCGAGTGGCGGGGCTTCGCGGACCAGCGCTACGTCGCATGGAGCGCCCGTTCCAGCATCTCGGTCAGCGCCCCGGTGATGGCCGCACTGGTCACCACCTTGTACAGCCCGGCTGCGAGGGCGCACGCGCCCAAGGTCCCGACGGCGTATTCGGCCGTGGTCATCCCGGCGTCCGACCGTCGGCGCTGAACCACCCGGACCATCCGACGCACCCGACGCACCCGACGAGCGGCCCCGCGGCTGTTGCGCCACCACGCCCCCGACACGTGCCGCAGCGGGCACCCGGTGACCGGCCTGATCATGATCACTGCAGTCATGAATCTCTCCTCTTCTGCTCACTTCTGAATCTGTTCTGGATCTTTTCGGCGGATCTGAGTCCAGGTCCGCCGATCACTCACATCGCTTGCCCGAAGCGGCTGGTGAGGCCGATCACCACCGGCACCACCCCGATCAGGACGAAGGCCGGGAGGAAGCAGAGCCCGAGCGGGGCGGTGGCGAACACCGCGGCCCGACGGACCCGGGCATGGGCCGCGCGGGCAGCAGCCGCCCGCTGCGCCTGGGCCAGCCCGATCAGGGGATCGGCCACCGGGGCTCCGCCCAGGCTCGTCCGGACCAGGCAGTGCGCCAGCGGAGCCAGCGAGGGGTACTGCTCGCCCAGCCGGGTCCAGCACAGCTCCGGCGGGCCGCCCAGGGCCAGTTCGGTCCCGATCGCCACCAGCCTCGGCCCGAGTGGCGCGCCCATACTCCGGCCCACCACCGTCACCGCCGCCGAGGGCAGCGCCGCCGAGCCGAGACAGGCCGCCAACAGCTCGGCACCCAACGGGAGCTGTCTGAGCATCAGCTCTTCCTCCAGCGCCGCCCGCCGATCCGTCGGCGACCGAGCCCGGGCCGACCACCGATGGACGCCCACCGTCGCCAGCACCCCGGCCACCACTCCGACGCCACCCCCGACCAGCAGCGCCACCGCCAGCCCCGCACCGACCGCCACTGCCACGCGCCGCCGAGGCCCAACTGCTCGGTCCCCCAGTCCGGTTCGCGTCCTCCCCTCCTCCCGTTCACGCTCTCGCTCCCAGGCGAACGTCCGCCGCCCAGTCCTGTGCCGCACCGACCTCGCCACTGTCACCGCCACCACCGCTGTCACCGGAAGCCCGGCCGACGCCCATCCGACTCCCCACATCACCCCACCCCCACTGCGGCGCCGAGCGCCCGCACCCGCCCCCTCAGGAGCCCGCGACGCCCGCTCCCACCCAGATCCGCGCCTTCGGCGCCCCCGGAGGCCTCCAGCCCGCCCCGCGCCGCCGCCCGGACGATGCGGGCCGTCCAGAACACCCCCAGTCCCTCCAGAGCCGCCCCCATCGCAAGGCAGCCGAGCCCGGCCGAGGTGCGCAGCAGGACCTCCAGCGGACGAGCCCCGAGCGCGCTGCCCAGCAGCAACCCCGCCACCGGCAGAGCGGCCAGGACCGCGATCGTCGCCCGTGGCCCGGCCAGCTCCCCGGCGATCTCCTCCGCCAGCGCCCGCTCACCGCGCAGCGCCTCCGCGACCCGGTCCAGCGCGGCAGCCAGCCCTGAGCCGCCGTCGGAGGCGACCCGCCAGCAGGCCGCGATCGCTGCCGCCCCGCTCCCGCCCGGCAGTTCGGCCAGCAACCGGAGCGCTGCGGGGACGTCACCGCCGTAGCGGCCCGCCGCCAGCCGGGCCACCGGCTCTGCACCGAGCCGGCGCAGCCCGTCCGGATCCGCGGTGAGCCGCGCGGTGACCAGGTGCAACGCCTGTTCCGGCGTCGAGCCGCTGCGCAACTCCCCGGCCAGCGCGGCGCAGAGCTCCACCACGGCAGCGGCCCGCCGCCCCGCCTCCACCGCCAGCCGCCGCCGCAGCCGCCACCGCCGCAGCGGCAGGACGGCCGGTACGGCCGCGAGTACCGGCACCGGTGAGGCGGTGGCCAGTCCGACGACCAACCCCAGCGGCAGCACCAACAGTTCGGGCGCCAGCAGCTGCGGGAGACGACCTCTCGCCCATCGCACGGCCGCCAGGCCCGACCCGTGCGCCGGAGGCCCGGCACCCGCCAGCACCAGCCTGGAACGCCGCCCACCCGCCAGCTGCCCCTGAGCGGCCCGCCACCCGACAACGGCCAGCAGACAGAGCATCAGAACCCAGCAGAGCTCGAACTGACTTCGCATCACTTCGATCACCTCCATCTCATCGCTCCTTCCGGCCCCACACCCCGAGCAGCACCAGGGCGCCCGTCGCGCATCCGGCCAGCAGCAGCACGAACCCGATCTCCACCAACCGCAGCTCCCGCGCCGCCTGGGCCGCCACCACCACCGACACCCCGCTCATGGCGCCCCCGCCCCGAGCACCACCCCGCGCGCGGCCAACAGCCCGACCAGCCGCTCCCAGCCCGCCCCGGGCACCAGCCCACCGGCCACGGGGAACTCCACCGCCGGAGTGGTCACGGCCAGCCCGTCGCGGTCCCCGGCCAGCGTGTGGATCTCCGTCACCCGGCGCCGCCCCGAGCCCGGATCCCGGACCAGGTGCACCACCACGTCCAGCGCGGCCCGCAGTTGGCTGTGCAACGCCGGCCGGTCGAGCCCGGCGAGCGAGCCCAGGGCCTCCAGCCGGACCGGCACATCCGCCGCCGTGTTGGCATGGACGGTCCCGCAGCCGCCCTCGTGCCCGGTGTTGAGCGCGGCCAGCAGGTCCGAGACCTCGGCCCCGCGGACCTCGCCGATCACCAGCCGGTCCGGCCGCATCCGCAGCGCCTGCCGGACGAGGTCCCGCAGGGTGAACTCGCCCAGCCCCTCCTGGTTCGCCGGCCGGCTCTGCAACCGGACCACGTGCGGATGGGCCGGTCGCAACTCGGCGGAGTCCTCGGCGATCACGATCCGTTCGTCCGGCCCGACCAGGCCGAGCAACGCCGCCAGCAGGGTCGTCTTGCCCGAACCCGTCCCGCCGGAGACCAGCAACGACAGCCGCGCCCGGACGATGCCGGCCAGCAGCTCGGCGCCCTCCGGAGGCAGCGCGCCGCCCGCCACCAACTCGTCGAGGGTGAACGGCCGGGGCCGGCACACCCGCAGCGAGATGTGGGTGCAGCCGGCCGCGATCGGCGGCAGCACCGCGTGCAGCCGGGTGCCGTCCGACAGCCGGGCGTCCACCCAGGGCCGGGCGTCGTCCAGGCGCCGCCCGGCCGCGGTGGCCAGCCGGTGGGCCAGCCTCCGCACCGCCTCGGCGTCGGCGAACCGGACACCGGTGGCTCGGTGCAGGCCGCCACCACGGTCGACCCACACCTCGTCCGGCCCGTTCACCAGCACGTCCGTGACGTCGGGCGCCGCCAGCAGCCGTTCCAGTGGGCCCGCACCCACCAGTTCGGCGCGCAGCGAGCGCACGGTGTCCAGCACCTCGTCCCCGCCGAGCGGCGGCCGGGTGGCCCGCAGCACGGCCGCGACCGAGCCCGCCGTCGGGGCGGCCCCGGACTCGGCCAGCCGCAGCCGTACCGCGTCCACCAGCTCCGCCGCCCGCTCCTCGCGGGCCGTCCGGCCGTACGGGCAGGGCCCGTGCTCGGCCTGGGGCGGCCCGCCGGGCGGCGGCACGCTCCGAAGCAGCCGGTGCTCCCGCGCACCGTCTCCGGGGCCCGGGGCACCGCCCCGAAGACCTGTCCTGCGCAGACGGACCATCAGTACACACCTCCTCCGACCGCCGGCACCGGCGGCAGTACTTCGTTCAGGAAGGTCGCGCAGAAGCGCGCAAGCGGGCCGCCGTCCCGCATGCCGGGCGGGACACCCTTCTCGACGTCCTCGGCCAGGCCCGGCTCCGGTTCCAACTCCCCGGCCAGCTCCAGCCGCAGCCCACGCGCGATCCGGTGCGCCGGGAGCCCGCCGGGACGCACCGGCCGCACCACGGCCCGGACGTCCCCGAGCCGCATCCGCGCCGCCGACGCGACCCGGTCGGCCGCCGCCACCGCGCGCAGTTCGGCCGGGACCACCAGCAGCGCCAGGTCTGACTGCTCCAGCGCCTGCCCGGCGGCGGCGTCCAGGTGGCGCGGCACGTCGACCACCACCAGACCGCCGCGCCGCCGGGAGGCGGCCAGCACGCTGCGCATGGCCTCCGGCGGCACCGTCAGGGTGTCGCCGCGGTCCCAGGACAGGCAGGACAGCGCGGACAACCGTTTGAGGGCCGGCAGCGCCCGCACCAGCTCGGCCCCGCTGACCCGCCCGCGCGAAGCGGCCAGGTCGGGCCAGCGCAGCCCGCGGGCCGTCTCGCCGCCGAGCAGGACGTCCAGGCCCCCACCCAGCGGATCACCGTCGAGGAGCATGGTCCGCCGCCCCGTCCGCGCGGCGGTGACCGCGAGGGCGCAGGCCAGGGTCGAGGCTCCGGCCCCGCCCCGGCCGCCGAGCACGGCCACGGTGACCGCCGGGGAGCCGACGCCTTCGGCCGCGTCCGCGATCCGGTCCAGCAGCCAGGCCTCGGCGTCGGGCAGGAACAGCACGTGCTCCGCGCCGAGTTGGACGGCTCTGACCCAGACCCCGGGGTCATCGAGGTCCAGCCCGAGCAGCAGCACCCCGCCGCGCCTGCCGAGCCCGGCGCAGTGTTCCGCCTGGTCGTCCCCGACCAGGACCAGCGGGGCGCCCTCCCACAGCTCGCGCGGCGGCGGCGCGCCCCTGATCAGCCGCGGCTCGGTGCCCGCCGCCGCGCAGACCCGCAGCAGGTGTTCGGCCAGGGCCTCGTCCCCGGTGACGACGAGCGGGCCGGCGGCCGCGGGGCCCTCGGTGGTGACGTGGTCGGCGATCGGTGTCGACATGGTGTGCTCCCCTCTGCGCCGCCGGCCACCAGGGGCGGCCGCGGCGCGCGTCGGACGGTTCGGGCGGACGGCCGCCAGGCAGACCTCTGGGAGAGGAAGGGGGATGAGGCCCTGCCCGGCGACCGCCGCCGACCATCACGGTGGGGGGAGATCCGGATTCCGTCATCCGAGTTCCGATTGCCTGTGGATAACTCGTGGGCTGTGGATGAAAACGTTCACCCGGGCGGGGGGCTATTCGGCGAAGAATTGACGAAAGGGGGTCACGGAGATGAACCGGCCGCCCGTCGGACCCGGGCTCGACCGCCTTCCCGGCACCCCTTCACCGCCATCCCCGCCGGTCACCGGCACCGCCCCGCGGAGCCGATCGGAACCAGCCGTCCGCCTCGTGCGCGTCATGAGCAAATGGCGACGCAGAGTGACGAAAGGTGGTGGACGGACGGAGCCGTCGACACCACCTGTACACAGTCGGAAGAGGCCCCCGCAGAGCCGCCGCGAAGGGCCTTCGAGGCCTGAAAATGGCCCCGGACGTGCGACGACCCCCGCCGGGGGGGAGAGCGGGGGTCGTCTATCCACAGCCCGACTCGGGGGGGAGGAGCCGGACCGGGTTAGCACGGTCGCGAACGATCCGTGACTTCCATGGTGTACCCGAGCGGCCAGAAACACAAACCCGCACGCCCGTGAGTACACCGAATGGCGGGGTCTTTTTCGGCTCCCTCTATCCTCGGTTCCCGTGGACACCACCGAGAACGCCGACGACCACGCCGACGAGTCCCAGGGCGGCCCCACCGGGCCCGAGGAGCCGAGCACACCCGCCCGCCCCCGGCCGAACGGACTGCGGACGGCCGCCTTCTTCGACCTCGACAAGACCATCATCGCCAAGTCGAGCGCGCTGGCTTTCAGCCGCCCGTTCTACCAGGGCGGTCTGATCAACCGTCGGGCCGTACTGCGCAGTGCGTACGCCCAGTTCGTCTTCCTGGTCGGCGGTGCGGACCACGACCAGATGGAGAAGATGCGCGAGTACCTCTCCGCGCTCACCCGGGGCTGGAACGTCCAGCAGGTCCGCGAGATCGTCGCCGAGACGCTGCACAACCTGATCGATCCGATCATCTACGACGAGGCCGCCTCGCTGATCGAGCAGCACCACGCGGCCGGCCGGGACGTGGTGATCGTCAGCAGCTCCGGCTCCGAGGTGGTCGAGCCGATCGGCGAACTGCTCGGCGCGGACCACGTGATCGCCACCCGGCTCAAGGTCGAGGACGGCTGCTACACCGGCGAGATCGAGTACTACGCCTACGCCGAGAACAAGGCGGCGGCCATCCGGGAGTTGGCCGGGACGGAGGGCTACGACCTGGCCCAGTCCTACGCCTACAGCGACTCCTCGACCGACCTGCCACTACTGGAGGCGGTCGGGCACCCCTCGGCCGTCAACCCCGACCGCGCGCTCCGCAAGGAGGCGCAGGCCCGGGAGTGGCCGGTGCTGGTCTTCGACCGGCCGGTGCAACTGCGACGCCGGCTGCCCGAGTTCTCCGCGCCGAGCGGTTCGGTGCTGACCGCCGTTGCGGTCGGGACGGCCGCCGTGACCGCCGGGGTCATCTGGTACCTGGCGAGGCGCCGCCGCCCCACGGCCTGAGGCACCCATCGGGAAGCCGTGATCTAGCACGAAAGCCACTGAAACGGGCATATCGCCACAGACTTCCCGTTTCGGGTTCCCCTTTCGGCCGAAACGCGATACAAAGGAAGCACGGCCCGCGAGACCCGGTCAGGACCGAAGAGGTCAAACCGACAACGCAGTTCAGGCCCCACGGACCGCACGTACAGATATCCGAGCACCCACATGCAGCCGACCCGCTGTCGGGCCGCCGGACCAGACGAACGGGCAGGATCCCCGTCTGATCGGCACTTCCGGTGCATGCTTGGTCACCCGGTATCTGCACCAGCGGCGGCACCCAGCAGGACCAGGTGCCGCCGCATCTTCGTGTCCGCGGCGCCCGCGACGCCCTCGGACCGGCCCAGGACTCAGGCCATCCCGCGCTGCATCGCCTCGCAGACCGCCGTGCTCTCCCGCACCCCGAGCCGCAGCGCCCGTCCGCAGTGGGCGATCCAGGCCGCCATTCCCTCGGGCGTGCCCGCCAGGTAGCCCGCCAGGGCGCGCCGGTAGGTGTCGGTGCCGAGTTCAGCCAGACCGACCTCGGCGGGGCAGATCGACTTCGGGTCGAGGCCCTCCGCGATCAGCACGATCCGCTGGGCGGCGCGCGCGATCAGCCCGTTGTGGGCGCCGAACGGCCGCAGGGCGAGCAGTTCGCCGTGCACCACCGAGGCGACCACCAGGGCCGGGGTGCCCACGCCCTGGCCCTCGGCGCGGGCCACCAGCAGCCGGGAGAGCTGGTCCAGCCGGGCCGCGACCTCCTCCGCGCCGGGCGCGGGCGGCAGCACGGGCGGCGGCCCGTCCACGGTTTCCACATCGACGCTCTCCACCGGCTCGAGCTCCAGCGGGAACAGCTCTTCGGCGCCCTCCCCCGCCCGACGCGGCCGGCCGGCGGCCGGGTCGGCATCGCCGACCGCGAGCAGGTGCAGCCGGGCCAGCACCTGCAGCGGCGAGTGCCGCCAGATGCTGAGCAGCTGACCCGCCTCGGCGGCGATCCGCAGGGCGGCGCCGACCGTACGGGCCTCGGGGTCCGCGCTGAAGTCGGTGCGGCGGCGGACCTCCTCGAGCGGCCAGTCGGCCCCGGCCACGGCTGCCGACGCGCGGGCGCCGCGCAGCGCGGACTCGGAGGTGACCTCGGCCGCACGGCGGCGCATCACCCGGTGGCCGTAGAGCCGGTCGACGGCCTTGCGCACCTCGGCCACGGCGTCGGGCACCCCGGGGAGCTGGGCCAACGGGGCGAGGGGATCTGTTCCAGTGCTCACCTACCCGAGAGTAATGAACGGGCGGCCCCTCCAGGAACAGCAACCCCGCATCACCCGTTAGAGGCAATCCTCACTTCCCTCCCCCGGTGGACCCCAAACCCCGGCTAGCATGTCCACTATCGGAGACGATAACGATTTCCAGTTAGGGGTGCCCCCACACGCACCCCTGAGCACGCGGCCCGCCCCCAGGGCCCAGAGCGAGAGCCGGAGCCCCAGATGAAGATCGCCTTCGTCGGCAAGGGCGGCAGCGGGAAGACCACGCTGTCCGCACTGTTCATCCGCCACCTGGCCGCCATCGGCCGCCCGGTCATCGCCGTCGACGCCGACATCAACCAGCACCTGGGCCCCGCGCTCGGGCTGACGGACGCCCAGGCCGCCGACCTGCCCTCGCTCGGCGCGCACCTGCCGGAGATCAAGGACTACCTGCGCGGCAGCAACCCGCTGATCCGTTCGGCCGAAGAGATGATCAAAACCACGCCGCCCGGCCGTGGTTCGCGCCTGCTGCGGATCGTCGAGGAGAACCCGGTCTACACCGCGTGCGCCCGCCCGATCGCCCTGGACGAGGGCTCGGTCCGGCTGCTGGCGACCGGCGCGTTCACCGAGGAGGACCTCGGGGTGGCCTGCTACCACTCCAAGGTCGGCGCGGTGGAGCTGCTGCTCAACCACCTGCTGGACGGCCCCGACGAGTACCTGGTCACCGACATGACGGCCGGCTCGGACTCCTTCGCCTCCGGCCTGTTCACCCGCTTCGACCTGACCTTCCTGGTCGCCGAGCCGACCCGCAAGGGCGTCTCGGTCTACCGCCAGTACAAGGACTACGCCCGGGACTTCGGTGTGCAGCTGCGGGTCATCGGCAACAAGGTGCAGAGCCCGGACGACCTGGCCTTCCTGCGCCGCGAGGTCGGCGAGGACCTGCTCACCACCTTCGGGCAGTCGGACTGGGTGCGCCGCCTGGAGCAGGGCGCCGAGCCGCCGCTGAAGTCCCTGGAGCCGGCCAACCGGGCCGTGCTCGAGGAACTGCGGACCGAGGCCGAGGCGGCGTACGGGCTGCGCGATGCGCGCCGCTACACCGAGCAGGCCGTGCTGTTCCACCGGCGCAACGCCGAGAGCTGGGCCAACGCCAAGACGGGCGTCGACCTCGCGACCCAGGTGGACGAGGACTTCGTACTGGGCGGCTTCCCCGGAGAGTTCGCGGCCGACGGCGCGCCGGCCACCCCCGCGGGAGCCACCGCCTGACGCCCATCACGCGCGGCACCGCGCACGGCACCGCCAATCGACCGGACGGGCCGCGGCCTCCCCCTCACCCCCGGGGAAGGCCGCGGCCCGTTCCCGTACCGACCCCCCGCCCCCGACGACCGCTCCGCAGCCCGGCCAAAGCCGCCCACCAGCAGATTCCCGTCGGTTCGAATACCACCCAATGGGGTGAACCAGCGAAATTCCACTTCCCTCCGGGAACGACGCTGTGCAAAGCTTTCATTACTCTCGGTTTACCGAGTCTTGATGGCCCGTCCCGACGGCCACGGCGAGACATCCCGCGCCTCGCCCCGGCCCCTGGCGGGCCCAGATGGTCGACGCCGGCCGGTGACACCCGCATTCCCCGCCGTGCGCACGCCATCCCGCCACACCGTCGCGACCCACGACAGCCGATCCGCCCCGAGCCCCACCCCGGACTCACCGCCGGACCTGACTGCGTTCGTTCCCCGGACAGACGGGAAGACCATGACCCTCGACATCTCCAGCGCACCCATCGCCTCCGACACCACCGACCACGCGCCACCGGGCCCCGGCGCCCGAACCCACTGGGCACACGACCTGTCCGCCTCCCTGGTGGTCTTCCTGATCGCCGTGCCGTTCTCCCTCGGCATCGCGCTCGCCACCGGCGCCCCGCTCACCGCGGGGCTGGCCGCGGCGGCCGTGGGCGGCATCGTGGTCGGACTGTCCGGCGGCACCCCATTGATGGTCAGTGGCCCCTCCGCCGCGCTGACCGTCATCACCGCCGGGCTGATCGCCCAGTACGGCTGGCGGGCCACGTGTGCCGTCACCGTCGCCGCCGGACTGCTCCAACTCCTGCTCGGCGCACGCCGGGTGGCCCGGACGGCGCTCGCCGTCTCGCCCGCGATCGTGCACGGGATGCTGGCCGGCGTGGGGCTCACCATCGCCATCGCGCAGCTGAACGTCGTCCTGGGCGGCTCCCCGCAGAGCTCTGCGTTCGCCAACCTCCTCGCTCTGCCGGGGCAGTTGGCCGGCCCACACCCACCCGCGCTGCTGGCCGGCACGGTGACGGTGGCGGTGCTGCTGGGCTGGCCGCGACTCAGCGGACTTCCGGGCCGCGCAGGGGAGTTCGGCGCCCGCCTCGCCAAGGTGCCCGGCCCGCTGGCCGCCGTGGCCGTCGCCACCACGCTCGCCCTCGCCCTGGACCTGCGGGTCGCCCACATCGAACTGCCCGCCTGGCAGCCGCAGTCGCTCGTGCCCGCGCTTCCGCACGGTTCGCTCGCAGGGATGCTCGCCGCCGTCCTCACCGTGACCGCCGTCGCGAGCGTGGAGTCGCTGCTGTCGGCCGTGGCCGTGGACCGGATGTCCCAGCGCACCGGCGACCTCGATCGCGAGCTGCGCGGACAGGGCCTGGCCAACCTGGTCAGCGGGCTGGTCGGCGGACTGCCGATCGCCGGCGGCGCCGTCCGCAGCACCGCCAACGTGCGGGCCGGCGGGCGGACCAGGTGGGCCTCGGTGCTGCACGGCGTCTGGGTGCTCGCCGCCGCGCTGGCGCTGACCGGAGGGCTGCGCCGGATCCCGTTGGCCGCCCTGGCCGCCCTGGTGCTGGTGGTCGGGCTGCAGATGGTGAGCTTCGCGCACATCCGCAACGTGCACCGGCACCGCGAGTTCCCGGTCTACCTGATCACCCTGCTCGCCGTGGTGGCCTTCGGCGTCCTCTGGGGCGTCGGCCTCGGTGCGGCCACCGCCGTACTGCTCGCGCTGTACCGGCTGACCCGCGCCCACGTGGACGTCGGGTCCGGCCCCGACGGCTCGGTCACCGTCCAGACCCACGGACCGCTCACCTTCACCGCCGTCCCCCGGCTGAGCCGGGCGCTGGCCGGGATCCCGGCGGGCGCCGAGGTCACCGTGGTGCACGACGGCTCCTTCCTGGACCACGCCGCGTACGAGACGCTGCACGACTGGCGCACCGGGCACCAGGCCGCGGGCGGGCGGGTCACGATGGTGACGCGGCGCCAGGACGACGAGGTGCTCGACCCCGACGGCACCGTCCGCGCGGGCAGTTCACCGGGCCCGCACCGCTGCCGGGCCTGGACGCCCTGGGTCGGGCACCACTGCATCGAGCAGCAGGAGGACCCGCACGGCCGGCTGCTGGACGGCGTCCGGGTGTTCCAGCGGCACACCGCCCCGCTGGTCAGGCCCGAACTCGCCCGGCTGGCCCGGGAGGGCCAGACACCCTCCCAACTCTTCCTGGCCTGCGCGGACTCCCGGATGGTGACCAGCATGATCACCAACAGCGGCCCGGGCGACCTGTTCACCGTCCGGAACGTGGGCAACCTGGTGCCGGCCCCGTTCGAGCCCGGCGCGGCCGACGACTCGGTGGCCGCCGCGGTGCAGTACGCGGTCGAGGCGCTGGAGGTGCGCTCGATCACGGTCTGCGGCCACTCCGGCTGCGGTGCGATGAAGGCCCTGCTGGACGGCGTGCACGAGCGCCCCGGGCCGCCCACCCCGCTGACCCGCTGGCTGCGCAACGGTCGCGGCTCGCTGGACCGGCTCCGACGGGCCCCGGCCGAGTTCGCCGACCGGCCGGTGGTGGACCTCGCGGAGCAGCTCTGCCTCACCAACGTGGTGCAGCAGCTGGACCAGCTGATGGCGAATCCGGCGGTGGAGCGCCGGGTCGAGGAGGGCAGCCTGCGACTGGTCGGGATGTACTTCGACTTCGCCACCGCCCAGGCCTACGTCCTCGACCGAGCCGCCGGGACGTTCAGCCCGGTCGAGGCCCGGACGGAAGGGGATTCGGCCGAACGGGTGAGAAACGACGGCCGGGTTCCGGTCGGCGGCAGCGAGGAGGGGCCCCAGCTGGCCGCCTGAGAGCCGGGTCCGTGTCTCCGCCGGGCGGGCCGGGGCACGGGCCCACCGGCCACCGCGCGGCCTGCCGCCCCGGGCGGCGGGCTGCGCGGTCGGCCGTTCGATGATCGGTTAAAGGTCTACACCAATTCCAAGGAGCCTCTTGTCAAGTGGCCTGTTCGCCTGGTGAGCTTGTGCGCTGGGACACGTGGGCCGATCCCCACGCACGGGATCGCCCCGGATCATGAACTCGATGAGGAGTGCGCGTTGAGCAACGAGAGCCTGGCCAACCTGCTCAAGGAGGAGCGGCGTTTCGCCCCGCCGGCAGAGCTCGCCGCAGCCGCCAACGTCACCGCGGCCGCGTACGCGCAGGCCTCCGAGGACCGCCTGGGCTTCTGGGCCGAGCAGGCCCGCCGCCTCAGCTGGGCCGTCGAGCCGACCGAGACCCTCGACTGGTCCAACCCGCCCTTCGCCAAGTGGTTCGCCGACGGCAAGCTCAACGTGGCCTACAACTGCGTCGACCGCCACGTCGAGAACGGGCTCGGCGACCGGGTCGCCATCCACTTCGAGGGCGAGCCCGGCGACAGCCGCTCGATCACCTACGCCCAGCTCAAGGACGAGGTCTCACAGGCCGCCAACGCCCTGCTGGAGCTCGGTGTCCGCAAGGGCGACCGGGTCGCGGTCTACCTGCCGATGATCGCCGAGGCGGTCGTCGCGATGCTCGCCTGTGCCCGGATCGGCGCCACCCACTCGGTGGTCTTCGGCGGCTTCTCCGCCGACGCCGTCGCCTCCCGCATCCAGGACGCCCAGGCCAAGCTCGTCATCACCGCCGACGGCGGCTACCGCCGCGGCAAGCCCTCCGCGCTCAAGCCGGCCATCGACGAGGCACTCACCAAGGTCGACGGCGTCGAGCACGTCCTGGTGATCCGCCGCACCGAGCAGGAGATCGCCTGGACCGAGGGCCGCGACGTCTGGTGGCACGAGATCACCTCGCGTCAGTCCACCGAGCACGCCCCCGAGGCGCACGACGCCGAGCACCCGCTGTTCATCCTCTACACCTCGGGCACCACCGGCAAGCCCAAGGGCATCCTGCACACCTCGGGCGGCTACCTCACCCAGGCCAGCTACACCCACCACGCGGTCTTCGACCTCAAGCCGGAGACCGACGTCTACTGGTGCACCGCCGACATCGGCTGGGTCACCGGCCACTCGTACATCGTCTACGGCCCGCTCTCCAACGGCGCCACCCAGGTCATCTACGAGGGCACCCCGGACACCCCGCACCAGGGCCGGTTCTGGGAGATCGTCCAGAAGTACGGCGTGACGATCCTCTACACCGCGCCGACCGCGATCCGCACCTTCATGAAGTGGGGCGACGACATCCCCGCGAAGTTCGACCTGTCCTCGCTGCGGGTGCTGGGCAGCGTCGGCGAGCCGATCAACCCCGAGGCGTGGATCTGGTACCGCGAGCACATCGGCGGCGGCACCTGCCCGATCGTGGACACCTGGTGGCAGACCGAGACCGGCGCCATGATGATCAGCCCGCTGCCGGGCGTCACCGAGACCAAGCCGGGCTCGGCCCAGCGTGCCCTGCCGGGCATCGCGGCCACCGTGGTGGACGACGAGGCCAACGAGGTGCCGAACGGCTCCGGCGGCTACCTGGTGCTCACCGAGCCGTGGCCGTCCATGCTCCGCACCATCTGGGGCGACGACCAGCGCTACATCGACACCTACTGGTCGCGCTTCGAGGGCCGTTACTTCGCCGGTGACGGCGCCAAGAAGGACGAGGACGGCGACATCTGGCTGCTCGGCCGGGTCGACGACGTCATGCTGGTATCGGGCCACAACATCTCCACCACCGAGGTCGAGTCGGCCCTGGTCGGCCACCCGTCGGTGGCCGAGTCCGCCGTCGTCGGCGCCACCGACGCGACCACCGGCCAGGCCATCGTCGCCTTCGTGATCCTGCGCGGCGGCGCCACCGAGAGCCCCGAGCTGGTCGAGGAGCTGCGGGCGCACGTCGGCCGCACGCTCGGCCCGATCGCCAAGCCGAAGCAGATCAAGGTGGTCGGCGAGCTGCCGAAGACCCGCTCCGGCAAGATCATGCGCCGCCTGCTGCGCGACATCGCGGAGGGCCGCGAGGTCGGTGACACCACCACCCTCGCCGACAGCTCGGTGATGAGCCAGATCCAGGCCCAGCTGCCGCCGCACGGCAGCAACAGCTGAGTGCAGCCCTGACGACCTGATGACCTGACGACTCGACAGCTTGACGGCCCGGCACCCACCGACAGTCGGAGGGTCAACCGGCCGGACGGCCCGAAGACCGGGCGGCGCCCCGCAGCACGGGGCGCCGCAGGTCGAGCGGGCCCGAGCAGTGACCGGGGCCCCGGGCGGTGATCACCGCCCGGGGCCCCGTTGTCACGCCCACGCGGGGGTCACGCCCCCGTGCCCTCCTCAGCCGCCGGGCCCGTCACCGCCCCCGCCGCCGTCGCCGTCGCTGTTCCCGCCCCCCGGCCCGCGCTGCGCGGCCAGGGCGCGCAGGGTCTCGTACGCGCTCTGGACGAAGCCCCGGCCGCGCGCGATCCGCACCCCCGAGCGCGCCCCGGTCAGCACCGCCAGCCCGACCTGGGCCCGGGGGCTGAACCCGACGAAGGCGCTGCACCCCCGGGTCGACCCGGCGTGGAACACCAGTTCCTCGGCCCCCTCCGCCAGCTGCCGCTCCACCAGACCGACCAGGTCGCCATTGCCGTCGCCATTGCCGTCGCCATTGCCGTCGCCATCGCAGTCGCCATCGCAGTCGCAGTCGGCGCCGCCACAAGCGCCGCCCTCGCAATCGCCGGCGTCACCACCGAACTGACCGGCCGACAGGCGCTGGGTCCGGCGCACCTCGGCGAGCAGCAGCGCGGTGAAGGTCTTGGTCACGGATCCGAGCTCGAACCGGGTGTCGGCCCGGACGGGGTGGAGCCCGGAGCGGTCGGAGTGCCCGCGGCAGGCGACCGTCCGTTCCTCACCGCGGATCACCGCGACGGCGACGCCGCCGTCCGGACCCGCGGTGCGGAACAACGGGCGGAGCAGCCGGTCGAGGTCAGCGGGGATCTCGGGGAGGTCCGGGGAATCGTCCGAGGGGAGCCCCGAGGAGCCCTCCGGCGGGGGCTCCGGACGATCCTCCGGGAGGAGCCCCGGCGCGAGTCCCGGTGCGAGTCCCGGGAGGCGTCCCGGGAGCGCGACCGACCGCGGCTCGGGGCCGTTCGGATCGGCGGGCTCACCGGGTAAGAGGGGCGGTTGGGGCATGGTGGTGCCGCCACCGGGCATGGTCGTGCCTCCAGCAAGTACAGCGGGTACAGCGGGAACAGCGGGGTGGGAAGGGGGACGCGCACCGGCCCGGACCGGGCGGGCGCCTGCCACCGACCCTAGGGAGCCGTTCACCCGACTGCACTCGGCCTGAGCCGTTCGGGTGCCGGTCCATTGCTTCTCGGGAGTGCAGAACCGGCCCACAGGGCTTAAGTCATTTGTAAGGACGATCCGGTGGTCACCCGAACGTCCCGCTAGACTGTTAAGGACGCATCAAGATCCTTGAGCAGGACTCGCGGGCGTCACAGGGCGCGCCGGGAAGTCTGGTCGGCAACTGCACCACCCGTGCAACCGTTGCCGCTCCCAGCCCCAGGAGGTCCCCGTGACCGACCAGCCGCCCGTCCACGAGCCGACGACCCGCCGCCGGCAGTTCCTCGGCCGGCTGTCGCTCCCCGAGCGCACCTTCATCACCGACGCCCTGCGCACCGAGACGGTCGGCGGCGTGCTGCTGCTGGCCGCCGCCGTGGTGGCGCTGATCTGGGCGAACGTCTGGCCGCACGGGTACGAGAGCCTGCTCGACTACAAGATCGGCCCGTCCGCCCCGCTGCACCTCGACCTCACCCTGGCCAACTGGGCCAAGGACGGCCTGCTGACGATCTTCTTCTTCGTGGCCGGCATCGAGCTCAAGCGCGAGTTCGTCGCGGGCGAGCTGCGCACTCCGAGTGCGGCCGCCCTCCCGGTGATCGCCGCGGTCTGCGGCGTCGCCCTGCCCGCGATCCTGTTCGCCCTGACCAACTCCGGCAGCGGCGGCCACCCCGGCGGCTGGGCCATCCCGACCGCCACCGACATCGCCTTCGCCCTCGGCGTGCTGGCCGTGGTCGGCAGTCACCTGCCCTCGGCGCTGCGCGCCTTCCTGCTCACCCTGGCCGTGGTCGACGACCTGATCGCGATCCTGATCATCGCGGTCTTCTACAGCTCCGGGATCAAGTTCTGGGCGCTCGGACTGGCCCTCGCCGGCCTGGTGCTGTTCTGGTTCCTGCACCGGCGCGGGGTGAAGGGCTGGTACCTGTTCGTGCCGCTGGCCGTGGTGGTCTGGGCGCTGATGCACGAGAGCGGCATCCACGCCACGGTGGCGGGCGTCGCGATGGGCCTGATGCTGCGCTGCCACCGGGAGGGCGACGAGAAGCACTCCCCCGGCGAGCACATCGAGCACCTGGTCCGCCCGCTCTCCGCCGGGCTGGCCGTCCCGGTGTTCGCGCTGTTCGCGGCCGGGGTGGCGATCTCCGGCCCGGCGCTGCGCGAGGTGTTCACCCAGGCCACCCCGCTCGGCATCGTGATCGGGCTGCTGGTCGGCAAGACGGTGGGCATATTCGGCGGCACCTGGCTGGCCGCCCGGTTCACCCGGGCCGAGCTGAACCCCCAGCTCAAGTGGGCCGACCTGTTCGCCGTCTCGGTGCTCGCGGGAATCGGCTTCACCGTCTCGCTGCTGATCAGCGAACTGGCCTTCCCGCACGACCTGGCGCTCGCCACCCGCGCCAAGACGGCCGTCCTGGTCGGCTCGCTGCTCTGCGCGCTGGTCGCCACCGTGCTGCTCAAGCTGCGCAACCGGCACTACCGCGCGCTGTGCGAGGAGGAGGACCGGGACGAGGACGGCGACGGCGTCCCGGACGTCTACCAGCAGGACGACCCGGCCTGGCGGGCCCGGAACACGGACGCGGCGGCGGCCGTCGAGGCCGCCCGGCAGCTGCCCGGCGAGGGACCGGCGGCCGGCCGCTGAGCCCCCGTGGGAAAGCCGCCGACAGCCCGCCCGGAGGCACCCCGAGCGATCGCCCAGCGGTCTCCCAGCAGCCTTCCGGTGGCCTTCCGGGGGCCTTCCAGTGGCCCTCCAACGGCCTCCCAGCGGCCTCCCAGCGGCCTTCCGAAGCCAGGACACGTCCCTCCGGCGGGGCCCCGGAGTGGTGTCCGACTGACCGGTAGGGGCATGATTCTGAGCTGTCGACAAACCGCTGACGCCTCCGGACCCCCCACCGGCCCCGGAAACCGCACCCCGCGCCGGCGTCACGCCGCAGCAGCCGCAGAGGAGAACCGCTGATGCCCGCAGGAGCCGCAGACCCGTCCAGCAACGGCCGGGCGCCCTACGAGGGCGAGCGTTCGGTGGGGCAGCTGTTCGCGGCGGCCACCGCCGATCTGAGCGCACTCGTGCACGACGAGATCGCGCTCGCCAAGTCCGAGATCAAGGCGGACGTCAAGCGCGGTGTCTCCGGCGGTGTCTCGGTAGGCGTCGCCCTCGTGGTGATCCTGTTCTCCGTCCCGATGCTGAGCGCCGCGTTCGCCTTCGGCATCCACGCGCTGGGCCTGTCGCTCGGCTGGTCCTTCCTCATCGTCGCGGGCGCCTACTGGGTGCTCGCCGCGGTGCTGTTCGTGGTGGCGAGGCGGTTCTTCAAGAAGATCCAGAAGCCCGAACGCACCATCGAGGGCGTCCACAGGACCGCCGAGGTGCTGAAGAACGCCCGGCCGCGTCCGGCCACCCAGGAGGAGATCGACCGGGGCCTGGGCCGCATCCCGTAACCCGCCCCGCGACTGACGTGCCCGGACCCGCCGACGGCGAGTGCCGGGCACGTGTCCTTCGCACGGATGTGACACGCTCTCGGTATGCCGCTCGACCACAAGCCCGCCACCGCGCAGCCGTCCGCCGTTTCCGGCCCCGACTCCGGCCCCGACTCCGCCCCGGACGGCGGCCCGGACGGTGGCCCCGACTCCGGCCCGGAGTCCGCCGAAAACGTCCCCGTTCCCGGACGGTCCGACGAGGGTGCCGACGGCGCCGTCGGCGAGGCCTGGAGCATCCGGCGGTCCGGCCCCTGGACGCACCGCGACCTGGCGGCCAACGGCGCCCGCTTCCACATCACCGAGGTGGGTTCCGGCCCGCTGGTGCTGCTGGTGCACGGCTGGCCCGAGTACTGGTGGGCCTGGCGCCACCAGCTGACCGCGCTGGCCGCGGCCGGCTACCGCGCGGTGGCGCTCGACCTGCGCGGCATCGGCGGCAGCGACCGCACCCCGCGCGGCTACGACCCGGGCAACCTGGCCCTGGACATCACCGGCGTGATCCGCTCGCTCGGCGAGCCCCGGGCGCACCTGGTCGGGCACGCCTCCGGCGGCACCCTGGCCTGGGTGGCGGCGGTGATGCGCCCGTCGGTGATCCGGAGCCTCACCGTGGTCTCCGCAGCGCACCCCCGGGACCTCCGCCGGGCGCTGCTGACGGACCGCAAGCAGATGGCCGCCTTCGACCACGTGCTGGGCTTCCAGCGGCCGTGGATACCGGAACGCCGGCTGGTCGCGGACGACGCCGCGCTGGTGGGCCGCTACCTGGACGAGTGGACCGGCCCGAACAAGCTGGACGCGGCCGCCGTGCACGCGTACCGGCAGGCGATCCAGATCCCCAGCACCGCGCACTGCTCGATCGAGCCGTACCGCTGGCTGCTGCGCTCGATGGCCCGCCCGGACGGCATCCAGTTCGCCCGGCGGATGAAGAAGCCGATCACCGCGCCGACCCTGCACGTCCAGGGCGCCGCGGACCCGGTGCTGCTGTCGCACACCGCGCTGGGCGGCGGCGAGTACGTGGCGGCGCCGTACCGCTGGCGGCTGCTGCCGGGGGTGGGACACTTCCCGCATGAGGAGGCGCCGGAGGAGTTCACCGCCGAGCTGCTGGACTGGGTCGGTCGCCACAAGGAGTGACTGCCCGGAGGGACGCCGGGGGTCGCCAGGAGAGGTGCTAGGGAGTGTGCGAAAGTCCCAACTCCCTTGATGTTGCGCTCATATGACATGCGCATGGGCCAATTTCGACAAACCCGGACGGTTACTCCCACCGGCCCAGGGGCATCCATTCCGGTATGACCTGGATGCCCGATCGCGGCGACGCCCCGCGCGGCCGACGCCACAACAGCCCCCAGCGCTCCGCATACCGCCCGGACTGGTCGGAGGACCTCGGCTTCGACGGCCTCGACCGCCGCCAGCGCGGGGCGCAGCGGCAGATGGGCATCCCGCGCATCCTCGGCCGGCGGGCCCGGTGGGTGGGCGCACGACTGCGGCGCGAGACCTGAGGCCTCGCGCCGCGTCGGTCGGCCGTTCGACGGCCGGTCAGTTCACGATCTGCGGTGACAGCGCGGTGAACCAGAGCAGGACGAAGGTCGCCACCGACATGATCGGCACCAGCACCTTGGTCTCGACGTTGTTGCCGCTGCGCTTGATCAGCACGATCTCGTAGCGCTCCTTGTGCGGCCACAGCAGTGGCGCGCCCTTCTTGGTCAGGCAGTCGCCCAGCAGGTGTGCCAGCGTGCCCAGCCCGACCGCGTACGGCAGCCAGCCGGGCGAATTGGGCATCCAGGTGTTCATCCCGAAGGTGCCGAGCGCGGACAGGCCGATGACGGTGATCCACGCCTCCGGGCCGTTGCTCGGCGGGCAGAGCCGCAGCGCCCGGACCGCCAGTGCCAGCAGGAAGAACGTCACCGTGAGGGTGAAGTAGCGGCCCAGGAAGGTGACGCCGGCCCAGGTGCCACCGCCCATCAGCGCGACGAACAGCAGCGAGTGGGTGGCGTGCCGGTGCCCGCCGGAGGCCCAGGCCACGAAGCGGCAGAGCGCCTTGGAGATCGGGCCGAGGAAGTTGGCGATCGAACCGTCGTGGTGGTCGAGGTCCGGCAGCAGCGCGGCGCCCGCGCACAGCACCGTGCCCATCAGTATGTCCGCCGGCTGCAGCGTGGTGTGCAGCAGCAGCGGGGGCAGGAACGGGGCGGAGGCCGCGTACAGCATCGCCCCGCTCACCGCGTGCGAATGACCCATCATCGGACTGCCACGACCTCCGTACGGCTCACTCCGGGACGGCACCCCGGTTGAGCCGAACGGGTGAGCGCGGCCGAGGCTACCAGGGCGGGCTGACGGTACGACGGATCATGCACCGGCGGGCCCGGCGCGGCGTCAGAGCGCGCAGCCCTGGGTGTCCACCTTGGCGGTCGCGGCGCTGCCCGCCGTCACGTCGTCGCGCACCTCGGCCGAGGTCAGCACGTACCCGGTGTCGGCGCTGTCCAGGGACTTGGCGAAGACCACGCCGTACACCTGGCCGTCCGGGGTGAGCAGCGGGCCGCCGCTGTTGCCCTGGCGGACCAGCGAGCGCACCGCGTAGACGTCGCGCACCACCTGGCCGCGGTGGTAGATGTCCGGGCCGTTGGCCTGGATCCGGCCGCGGATGCGGGCGGGCTGGACGTTGAAGGCGCCGTTCTCGGGGAATCCGGCGACGATCGCGCTGTCGTTGGTCTTCGCCTCGCCGGCGAAGGTCAGCGCGGGCGCGTTCAGCTTGGGCACGTCCAGGACGGCGATGTCGCGCTGCCAGTCGTAGCGGACCACCGTGGCGTCGTACAGCTGGCCGACGCCGCCGATCTGCACGGTCGGCTCGTCGACGCCGCCGACCACGTGGGCGTTGGTCATCACCCGGTGCGGGGCGAAGACGAAGCCGCTGCCCTCCAGGGTCTTGCCGCAGGAGGTCGCGGCGCCGACCACCTTGACCAGGCTCTGCCGCGCCTTGGCCACCGCCGCGCTGTTGGCCAGCGCCGGGTCGGGGGTGTCGACCTGGGTGATCGGCTCGTGCTCGAAGGGGTTGAAGACCTGCGGGAAGCCGTTGCGGGCCAGCACCTTGGAGAAGTCGGAGAACCAGTTCGGCGCGTCGCCTGGCAGCGCGTTCTGGACGCCGCCGAGGATCGCCGAGGACCGGACCTGCTTGGAGACCGTCGGCAGTGACGTCCCGGCCAGCGCGGAGCCGATCAGCCAGGCCACCAGCAGCATCGAGATCACGTTGACCACCGCGCCGCCGGACGCGTCCAGCACCCGGGCCGGGCGTCGGTCGATGTGCCCGCGCAGCTTCCAGCCGTAGTGCGCGGTGACCGCCTGGCCGATCGCGGCGAAGACGATCACCACCACGACGGCCACCACCGAGGCCGTGGTGCCGGGGCTGAGGTGGTCGAGCAGCAGCGGCAGCAGCTGGACGGCCAGCAGGCCGCCGCCGAGGAAGCCGACGAGCGAGAGGACGCCCACCACGAAGCCCTGCCGGTAGCCCGAAACGGCGAATCCGACGGCGGCGAGGACCAGCAGCACATCCAGGACGTTCACTCCGACACCCTCCCACGCTTCGCGACCGTGCCGCGCCGACGGCCCGTCACGAGCCGTCGGCGTCGCCGCCCGGCAGGGCCCGGGAGTGCTCGAGGTCGCCCTGGACGAGTGCCAGCGCGTCGTCCGAGAGGTCGACGACCCGGGACGGGTCCCAGGGCAGCTCCAGCCCGCTGTGGTGCAGCACCCGGTCGATCACCCCGGCGGTGAACCCCCAGACCAGCCGCCCGGCGACCGCGAAGGCCGGCCCGACGTGCCCGGACGGGTGCCGCAGCCGGACCCGGTTCGCCGGGTCCGCCAGGTCGGCGATCGTCACCCGGAACACCGCGCCGGTCTCGCCCTGGTCCACCGGCCGCACCGGCGACTCCTCGCGCCACCAGCCCAGCACCGGGGTCACCACGAAGCTGCTCACCGGGATGTACAGCCGGGGCAGTTCGGCGAAGACCTGCACCCCGGCCGGGTCCAGACCGGTCTCCTCCCAGGCCTCGCGCAGCGCCGCCGCGACCGGGCCGGGGCCGTCCGGGTCACCGTCCTCCGGGTCCAGCGCGCCGCCCGGGAAGGACGGCTGGCCGGCGTGCGAGCGCAGCGACCGGGCCCGCTCGATCAGCAGCAGGTCCGGTCCGTCCGGGCCCTCGCCGAACAGCATCAGCACGGCCGCCGCCCGGCCGCCCTCGCGCGGCGGCAGGAAACGGCTCAGCTGCTCCGGCAGCACCCGCTCGGCCGCGTCCCGGACCGGCTCCAGCCAGTCCGGCAGGCCGTTCCGCTCGATGGCAGTCGTGGTCACGCCTCCACCCCCAGGTCCGCGACCCGCCCGTGGTGGGCCTCGGCGTCGGCGCGGGCCGCCGCCTCGCCGGGGAAGTCCGACGGCGGCTTCAGCCGCTGGCCGGGCTGGCCGCCCATCTCGTACTTGAGCAGCTTGCGGGCCTTCTCCTGGTCCAGCTCGCCCTCCCCGTACGAGGGGCAGAGCGGCGCGATCGGGCAGGCCCCGCAGGCGGGCTTCTGGGAGTGGCAGATCCGGCGGCCGTGGAAGACCACGCGGTGCGAGAGCATCGTCCACTCCGACTTCGGGAAGATCTCGGCGACGGCCAGCTCGACCTTCACCGGGTCCTCCTCGGTCGTCCAGCCGAACCGCCGGGCCAGCCGCCCGAAGTGGGTGTCCACGGTGATCCCTGGGACACCGAAGGCGTTGCCGAGCACGACGTTGGCGGTCTTGCGGCCGACCCCGGGCAGCGTCACCAGGTCGGCCAGCCGGCCCGGGACCTCACCCCCGAACTCGTCGCGCAGGGCGGTCGACAGGCCGATCAGCGACTTCGCCTTGTTCCGGAAGAAGCCGGTCGGACGGATGATCTGCTCCAGCTCTTCCGGGTTCGCCGCCGCCATGTCCTCCGGCGTCGGGTACTTGGCGAACAGCGCCGGGGTGGTCTGGTTCACCCGCAGGTCGGTGGTCTGCGCCGACAGCACGGTGGCCACCAGCAGTTGGAACGGGTTCTCGAAGTCCAGCTCCGGGTGCGCGTACGGGTACAGCTCCGCCAGCTCACGGTTGATCCGCCGGGCCCGCCGCACCATCGCCAGGTGCGACTCCGGCTTCCTCGGCTTCACGGCCGGCTGGTTCGCCATCGGCTTGTTCACCACCGGCTTCTTCGCCGCCGTCGTCTTCGCCGCCGTCGTCTTCCCGGCCGGCTTCTCCGCGGGCTGCTTCGGCGCCGTCGCCTTCCGGACCTTGCTCTCTGCCATGGACGAAGGCTACGCCGAGCGGCGGACCGCTCGGGGCCGATCAAGGAGGGAAAAACGCCCTGCCGGGGCGGCTGTTGTGCGAAGGGGGCGGTCCGGGTGGGGGGGTGGTCACCGCGGGGGGCGGCCGATGGTGCCCTCGAGGGTGTTGAGGAGGCCGGCCAGGGCGTCGGCGAGGCGGGCCTGCTCGTCGGGGGTGAGACCGGCGAGGAGGGCGCGGTCGTAGGCGACGAGTTCCTGGACCAGGCCGTCGACCAGCTCGCGGCCCGCCGCGGTGAGGGAGAGGTGGGCGACCCGGCGGTCGCGCTCGTCGGGGCGGCGGCTGACCAGGCCGCGGTCCTCCAGCAGGCGCAGACGCTTGGTGACGGCGGCGCCGGAGGCGAAGCTCTCGCGGGCCAGCTGGGTGGGCGTCAGCTCGCGGTCGACCCGGCGCAGGGCGCCGAGGATGTCGAACTCGGCGCGGGTGAGGCCGGTCCGGGTGAGCGGGTCGGGGGTCTGCTGGAGCAGTGCGGCGCAGCGGTTGATCCGGCCGAGAACGGCGATCGGGCCGGTGTCCAGGCCCGGGTAGGCACGCTCCCACTGGCGCAGCACACCTGCGACGACGTCCTCCACGTGTGCTGCTCCCGTTCCGCGACCGACCGTCCGGCTGTCCGTCGATCCTAGGGCCTGTACGGCAGGCCCTGGGCGGCGCGCGCTCCGGCCCCCCGCCGTTCCAGCAGGGCTGCCAGCAGGTGGTGGGCGCGGCGTTCGGTGTCGGCGGTGCGCTGGTGCGGGAGCACGGGACGGCGCCACTCGCCGGTGGCGTTGTCGGCGGCCTCGCGCAGTTCCAGCAGGGCGGTGGCCAGGCCGGTCCGGGCCGCGGCGGCCTCGGAGCCGGCGGTGGCGACGGCGGCCCGGGCCCGACGGGTGGCGGTCTCGACCCCGGCCAGGGCGCGGGACAGCCGGGTGGCGGTGCGGCGGTTGGTGACCAGTAGGCAGGCGGCGAGGCCGGTGAGCGCGCCCACGCAGGTGTCCAGCCAGCGGTCGGCGACCAGCCCCCGGGCGGGCTGGAGGCCGGCGAACTCGGTCATCATCAGGGCCATCGGGGTCACGAAGACGGTGGCCAGCCAGTAGCTGCGGGCGATCGTCGCCTCCGCGCCGAACTGGCAGAGCAGCCCGAGCGCGATCAGCGCCACCGGGCCCGAGTGCGCGACGGGCAGGACGGCGGTGAACGCGGCGAGGCCGAGCAGGTTGCCCAGCACCCGCTGCAGTGCGCGCTGCCAGGACAGCGTGCTGTTGGCCTGGAACACCGAGGCCGCGGTGACCACCGCCCAGTACGGCCGCCCGACACCGAGCGCCAGCGAGAGCCATCCGGCCGCGGCGCAGCCGACCGCGACCCGCAGGCCGATCGGCAGCAGCGCGGAGCCGGGTCGCAGCGCCCGGTGCGGTGCCGGGCGGGGAACGGGCCGGCGGGCGCGCAGTTCGGCCGCCTCCGCCTCGGTGAGCTCCGGCAGCGGCAGCGGGCGGCCCCGGCGCAGGTCGCGGGCCCAGGCCGAGTACCGCTCGGCGGCGGCCGGGTCGGCGGGCGCGGCCAGGGCCGACTCGGCGTGGACGAGCAGCCGCTCGGGTGCGTCGCCGAGGGCCGGCCACCGGGCCGGGGAGGACTGCCCGAGGCTCTGCCGGGCCGCGTCGACCGCGCCGACCAGGGCCGTCCGGGCGGCCGCGTCCGGCGTGCCGGGCCCGGTGCGCGCCAGCCGGGCGGCGGCCTCCAGGGCGCGGGCGGTGGCGATCCGCTCGGGCCCGTACGGGCGCAGCAGCGCGGGGGCCATGCCGACCAGCCAGGCCAGTGCGGCGCCGAGCGCGGCGAGCGCCAGGTGCGGGAGGAGGTCGGCGGGGCGCTGGGGGACGAAGGCGCAGCCGGCCGTGGTGAAGGTGATGATCAGGCTGCCGGGCGGGCCGATCCGGGCGGCGTCGCAGCCCAGTTTGTGCAGCGCGGCGAGCCCGGCGGCCACCGCGACCAGGGTGACGGCGTCGCGGGTCAGCGCGGCGGCGGTGAGGGCGGCGGCGGTGCTGAGCAGGGTGCCGAGCAGGACGGCGGCCAGGGTGCGGGCCCGGGAGCGGTAGGGCAGGCCGTGTCCGTACAGCGCGCCGAGTCCGCCGGCCGAGGTGTAGAGCGCGAGGTCGAGCCGGCCGAGGGCGAGCAGGGTGAGGTTGAGGGTGCCGAGGGTCACCACGGCGCTGAGGGCGGGCTTGTGCCA
Source organism: Kitasatospora sp. NPDC030952 (assembly GCF_055571335.1). NCBI lineage: Bacteria > Bacillati > Actinomycetota > Actinomycetes > Kitasatosporales > Streptomycetaceae > Kitasatospora > Kitasatospora sp. NPDC030952. Next base: position 629,217 of record NZ_JBVIFM010000001.1, read on the forward strand.
GCTGTCGCCGGGCGGGCCGACCCGGAGCGCCTGTCGGAACTGGGCGGTTGTGGCCATGGAAAAAAGATTAGCAGGTAATTTACCCGTAAAACATATGCCCGCGGGACGGGCCCCGCAGGCCGTCGTCAGCGCCCTCGGAGCCAGCCCGCCGGAAGAAATCTCCGGCCGGAGCGATGAGTTCTGCGGCGAGCCCCGGTCTACCCCTGCGACCGACTCGTCCGACCGAAGGAACACCCCATGAGCACCGTGGTCTCCACCGACGGCACCACCATCGCCTGCACCGTCACCGGCTCCGGCCCGGCCGTCGTCCTGGTGGACGGGGCGATCGGCCACCGCGGCTTCGACCCGGGCGTCGCCGTCTCCGAGCGGCTCTCGGCCCACCACACCGTGTGGGCCTACGACCGGCGCGGCCGCGGCGACAGCGGGGACACCGCGCCGTTCGCCGTCGAGCGCGAGATCGAGGACCTGGCGGCCGTGATCACGGCGGCCGGCGGCTCGGCCGCGGTCTTCGGCATCTCCTCGGGCGCCGCGCTCGCCCTGCGGGCCGCGGCGGCGGGCGTCGGGATGAGCCGACTCGCCGTCTACGAGCCGCCGTTCAGCACCGAGGAGGAGCGGAGCGAGCAGTTCGTCGGGTACGTCGCCGAGTTGGAGGCGGCGATCGCCGAGGGGCGGCGCGGGGACGCCGTCGCGGCCTTCATGACCTTCGTCGGGATGCCCGGCGAGATGGTGGAGGGGATGCGCTACGCCCCGGTGTGGCCGGTGTTCGAGGCGGTCGCGCCCACCCTGGCGTACGACGCGGCGGCGCTCGGCGGGCGGACCGGCGGCACGGTGCCGACCGAACTGCTGGCCACGGTCGCCGTGCCCACCCTGGTCCTGGACGGCGGCGCCAGCCCGGAGCTGCTGCGGGCTCCCACCCGCGCGGTGGCCGGGGCCGTCCCGGGCGCCGAGTACCGGACACTGGCCGACCAGACCCACGAGGTGGCGCCCGAGGCGCTGGTGCCGGAGCTGCTGAAGTTCTTCGCCTGAGTCGGCTGATCCGGGACCTCGCCGAGGTGCGGGACCTGGGCTTCCCGGTGGTCGCCCGGGGCGTCATCCCGATCCCCGGGGCGAAGAAGCAGCTGGGCAGCCACGGCGCCCCGGTGCGCTGCGGCGGCGTGCTGGTGGCGCCCGGCGACATCGTGGTGGCCGACGAGGAGGGCGTCGTGGTGGTGCCCGCCGCCGAGCGGGCGAGCGCCCTGGCGGCGGCCCGGGCGAAGCTGGCCGAGGAGGCCGCTGAGACCCTGGACGACTGGGAGGCCGCCCACCACGCCCGGATCGAGCAGAGCCTCGCCGAGCTGGGCTTCACCGGCTGAGCCGGATCCGCAGGGCCGGAGAGCCGGAGAGCCGGAGAGCCGCAGGGCCGCAGGGCCGCAGGGCCGCAGGGCGGTCAGTACAGCCCGTTCAGCTCCCCGAAGCCGAGCGCGCCGTCGAGCTCGGTCAGCGTCCCGGCGCCGAGCAGCTCGACGGCGGCCCGGTGGGCCGTGGTGTACGCGGCCTGAGCCAGGCCGGTGCCGACGCTGACTCGCCGCACCCCCGTGGCGGCGAGTTCGGCGACGGTCGGCCCGCCCGCCCCGGCCATCGCGTTCACCGGCAGCGGGGAGCGCCGGCACAGCTCGGTGAGGGCGTCGAGGTCCAGCAGCCCGGGGACGAACAGGCCGTCGGCGCCCGCCTCGGCGTAGGCCTCGGCCCGGGCCAGGACGTCGTCCAGCCCGCCGAGCCCGAACAGGAAGACGTCGGTACGGGCGTTGACCAGCAGTTCGGGGAGCCCGGCCGCCGCGGCCGCCGTCCGGGCCGCGCGCAGCCGTTCCGCCTGCTCGGCCACCGGGAACAGCGGGCCGCCGACGGCCCTGGAGTCCTCCAGGTTGACCCCGGCCACGCCGGCGCCGACCAGCTCGGTGACGGTCGCGGCCACGTCGGCGGGCAGCGGCCCGTACCCGCCCTCGGCGTCGACGGTGACCGGCAGGTCCACCGCGGCGACGACCCGGCGGGCCGCCGCGACCGCCGCCGCCCGGTCCATCCGCTGGCCGTCGCCGTGCCCGAGCGACCAGGAGACGCCACCGCTGGTGGTGGCGATCGCCCGGGCGCCGGCCGAGGCGATCACCGCGGCGCTGCCCGCGTCCCAGGCGTTGGGCAGGACGAGCACGCCCTCCGCGAGGAGCTCGCGCAGCCGCAGTGCGCGCTCGCGGGCCTCGGGGGTGGTGGACATGACGGGTCACCGGCTTTCGTACGGATCGGTGGGGACGCAGGCATCCTGCGCCCCGCCGCCGGCCGGCCGCCAGTGTTTAAGCTGGGGCCGAATCTTCTCCAGGAGGGGTGCAGGTGCGGACGGAACTCCACTTCTCCGCGCAGGACTTGGCGCTGACCCGGTTCGCCGTCAGCCCGATGCAGGAGGTGGTGACCAGCCTGCGCGCCCTCGCCCACTCCCCCGCCCCGGCGCTGCACCGCCGCTGGGCCGGGCAGGTCCGCGAGCGGCTGGCCGCAGCCGGGCTGGACCGGGGCCGGCTGGCCGCGATGGTCCCGCCCGACGGCCACCTGCCCGACTTCCTCAACCCCGCCCCGGCCGGCTTCTCCCCCACCCTCGCCGAGGAGCTGGCCGCGATCGCCACGACCGGCGCCGGTCAGGTCCGGGCCGATCTCGACATCGTGGCCGCCGAGGCGGGCGGCCGGCTCCCGGCCGTCCTGGCGCCGCTGTACCGCGACCCGGACGGCCAGTTGCCCCGGCTGGCCGCCGAGATCGAGGCGTACTGGGAGCTGGCGCTCGCGCCGTACTGGGCCCGGATCCGGGCGCTGCTGGCCGCGGACGTCTTCCACCGCTCCCGGCAGGCCGCCGAGCACGGCACCGCGCGGATGCTGGACGAACTGCACGAGACGGTCCGCTGGGACGGCACCGCGCTGCGGCTGGAGCGCCGGCACTGCGCCGTGGCCCGGCTGACCGCCGGTTCCGGCCTGCTGCTCCTGCCCTCGGCCTTCGCCTGGCCACGGGTGCTCACCCGGGTGCTGCCGCCCGAGCCGCCGCAGCTGATCTACCCGGCGCGCGGCACGGCCGCGCTCTGGGAGGAGCGCCCCGGCACGGCCGCGCGCACCGACGCGCTGGCCGCCGTCCTCGGCCGCTCCCGGGCCCGGCTGCTGGCCGAGCTGGAGTCCCCCGCCTCGACCACCGAGCTGGCCGGCCGGACCGGACTCTCCCCGGCGGCCGTCTCCCAGCACCTCGCCGCCCTGCGGGCGGCAGGCCTGACCAGTGCCCACCGGGCCGGGCACGCAGTCCTCTCCGCCCGCACCGCGGTGGGCGACTCCCTGTTCGCTCCGCACGGACAGACGTTCGAGAAAGCGGCGGCCGCCGGGCGGCCCGCCCCGTGACCCGCCGGTGCGAATGGCCCCGCACCGCACACCCGGACACACCCCCTCCTCATATGATCGGAGCGACATGCGCCATGCTTGGTGATGCAGAACACTGAACGGAACTTGCGCCGGACGGCCCACCCGCCGGACGGCCGAGAAGGAGGAAGCACGTGGACGACGTTCTGCGGCGCGCCGCACTCTTCGCGGCACTCGACGACGAACAGGCCGGCGAGCTGCGCGCTTCCATGACCGAGGTCACCCTCGCCCGTGGTGAGTCGCTGTTCCACGAGGGCGACCCGGGCGACCGGCTGTACGTCGTCGCCGAGGGCAAGGTCAAGCTGCACCGCGCCTCCCCGGACGGCCGCGAGAACATGCTGGCCGTGCTCGGCCCCAGCGAGATGATCGGCGAGCTGTCGCTGTTCGACCCGGGCCCGCGCACCGCCACCGCCAGCGCGCTGACCGAGGTCAAGCTGCTCGGCCTCGGCCACGGCGACCTGCAGCCCTGGCTGCACGCCCGCCCCGAGGTGTCCATCGCCCTGCTCCGGGCCATCGCCCGCCGACTGCGCCGGACCAACGACGTGATGTCCGACCTGGTCTTCTCCGACGTGCCCGGGCGCGTCGCCAAGGCCCTGCTGGACCTCTCCCGCCGCTTCGGCGTGCAGTCCGAGGAGGGCATCCACGTCGCCCACGACCTCACCCAGGAGGAGCTGGCCCAGCTGGTCGGCGCCTCCCGCGAGACCGTCAACAAGGCGCTCGCCGACTTCGCCGGCCGCGGCTGGCTGAAGCTGGAGGCCCGCGCGGTGGTCCTGATGGACGTCGAGCGGCTGTCCCGCCGCTCGCGCTGACACCGTACGAACGCCGGAGGGCCCGTCGCGATCACCGCGACGGGCCCTCCGGCATGCGTGCGTCAGTCCTGGTCCGGGATCAGTCCGTGCTCCGTCAGGTACTCCAGCTGGGCCCGCACCGACAGCTCGGCGGCCGGCCAGAGCGCCCGGTCCACGTCGGCGTAGACCCGGGCGACCACCTCGGCGGCCGTCCGGCAGCCCGCCTCCACCGCGGTCTCCACCTGGGCGAGCCGGGTGGCCCGGTGGGCCAGGTAGTAGTCGACGGCGCCGAGCGCGTCCGCGAGCACCGGGCCGTGGCCGGGCAGCACCGTCCGCACGCCGTGCGCGGAGGCCATCGTGTGCAGGTGGCGCAGCGAGTCCAGGTAGTCCCCGAGCCGGCCGTCGGGGTGGGCGACCATCGTGGTGCCGCGGCCGAGCACGGTGTCCCCGGTGAGGACCGCGCCGTCGTCCGGCAGGTGGAAGGTCAGCGAGTCCGAGGTGTGGCCAGGAGTGGCGACCACCCGGAGGTCGAGGCCGCCGACGTCCAGGCGCTGACCGCCCACCAGGCCCTCGGAGCCCAGCCGGTGCGCCGGGTCCAGGGCCCGCACCTCGCTGCCGGTCAGCTCGGCGAAGCGGGCCGCGCCCTCGGAGTGGTCGGCGTGGCCGTGGGTCAGCAGGGTCAGCGCGATCCGCTTGCCGCGCTCCTCGGCCAGCTCGACCACCCGGCGCAGGTGGCCCTCGTGCAGCGGGCCCGGGTCGATCACCACCGCGAGGTCCGAGCCGGGCTCGGAGAGCAGCCAGGTGTTTGTGCCGTCCAGCGTCATCGGCGACGGGTTCGGCGCCAGCACGCACAACGCCCGGGGAGTCGCCTCGCCGCCGACCACGGCGGCGGGGTCGCCCGGCAGGAATCCGCTCATGCTGCTACCTCGCTGCGCTCGATGGTTCGCTCGCCAGGCGCTTCGCGCAACGCGCACCTCTCGATGGTTCGCTCGCTCCGCCCGCTCATGCGCCCACCTCGCTGCGCTCGCCAGGCGCTTCGCGCAACGCGCACCTCTCGATGGTTCGCTCGCTCCGCTCGCTCACCGGCCGCGCTCGCCGTCACGGTGCAGGGCCCGCAGGGGCAGGGCCCGGACGAGGGCGCGCTGGGCGACCTCGACGAACGGGACCGGACCGTCGCAGGCGGGGGAACGGCGGATCAGTCGGCGGGCGGGCAGCTCGGGGGCCGTCCGGCGAGCCACGGCGTTGTGGTCCATCGGGTGTCGGTCCTTCCTGGTCGGCGTTGTCGTGTCACGGCGGAGTGGGATGCGGACTGGGATGCGGTCGTGGGATGCGGTCGTGGGGGGTCAGGATTCCTCGGCGGGGAACTCCCCGTCGATGGTCAGTTCGTCGTACCCGGGCCAGCGGACCGTCATTCGGTCGCCGCGGACCTCGGCCCGGCCCAGCACCGGCTCCAGCACCCGGTCGGCGGCCGCGGCCAGCGCCTCGGCGGCCGACCGGACGTGCGACAGCTCGCGCAGCACCGTCACCGTCGGCGGCAGCATGCCGAACCGGCCCTCCCGGTGGCCCCGGACCGCCTCGGCGGGCGTCAGCCAGGCGACCCGGTCGGCCTCGCCGACCTCCAGGGCCGCGCGCTGGCCGGCCGGCAGGGCGGCCACGAAGAACCAGGTGTCGTAGCGCCGCGCCTCGAACTCCGGGGTGATCCAGCGGGCCCAGCCGCCCAGCAGGTCACTGCGCAGCACCAGGCCGTGGTCCCGCAGGAACTCGGCGAAGGACAGCTCGTGCGCCTCCAGCGCGGCCCGCTCCGCGGACCAGTCGCGCGGCGCGGCGACGCTCCGCGCGTCCGGGCCGGCCAGCAGCACGCCGGCCTCCTCGAAGGTCTCCCGCACGGCGGCGCACACCACCGCCCGCGCCGTCCGGGCGTCCACCCCGAGCCGCTGCGCCCACTCCTCGGGTGACGGCCCGGCCCAGCCGGGCTCGACCTCGGCGTCGCGCGGGTCCACCCCGCCGCCCGGGTAGGCGTACATCCCCGCCGCGAAGGCCATCGAGGTACGACGGCGCAGCAGGTAGGCCTCCGGCCCGTCGGCGCAGTCGCGCAGCAGCACGACCGTCGCGGCGGGCTTGGCCACCGCCGGGGTGAGCAGGCCGGAGTCGACCGCCCGGATCAGGGCGGGCCAACCGGGCGGCATCGGGAGCGTCGTTGCTCGATGGTCCATGCCCGGATGCTAAGCGCACGAAGGCGGGGTTGGACAGGCCCGACCCCGCCTTCGCGATCACACTCAGGCGTTCTTGACGCGCACCTGGATCTCGACCTCGACCGGGGCGTCCAGCGGCAGCACCGCGACGCCGACCGCGCTGCGGGCGTGCACACCGGCCTCGCCCAGCACCTTGCCGAGCAGCTCGCTGGCGCCGTTGATGACGCCGGGCTGGCCGGTGAAGTCGGGGGCGGAGGCGACGAAGCCGACGACCTTCACGACCTGCTCGATCCGGTCCAGGTCGCCGATCACCGACTTCACGGCGGCCAGGGCGTTCAGCGCACAGGTCTGCGCGAGCTCCTTGGCCTCCTCCGGGGACACCTCGGCGCCGACCTTGCCGGTGCTCGGCAGCTTGCCGCCGACGACCGGCAGCTGGCCGGAGGTGAACACGAACTCACCGGACCGCACGGCCGGCACGTACGCGGCGACCGGGGCGGCCACCGGCGGCAGGGTCAGGCCCAGCTCGGCGAGGAGCGACTCGACCTGGCTCATGCGTTCTTCTCCCGCTTGAAGTAGGCCACCAGCTGCTCCGGGTTCGGGCCGGGCACGACCTGGACGAGCTCCCAGCCGTCCTCGCCGAAGTTGTCCAGGATCTGCTTGGTGGCGTGCACGAGCAGGGGCGCCGTCATGTATTCCCACTTGGTCATGGCCAGACTCTAGACGAGCCGTCCCGGCGATCGCTGCCGCCCATCGCCCCGCGTGTGAGGTGGGACACAAAGGGGGCATGATTCAGTCCTGGCACCCCGGGTGCTCCGGGCATCGGGCGTGCTCCCTGGTTACCCTCGCGAGAGGGCATCCTCGTGCGGAGGCACCCCCCGTGGAGGGGCGTCCGCGCGGAGGGGCACCCTCATGGAGGGCATCCCCTGCGCGATCGGCACCCCCCTGGGGCGCCCCGCGGGAGGGGACGCCCATAGGGACGGAGACGGACGGAGACGCAGCGTGGCACGCACCCCCGGCCAGGCGGCCCGGCGCGACCCCGACTGGGAGGGGGTCCGGCTGCACGTGGTCAGCGGCAAGGGCGGCACCGGGAAGACCACGCTGGCCGCCGCGCTGGCCCTGGCCCTGGCCGCCGAGGGCGGGCGGGTGCTGCTGATCGAGGTCGAGGGGCGGCAGGGCATCGCCGAGCTGTTCGGGATCGCCGCGCTCCCGTACGAGGAGCGCCGGATCGCCTCGGTCTCCCGCCCCCAGCTGGGGCTGCCCGCCGGGGAGGGCGGGCCCGGCGAGGTCCTCGCGCTGGCGATCGACACCGAGCAGGCGCTGCTCGAGTACCTGGAGATGTTCTACAAGCTCGGCCGGGCCGGCAAGGCGCTGCAGAAGGTCGGCTTCGTCGACTTCGCCACCACCATCGCCCCCGGAGTGCGGGACGTCCTGCTCACCGGCAAGGCCTGCGAGGCGGCCCGCCGCAAGGGCCCGGACGGGCGGCGCCGGTACGACGCGGTGGTGATGGACGCCCCGCCGACCGGGCGGATCACCCGGTTCCTGAACGTCAACTCCGAGGTCGCCGGGCTGGCCCGGATCGGCCCGATACACACCCAGGCGCAGGCGGTGATGCGGGTGCTGCGGTCCCCGGAGACCGCCGTGCACCTGGTCACCCTGCTGGAGGAGATGCCGGTGCAGGAGACGGTCGACGGCATCGCGGAGCTGCGCGAGGCGAAGCTGCCGGTGGGCGGGGTGATGGTCAACATGGTCCGGCCGCCGTTGCTGGACGCGGCCGCGGTCGCCGCGGTGGACGGGGACCACCGGGAGGAGGTGGCCCTGGCCCTCGGTGAGGCCGGGCTGGGGGGCCGCTCGCGCAAGGCGGAGACGGTCCGGACGGCGGTGGAGCCACTGCTCGACCCGCTGTTGGAGCAGGCCAGGGAGCACGCCGAGCGGGTCGAGCTGGAGCGCGAACAGCGCGCCGACCTGCAGCAGTTGCGGCTCCCGACGTACGAACTCCCGTTGCTGGGCGAGGGCGTGGACCTCGGCGGGCTGTACCGGCTGGCGGGCGAACTGAAGCGGCAGGGGGCGGCGTGACTCCGGCGAACGGCGGTACGGCTTCGGCGAACGGCGGGACTTCGGTGAAGGGCGGGGCTTCGGCGAACGGCGGGACCTCCGCGAACGGCGGGGTGCGGGGCACCGGCAGCCGGCTCGCGGTGGACGAGCTGATCGACAGCCCGAAGACCAGGATCATCGTCTGCTGCGGCTCCGGCGGCGTCGGCAAGACCACCACCGCCGCGGCGATCGGCCTGCGGGCCGCCGAACGCGGCCGCAAGGTCGTGGTGCTGACCATCGACCCGGCCCGACGGCTCGCCCAGTCGATGGGCCTGACCGAGCTGGACAACACCCCCCGGGTGGTCAAGGACGTCGCCGGGGACGGCCGGCTCCACGCCATGATGCTCGACATGAAGCGGACCTTCGACGAGGTCGTACTGGCCCACGCCGAGCCCGAACGGGCCAAGGCGATCATGGAGAACCCCTTCTACCAGTCCCTGTCGGCCGGCTTCGCGGGCACCCAGGAGTACATGGCGATGGAGAAGCTCGGGCAACTGCGCGCCGCCGAGGAGTGGGACCTCATCGTCGTGGACACCCCGCCGTCCCGCTCGGCACTGGACTTCCTGGACGCCCCCAACCGGCTCGGGTCCTTCCTGGACGGCCGGGTGATCCGCATCCTGACCGCGCCGGCCAAGGTCGGCGGCCGCAGCGCGATGCGCTTCCTCAACGCCGGGATGGGCCTGCTCACCGGCGCCCTGGGCAAGATCTTCGGCGCCCAGCTGCTCACCGACGTGCAGACCTTCGTCAGCGCGATGGACTCGATGTTCGGCGGTTTCCGGGAACGCGCCGACCGCACCTACCAGCTGCTGAAGGCGCCCGGCACGGCGTTCCTGGTGGTGGCGGCGCCGGAGCGGGACGCGCTGCGCGAGGCGGCGTACTTCGTCGACCGGCTCGCCGCGGACCGGATGCCGCTGGCCGGGCTGGTGCTCAACCGGGTGCACAGCACGGGAGCGCCGCAGCTCACCGCGGAGCGGGCACTGGCAGCCGCCGAGGCGCTGGAGGAGAACGGCTCGGAGCACTCCTCGCCCGAGGCGGAGCTGCTCGCGGCCGGGCTGCTGCGGCTGCACGCCGAACGGATGCAGATCATGGGGCGCGAGCGGCGCACCCGGGACCGCTTCGTCTCGGTGTACCCGGACGTGCCGATCGTGGAGGTGGCGGCGCTGCCCGGCGACGTGCACGACCTGGACGGTCTGCGGGCCATCGGGGACCGGCTCAACGGCGCGGTGTAGTCCGGCCGGAGCGGTGCGGCCGGAGCGGTGCGGCCGAAGCCGTGCGGCCGGGCTCAGCCCGCCTGGGCGTAGTCCGTCAGTATCACGCCGGTCGCGAGCGACTCCTCGTACTCGGTGCGGGCCGTCTCCAGCAGCCTCCGCCAGGACATGACCGTCGGGCGGCGGCGCAGCAGCGCACGGCGCTCGCGCTCCGTCATCCCGCCCCAGACCCCGAACTCCACCCGGTTGTCCAGCGCGTCCGCGAGGCACTCCGTCCGGACGGGGCAACCGCTGCACACCGCCTTCGCCCGGTTCTGTGCCGCCCCCTGGACGAACAGTTCGTCCGGATCACTCGTGCGGCAGGCGGCCTGCGCACTCCAGTCGTCAACCCAGCCCATGCCGGCGCCGTCCTCTCCCGATGATTCGAGGCTCCCCCACGGCGGCAACGGCATATTCACCGTTGCCAGTTGAGGACGTTACGGAAGAAGGAGAACTTGCAACAGCCCCTTCGGGCTCAATCTCGAATGACCCAATCGGACTATGGGTATCGGTCATCTCACTCGTTGGAGTGATCGCAGGTCGCGGGCCTTGCCAGCCGCGAAGCCCCCACTCTCGCCACAGGCGCCGTCACGGAGCGCAACCGTTCACCCGAACACAGCAGGCCTCGGCCGCCTCAAAACCCGTACAAGGGTGGGCAATTCGGGCAACTCTCCGCACTCACAAGAGTGAACGATGTTGACGCACCGAAGCTGTCGCAAGCTTGTGACAAGCCTAGGCGAACACCTGCCCCTATGTGCGGGAATCGGGGACGTAGGGTTCTCCTCATGGCACCGAAGCGCCCCCAGGCATCCCAGCCCCCAGGCAGTCCCGGAGCTCCGCGCCGGAAGAGCAGCGGATCACCGATGGACCACGTCGGCAACGGCGTGAAGTTCCTGGGCGTCAGCGTGCTCTCCGGAGTCCTGCTGGCGGGCCTCGCCCTGCCGGCCGTCGGCGCCATGGGCCTGACCGCCAAGGACACGGCGGAGAGCTTCCAGAACATCCCCGACGATTTCAAGACGCCGCCGCTCACCCAGGCCACCCAGATCTTCGACGCCAAGGGCGGGCTGATCGCCAAGGTCTACGAGCGCGACCGCACCGTCCTCACCGCCGACCAGATGTCCCCGTACATGCGGAAGGCCCAGGTCGACATCGAGGACGCCCGGTTCTACGAGCACGGCGCCGTCGACCTCAAGGGCATCCTGCGCGCGGTCGGCAAGAACGCCGAGAGCGGCTCCGCCTCCCAGGGCGCGTCCACGCTGACCCAGCAGTACGTGAAGAACGTCAACGTGGAGAAGGCCGGCGACGACCAGGCCGCCGTCCTGGAGGCCCAGCGCAAGACCCTGGGCCGCAAGATCCAGGAGCTCAAGGTCGCGATCAAGCTGGAGGAGGACCTGACCAAGGATCAGATCCTCACCAACTACCTCAACATCACGTTCTACGGCCACCAGGCCTACGGGATCGAGGCCGCGTCTCAGCGCTACTTCAGCAAGAGCAACAAGGACCTGACCATCGCCGAGGCCGCCACCCTGGCCGGGCTGGTCCAGAACCCGTCGCAGTACGACCCGGTGCGCTACCCCGACAACACGATCAAGCGCCGCAACGTCGTCATCGACAAGATGCTCGAGAACAAGCACATCACCGCCGACCAGGCGAAGGAGGCGAAGGCCGCCCCGCTGGGTCTGAAGTACAAGGACCCGCAGAACGGCTGCATCACCGCCCAGGCCGGCATGGGCTTCTTCTGCGACTACGTCCGCCACGTGGTCAAGCAGGACCCGGCCTTCGGCAAGACCGCCGACGACCGGAAGAAGCTGTGGGACACCGGCGGTTTGAACATCTACACCACGCTGGACCCGGACAAGCAGGCCGCCGCCCAGAACGCCGTCACCAAGAAGGTCAACGTGACCGACCAGGTGTCGGCCGCGGCGACCATGATGGAGCCCGGCACCGGCAAGATCCTGGCGATGGCCCAGACCCGCCCGTACGGCCTGGACCCGAACAAGAACCAGACCGTCGTCAACCTCAACGTCGACGCCTCGATGGGCGGCGGCAACGGCTTCCAGACCGGTTCGACCTTCAAGCCGATCCTCGCCGCGGCGGCGCTGGAGGCGGGCATGTCGAACACCCAGTCGTTCCCGTCCGAGAACAAGATCGACTACCCCCAGATGTCGACCTGCAACGGCACCTGGAAGAACACCGACAAGCCCAAGGCCACGGTGAAGAACGAGTCGGCCGGCGAGGTCGGTCCGTACGAGCTCAAGCAGGCCATGGCCCTCTCGGTCAACACCTACTTCGTGGAGATGGAGCAGCAGGTCGGCCTCTGCGCGATGAAGCAGATGGCGAACAAGGTGGGCATCACCCAGTCCGCGAAGGGCGACCAGTTCCAGGAGGTGCCCTCGATGGTCCTCGGCACCCTGGAGCTCTCCCCGCTGACCATGGCGAACGTCTACGCGACCTTCGCCGCCCGCGGCAAGTACTGCACCCCGATCGCGATCAACAAGATCACCACGGTGGACGGCAAGGACCTCAAGGTCCCGCAGTCGCAGTGCAACCAGGTCTTCTCCGAGCAGACCGCGGACTCGGTCAACACCGTCCTGCTCAACGTGACCGAGAAGGGCACCGCCGCCGCCCTCGGCCTGGACGACGGCCGCAAGATCGCCGGCAAGACCGGTACCACCGACGAGAAGAAGGCCGCCTGGTTCGACGGCTACACCCCGTCGCTGGCCACCGCGGTCTGGCTCGGCGGCCCGGCCGGCGGCGTCAAGATGAAGAACATCAACATCGGCGGAAAGCACTTCGACGAGGTGTTCGGCGCCGACGGCCCCGGCCCGATCTGGCAGATGGCCATGAACCAGGCGCTCAAGGGCACGCCGCTGGAGCCCATCCAGACCACCAACATCCCGGACCCGCAGCCGGCCACTCCCCCGGCGGGCGCCACCCCGCCGGCCGACCCCAACGCCCCGCAGCAGCCGGCCGGCCAGAACCCGCCGCCGCCCGCACCGGGCAACGGCGGCCCCGGTGGGGTGATAGGAGGAGGGTTCACCCTCCCGCCCGGCATGATCGGCGGGGGCGGGAACGGCAACGGCGGCAAGCACGGCGGCGGCAACGGCTGACCTGACCTGGTCCTCCGAGCTCGCACAACGACGCTCGCACCACGCGCTCGCACAACGCGCTCGCACAACGGCGAAGGGGCGCCCTCCGGATCTTCCGGGGGCGCCCCTTCGGCGTGTTCACGCGTGCCGCTTCACACGTGCGCTTCACACGTGCGGCTCAGAGCAGCGCGGCCTTCACCGCGGCAGCCACCCGGCCGCCCTCGGCCAGGCCGTCCACCTTCGGCTTCACCAGCTTCATCACGGCACCCATCGCCTGCGGGCCGCTCGCCCCGCTCTCGGCCACGGCGGCGGCCACGATCGCGGCCAGCTCCTCGTCCGAGAGCTGCTTCGGCAGGTAGGCCGCCAGCACCTCGCCCTCGGCGCGCTCGCGCGCGGCCTGGTCGACCCGGCCGCCGGTGTCGAAGGCCTCGGCCGCCTCGCGGCGCTTCTTCGCCTCGCGGGTGATCACCTTCAGCACCTCGGCGTCGGACAGCTCGCGCTTCTGCTTGCCCGCAACCTCCTCGCTGGTGACGGCGGACAGCGTGAGCCGGATGGTGGACGAGCGCAGCTCGTCCCGGTCCTTGATGGCAGCCGTGAGGTCCTGGTGCAGCTGATCCTTGAGCGTCGTCATGGCCATGAGTCTCCCACCTGGGACGTTCCGTCGCTTGCCATTAACCTTCGACCGCCACGACCACCCCGCCCGGATCCGTAACCTCTTATCCTGGTTACATGACCGATGGAGACGGCGCACCGGAAGCCCCGACCGGCCTGGTCCTCACCACCCCCGGCGGCAGCCGCTTCCACTTCGACGCCGGCGCCCTCTGCCTCGAACTGCTCACCACCGGCGGCCCCGGCGACCACGCCCGGTACGAGGCGCTGCACCACCCGGCCGACCTCACCGACTGGCTCCCCCGCTCCCGGCTGCGCCTACCCGCCGACACCGTACGGATCACCGCCGAACACCTCGCCGACGCCCGCACCCTGCGCGACGCCCTCTGGCGCCTCGCCGCCGCCCGCGCCCACGGCCGGACCGGTGACCCCGAGGACCACGCCACCCTCAACCGGACCGCCGCCCACCCCCCGCTCGTCCCCCGGATCGCCCCGGACGGCACCCCCGGCGCCCCGCCGCCCGCCGACGGGGCCCAGCTGGTCTCCACCCTCGCCCGGGACGCCATCGCCCTGCTCACCGGCCCGCACGCGGACCGGATCCGGGAATGCGGCGCCCACGACTGCCAACTGCTCTTCGTCGACACCTCCCGGCCCGGACGGCGCCGCTGGTGCTCCATGGAACGCTGCGGCAACCGCCACAAGGTCCGGGCCCTGCGCGCCCGGCGGGAGACCCGGCAGCCCCCGCCCGCACCGACCCCGGAGACCGCACGGGCCCCGGAGACCGCGCCCACGGCGGCCGACCGGCCGTTCACCACCTGATCCACCGTCTGAGAGCATGGGCTGATGCGACCGCTGTACTCCGTTCCCATCGGTGTCGCCGCCGCCGGCGCCGCCTGCCTCGCCTACTCCGTCGGGTACGAGGTCCGTGCCTTCCGGCTCCGCCGCGTCGAGGTCCCCGTCCTGCCCCAGGGCGCCAAGCCCGTCCGGATCCTCCAGGTGTCCGACATCCACATGGTGAGCGGACAGGGCAAGAAGCAGCGCTGGCTGCAGAGCCTGGCCGGGCTACGCCCCGACCTGGTGGTCAACACCGGCGACAACCTCTCCGACCCCCTCGGCGTCCCGGCCGCCCTCGACGCGCTCGGGCCGCTCATGGACTTCCCAGGCGTCTACGTCTTCGGGTCCAACGACTACTACGGCCCCGCCCGCAAGAACCCCGCCCGCTACCTCCAGGCCATGCGCAGCGGCGTCCACGGCATGAACAACCCCGACGGCACCGGCAACCGCGGCATCAGCGGCGCCGTGCACAACCCCTGGGAGAAGCTCCGCGACGGCTTCGACGCGGCCGGCTGGCTCGACCTCACCAACACCCGCGGCCGCCTCACCGTCAACGGCCTCGACCTCGAGTTCACCGGCCTCGACGACCCGCACATCCGCCGCGACCGCTACGCCGAGGTCGCCGGCGGCCCCTCCGCCGACGCCGACCTCTCCCTCGCCGTCGTCCACGCGCCCTACCTGCGCGTCCTCGACGCCTTCACCGCCGACCGCTACCCCCTGATCCTGGCCGGGCACACCCACGGCGGCCAGCTCTGCATCCCCTTCTACGGCGCTCTGGTCACCAACTGCGACCTCGACACCCGCCGCGTCAAGGGCCTCTCCACCCACCAGGCCGGCGGCCACCGCTCCTACCTCCACGTCTCCGCCGGCTGCGGCACCAACCGCTACACCCCGATCCGCTTCGCCTGCCCCCCGGAAGCCACCCTCCTCACCCTCACCCCCACCCCCCGCTGACCCCCACCGGACGCCCGCCCGAAACCGGATTTCGTGTCTCGGCGAGCGTCCGGTAGAGTTCTACTCGTCGCGAAGGAGACGGAGCGACAAACAGAAAGACCGGGGTGTGGCGCAGCTTGGTAGCGCGCTTCGTTCGGGACGAAGAGGCCGTGGGTTCAAATCCCGCCACCCCGACCCAGTAACACCAGCTCAGGGCCGGTGTCCCGCAAGGGACACCGGCCCTGACTGTTTCTCCCGGAGTTCTCGGGAGAATCCTGGGAGAAACCGCCGGAAATCCTTCTCCCGAGGGCTGCGGCTGAGGCTTCCTCAGCAGGGCGTCGAGAACCGCCACGGGCGAGCCGGGCGACATCCGCCGGCGGACTGCAAGTGACCGGAGGCACATCCGGGTCAACCCCTCCATGAAGTCCCGGCAGGCAGGCATCTGCGGCACCGAGGCGCGCGGGGCCGAGTCCGTCATCGTGTCCGGGGCTGCGAGGACGACCGGGACTACGGCGACGAGATCGTCTTCACCGGTCCGGGCGGCCGGAGCGCCGCGACCGGGCCGCAGGCCCGTGGCCGGAGCCGTGCCGGAGGCAATGCCGCGCTCGCGACCGGCTTGGGCAGCCGACTCCCGGCGCGGGTCGTCCGAGGGCACCGCGGCGATCCGCGGCACACGCCGGTGACGGGCTACCGGTAGGGCGGCTCTTCCGGGTGGAGGAGTGCTGGTGGGAGAAGGGCCGGACCGGGTTCCAACCCTTCCGGCTGGTGCGGGCGGCGGGTCAGAGGGTGGTGGGGAGGGCGGTGCGGGAGGTGATGCCGAGTTTGGGGTAGGCCTTGTAGAGGTGGTGGGCGACGGTGCGGGGGCTGAGGAAGAGCTGGGCGGCGATGTCGCGGTTGGTGAGGCCGGCGGCGGCGAGGCGGGCGATCTGGAGTTCCTGGGGGGTCAGGGGGTTCGGGGTGGTCTGGGGGGTCTGGGCCGGGGCGGGGGTGCCGGTGGCGGAGAGCTCGGTGCGGGCGCGGGTGGACCAGGGGTGGGCGCCGAGGCGGTCGAAGGTTTCCAGGGCGGCCGTGAGGTGGGGGCGGGCGTCGGTGCGGCGGCGGGTGCGGCGGAGCCATTCGCCGTAGAGCAGGGCGGTGCGGGCGTGCTCGAAGGGGCGGTGGGTGGTGGCGTGCAGGTCGAGGGCGGCGCGGTAGGCGGGTTCGGCGAGTTCGTCGGGACCGAGCAGGGCCTGGCAGCGCAGGCGTAGGGCTTCGGCCCAGGGGCGGTCGGCGGCTCGGGTCCAGCGGGCGAAGCGTTCGTAGGGCTCGGCGGCACGGTCCGGGGTGCCGAGCCGGACGGCGGCTTCGACCAGGTCGGGGACGGCGCGGGTGGCGCTGACGTGGTGCCGGTGGGGGCCGGTGGTGAGGGCGTGCAGGCGGTCGGCGGCGCCGGCGGCGCGGCCCTGGCCGAGGTCGAGCAGGGCGAGTGCCCAGTGGGCCCAGGGGCGGCCGGCGGCGGGGGCGGCGGTCTGCGGGCCGGTGGTGGCGAGGGCGGTGGTGGCCAGTTCGGTGCAGCGTTCGGTGCGGCCGTCGAGGGCGGCCAGGTAGGCGAGCAGGGCGCTGAGTTGGCTGACCCACTGGTGCTGGCCAGTGTCCTGGGCGAGGACGAGGGCCTCGGTCGCGGTGAGCTCGGCGTCGGCGTGGCGCCCGTGGAAGAGTTCGGCCTCGGCGAGGAAGAACTGCAGGGTGGGCATCACTCCGAGGGTGCCCTTGGCGCGGGCTTCGGCGACGAGTTCGCCGCCGAGGTCGACGGTCTCCTCGTCGCGGCCGAGGACGAGGGTGGCGCCGCAGAGTTGGACCAGGTCGGCGGGGCTCTCGGCGCCGGCCCGGCGGGCGGCTTCGACCGCCTCCCGGGCGGGCGGCGGCGGGGTGGCGGTCCGGCCGAGGGCGGGGAGGACCGCGGCGGGCAGGTAGCGGGCGAGCGGGGTGAGGGGGTCGCCGGCGGGCAGCGGGAGGGCGGCGAGCCGGTCGAGGACCTCGGCGACCGGTTCCTCCCCGGCGTACCAGGCGGCGTGGAAGGCCTGGACCAGCATCCGGGCGGCGTGGGCGGGTTCGACGGCCTCGGCGGCCGCGGCGGCGCCGTCGGCGGCGAGGGCGAGGGCGGCGTCGGTCAACAGCCGGTAGGCGGTCGGGTAGGAGCCGCGCCAGAAGTGCGCGGTGGCCCGGACGTGGTCCAGCAGGGCGTGCGCGAGGACGCTGTCGGTACGGGCGGCGGCCTCGTCGGCGAGCGCTTCGGCGTGCTCCAACTCGCCTTCTTCGGTGGCGGCTTCGGCGGCCAGGACGAGCCGGCGGGTGGCGGCGTCGCGGTCGGGGGTGAGCCGGGCGGCGCGTTCGTAGGCGGCCGCGCCACCGTGGCCGCCGCGCCGGCCGGTGCGGACGGCGGTGCGTTCCAGCGCGTCGGCGAGGGCCGCGTCGGGGGCGGTGGCGGCGAGGGCGAGGTGCCAGGTGCGGCGGTCGCCGTCGGGCAGTGCCCCCGCGATGCCACGGTGGACGGTCAGCCGCTGGTGGTGCGGGGCGCGTTGGAGGATCGCGGAGCGCAGCAGTGGGTGGCGGAAGGCGATCCGGCGGTCGGGGGTGACGGTGACCAGGCCGGATTCCTCGGCGGGGGTGAGGTTCTCGGCGCCGACGCCGAGCGCGGCCGCGGCGGGCAGCAGGACGTCCAGTTCGCCGCTCTCCTCGGCGGCGGCGACCAGCAGCAGGGTCTGGGTGGCCGGGGGCAGCCCGGTGACCTGGCCGTGGAAGGCGATCAGCAGACGACTGGTGAGCGGCAGCCCGCCCGCGGTGGGGGCCTGCGGCCCGGTGGCGACGGGGAGTTCGGTGAGGGCGAGCGGGTTCCCGGCGGCCTCGGCGAGCAGTCGGTCGCGGACGGCGGCGGGCAGGTCGGGGCCGGCCCGTTCGGCCAGCAGCCGGGTGGCGTCGGTGTCGGCCAGGGCGGCCACCCGTAGTTCGGGCAGGCCGAGCCGGTGGTCGGCTAGGGCGCCGGGCTCGGTGCGGGCGGCGAGCAGCAGGGCGACGCCTTCGGCCTGGAGGCGGCGGGCGGCGAGCAGCAGGGCGTCCAGGGAGGCGCGGTCCAGCCACTGGACGTCGTCGAGCACGCACAGCAGCGGCTGGTCGGCGGCGAGTTCGGCGAGCAGTCCGAGGGTGGCGAGGCCGACCAGCAGCCGGTCGGCGGGCGCGGCGCCCGGACGGTCGGGCCCGGCGCCCGGACCGTCGGGCTCGGCGCCCGGACCGTCGGGCTCGGCCGGAGGCGCGTCGCCGAGTCCGAACGCCGCCTCCAGGGCGCGCCGTTGCGGCCCGGGCAGGGCGTCCAGCCGGTCCAGTCCGGGCGCCAGCAGCAGGCTCAGCCCGGCGAAGGGCAGTTCGGCCTCGTACTCGACGCCCGCCGCCCGGATCACCCGGAACGTCCGGCCCGCTCGGGCGACGGCGTCGTCCAGCAGGGCGGTCTTGCCGATCCCCGCCTCCCCCCGGAGCAGAAGCGCCCCGCTGCGGCCGGTCCGTGCCTGTGCCAACAGACCGTCCACGGCGGCCTGTTCGTGTTCCCTCCCGTACAGCATGCCCCCGACCCTATCGAGCCGGTCGGCGGCGTTCCGGCACAACGGCCCACCTGAGCCGGGCGGATGCCACGGCTGAGCAGGACGGGCGGTCACCGCCTACGTAGGCCCCGCGGATACCTACGTACCCCCGTACCGATCCGTGACTGATTCGCCCGCCGGCGCCCGTCCGTACCTTTGTGAGCAGCGGGAACGAGCCGCCAACCACCCACCGGAACACGGGAGATGACCATGACCGAGATCACCGCCACCGCCCTCCAGCAGCTCGCCGAGCGCTACCTGGCGGTCTGGAACGAGACCGACCCGGCCGCCCGTCGCAAGCTGATCGACGAGGTGTGGGCCGAGGACGGCCGCTACACCGACCCGCTGGCCGCCGTGGCCGGCCGGAACGCGATCGACGCTCTGATCGGCGCCGCCCAGGCCCAGTTCCCGGGGCTGCGGTTCACCCTCGGCCCGGTGGACGCGCACCACGACGTCGCCCGGTTCACCTGGAACCTCGGCCCGGATGGCGCCGAGCCGGTGGTGATCGGCTTCGATGTGCTGGCGGCCACCCCGGAGGGCCGGATCGGCACCGTGCACGGCTTCCTGGACCGCGTGCCGGGAGTCTGAGTCCTGGACGGACGTCCGGACAAGACGGACGTCCGTGTCAGACGTACGTCCGTATCAGAAGTCAGGCGGACGTACGTGCCAGACGGACGGGGAGGTAGCAGAGGTCAGACGGACGTACGTGTCAGACGGACGTACGGCCAACCCCGGCCTCCGACCCCCGGCCGAACCACTCCGGCGGGGCGCCACACCCCCACGGCGGCGCCCCGCCCGCCCCCCTGACAACCCCTGACCGCCCTGACCGCCCCTGGTAGCCCCGCAGTAGCGCCCCCCGGAGGAGAGCCCGAGATGAGCACCGCCCTGGACACCCGCCGCCGCGTCGCGGCCGCACCGGCGGCACCAGCCGCCCCAGCCGCCCCCAAGGGCCTGCTGCCGGTCGTCCTGACCGCCACCTTCATGACCGCCCTCGACACCTTCGTCGTCAACGTCGCCGTCCCTTCCGTCCAGGCCGACCTGGGCGCGGGCCCGGCGGTCGTCCAGTGGGTGATGGCCGGCTTCGGCCTGGCCCTCGCCGTCGGGCTGGTCACGGCCGGCCGGCTGGGCGACCGCTACGGTCGGCGCCGGGTGTTCGCGCTCGGCCTGGCCCTGTTCACCCTCGCCTCGGCGGGCTGCGGCCTCGCCCCCACCGCCGCCACGCTGGTCGGCGCCCGGGTCGCTCAGGGCCTGGCGGCCGCGCTGATGGGCCCGCAGGTGCTGGCGATCCTGCGGACGGCGTTCGACGGCGCCGCACAGGCCCGGGCCTTCGCCCGGTACGGGCTGACCATGGGCATCGGCGCGGTGTTCGGCCAGCTGATCGGCGGGCTGCTGATCCGCGCGGACCTCTTCGGCCTCGGCTGGCGCAGCTGCTTCCTGATCAACCTGCCGATCGGCCTGGCCGCGCTGGCGGCCGTCCGTCGCTGCCTGCCGGAGTCGCGGGCCCCGCAGCGGCCGGGGCTGGACCCGGTCGGGGTGGTGCTGGTGACCGTCGCGCTGACCGCCCTGGTGCTGCCGCTGATCCAGGGCCCGGGCCTCGACTGGCCGCTGTGGACGGTGCTCTGCCTGGCCGCCGCGGCCGTCCTGCTGGTCGCGTTCGCCGTCCACCAGCACCGCGCCACAACCGCCGCCACCACGACCGGCACCACCATCACCGGCACCGGCACCGCCGCCACCGCCGCCCCCACCCCGCTGGTCGACACCCGGCTGTTCCGCAGCCGGGCCTTCGGCACCGGGCTGCTCGCCCAGCTGGCCTTCTGGCTCGGCCAGGCCTCGTTCTTCCTGGTGCTCGCCCTGCACCTGCAACTGGGCCGGGGGTTGGACGCGCTCGGCGCCGGGCTGGTGTTCACCGCGATCGGCCTCGGCTACCTGCTCACCTCGAACGCCACCCACCGGGTCACCGCCCGCCTCGGCGAGCCCCGCACGATCACCGTCGGCGGTCTGCTGATGGCCGTCGGGCTGGGCCTGCTTGCCCTCGCCGCGTACGGCGCCGCGGGCGGCAGCGTGTGGTGGCTGGCGCCCGGGCTGTTCGTCGACGGCCTCGGCATGGGCCTGGTGATCGCCCCGGTCACCACCGTCGTCCTGGCGGCCGTCGAGCCGCAGCTGGCCGGTGCGGCGGCGGGGGTGGTGGCCACGGTGCAGCAGGTCGGCGGCGCCGTCGGGATCGCGCTGATCGGCCTGGTCTACTACGGCTCCGGCGACCCGACCGCGGCCTTCGGGCGCAGCGTGGCGGTGCTGGCGGTGCTGGAGCTGGTGCTGGTGGGCCTGGTCCGGCTGCTGCCGCGCCGTTCGTCAACGCCCGACCGGCTCGGGGAGTGAACACCCCACCGGCCCACGGAAGCCAACACCCCGCGGGCGCCGGGGGGACACCGCGAGGACGAGGGCGGGCGGGGGTGAACCCCGCCCGCCCGTTCCGTTCCCTCGCCCCGATCGGGTTGGATGGTCGGATGAGCGAGGAGAAGAGCGCCGTACCGGCGTGGGAGCAGCGGTTCAGGGCGGCCCGGGTGTCACTGCCGGACTGGGCCGAGGACGCCCCCGACCGGGCGCTGTACGTGTCCAACGCGACCGGCACCTACGAGGTCTACGCCTGGGACCGCGCCACCGGCGGCCACCGCCGGGTCACCGACCGCCCGAACGGCACCACCGACGCCGAGCTGTCCCCGGACGGCGACTGGATCTGGTGGTTCGACGACCACGACGGCGACGAGTTCGGCGTCTGGCGCCGCCAGCCCTTCACGGGCGGCCCGGACGAGGAGGCCGTGCCGGGCCTCGCCGCCTCCTACTCGGCCGGCCTCGCGCTGGGCCGGGACGGCACGGTGGTCGTCGGCCGGTCCACCGACGAGGACGGCACCACCCTGCACCTGCGCCGCCCGGGCGCGGCCGAGCCGGTCGAGATCTACCGGCACGAGGAGTACGGCGGCGTCGGTGACCTCAGCCACGACGCCACCCTGCTCGCCATCGACCACACCGAGCACGGCGACGCTATGCACTCCGCCATCCGGGTGGTCCGGCTCACCGCGGCCGGGGTCGAGACCGTCGCCGAGCTGGACGAGGTCACCGGCCGGGACGAGCCGCGCGGCGTGGCCTGCCTGGGCTTCGCCCCGGTCGACGGCGACACCCGACTGCTGGTCGCCCACCAGCGCACCGGCCGCTGGGAGCCGATGATCTGGGACGTCGCCACCGGCGCCGAGACCGCCCTCCCGCTGCGCGACGAGCAGGGCCGTGAGCTGCCCGGCGACGTCTCCGCGCAGTGGCGCCCGGGCGCCGCGGAGCTGCTGGTCGAGCACGAGTACGAGGCGCGCAGCGAGCTGTTCACGTACTCCCTCGCGGACGGCCGGCTGACCCGCCTGGAGACCCCGCGCGGCACCGTCGGCGGCGCCACCGCCCGCCCGGACGGCACCGTCGAGTACCTGTGGTCCTCGGCCGCCGATCCCTCCGCAGTCCGCTCGACCGCCGGTGCGGTCGTGCTGCGGGCGCCCGGCCCGGTGCCGCCCGGCTCCGTCCCGGTCGAGGACGTCTGGGTGGACGGGCCCGGCGGGCGGGTGCACGCCCTGGTACAGCGCCCGCGGACCGGCCCGGGCCCGTACCCGACGGTCTTCGAGATCCACGGCGGCCCGACCCACCACGACAGCGACTCGTTCGCGGCCGGGCCGGCGGCCTGGCTGGACCACGGCTTCGCGGTGGTCCGGGTCAACTACCGCGGCTCGACCGGCTACGGCCAGGCCTGGACCGACGCGCTGCACGAGCGGATCGGCCTGATCGAGCTGGAGGACATCGCGGCCGTCCGGGAGTGGGCGGTCGCCGACGGCCTGGCCGACCCCGACCGACTGGTGCTCACCGGCGGCAGCTGGGGCGGCTACCTGACCCTGCTCGGCCTGGGCGTGCAGCCCGACAGCTGGTCGCTGGGCGTGGCCGCGGTGCCGGTGGCGGACTACCACACCGCGTACGCCGACGAGATGGAGGCGCTGAAGTCGCTGGACCGCACGCTCTTCGGCGGCACCCCGGAGGAGGTGCCGGAGCGCTTCACCGCCTCCTCGCCGCTGACCTACGTCGAGCAGGTGCGGGTGCCGGTGTACATCAGCGCCGGCGTCAACGACCCGCGCTGCCCGATCCGGCAGATCGAGAACTACGTCGAGCGGCTGGAGCAGCTCGACAAGCCGCACGAGGTGTACCGGTACGACGCCGGGCATGGCTCGCTGGTGGTGGAGGAGCGGATCAGGCAGCTGCGGCTGGAGATCGACTTCGTCCGGCGTCACCTCGGCCTTCCGGACGGCAGCACCGGAGGCGCCGGGTGAGGCGTCTGCTGACGCTCGCGGGGGCGGCGGTGGCCGGGGTGCTGGTGCTCAGCGGCTGCTCGGGCTCGCACGGTGACGAAGGGGCCTGCCCGCCGCCCCCGGCTTCGATTGCGCCCACGTCCACGTCCGCCCCCATGCCCGCGCCCGCGCCCACGTCCACGTCCACGCCCATGCCCACCGGCTCGGCGACCAAGGCGAGTGCGCTGGGGGCCGGGTCGTCGGTGGTCCGGGCGGAGTTCGCGCCGGGCGCGACCGAGCCGGGCGCGGACGAGGACGTCGCCGAGCGCAGCGGGTCGCACGGCGGCTCGCACAGCGGGAGCGGCTCCACGGGGTCGTCCGGTTCCAAGGGTTCCGGCTCCAAGGGCTCGTCCGGGTCATCCGGGTCGAGCGGGTCAAGCGGGACGTCCGGGTCCTCCGGGACGTCCGGGTCCTCCGGGACGTCCGGGTCCTCCGGGTCGGGCGGCGGCGGCACCACGCACCACCACATCGACCACTACGGCACGACGGTCGGCACCGGCGGCCGCGGTCACTGCCGCGGCGGGAGCGAGCCGGCGGGCGACGACATGGCCGCGCCGTTCGGTGACGATCCGAGCCCGGCGGCCCCGTCGCACTCCCCCACCGCGCCCCCGGCGCAGTCCCCCGCCGCGCCCCCGGCGCAGTCCCCCACCGCGCCCCCGGCGCAGTCCCCCGCCACACCCACGGCCCAGGTGCCGGCCGCGACGCCGGCCAAGCCGGCGCCCACGCCGCCCCCGGCCGGCAAGCCGGCCCGGTAGCCGGGATCAGTCCAGGACCGGGTCCAGTCCCAGGGCCCGGTCCTGCGCCGCCTCCGCCGCCTGGCGCATCAGCCGGAACCACATGAAGATCACGAAGCCCGCGAAGACGAACCACTCCAGGGTGTAGCCCAGGTTCTGGAACGCCCGCAGGGTGAGCCCGTCGCCGCCCTGCGGCTGCACGGTCGGTACCGCGGTCAGCCCGGTGGGCACCTGGTCGGCGGCCACCCAGCCGTCGTACCAGCCGTCGTACGCCAGCACGTTCAGCAGCGAGGCCCGGTTGATCATGCCGAGCTGTCCGGCGGGCAGGCCGCCCGCGACCGCGCCGTTGCTGCCCACCGCCTCGTTGGCCTGCAGCCGCCCGGTCACCGTGACCTGCCCGGTGGGCGCGGCCTCGGCGGCGGAGGCGGCGGACGCGGCGGAGGCGGCAGCGGGGGCGGTCCCGGACGGGTCGCCGGCCGCCCAGCCCCGCACCACGGCGACGGCGTGTCCGTCGGCGGTGCGCAGCGGGGTGAGCACGTAGTAGCCCTGCTTGCCGTCCAGCACCCGGTTGGGGACGAGGAGTTGGTGCTCGGTGTCGTAGCTCCCGGTCACCGTGACGGGCTTGCCGACGGTCTCCGTGGTCACCTGCGGGGTGGCCGGGCCGAGCAGTGCGTCGATCGGCCGGGCTTCACTCGAAGCGGTGAGCGACTGCTTGGTCTCCTGATGGGTGGAGACGCGGTCCTCGAACCGACCGAGCTGCCAGGAGCCCAGCCAGACGCAGACCGCCACGGCCGCCACGGCCAGGGCGGTGCCGCCCAGCCAGCGCGGAGTCAGGAGGAACCGGTACACACCCCCCACGGTAACCACTCCTCACACCGGGCCGGACCACAGGGTCCGCCGCAGCGGGCCGCTCAGCCCGTCGAGGGCGCCCCGGTGGGCTGGGGTGCGGAGCCGCCCGCCGACTGCACTCCGCCCCGGTAGAGGGTGCCCCCGCAGTCGACCGGCAGCGAGGCGGTGGCGGCCACCGGACTGCCGGGGGCCGGGGTGTGGGCGATGGTCGCGGTGGCCGGGCCACCGGTGGGCTCGCCGCTCGGGGTGGCCGTCGGGCTGGGCGCCGAGGTGGGTGCGGAGGTGGGCGAGGAGCTGGCCTGCGGATTGGCGCTGGGCGCGGCCGAGGCGCCGCCGGCCGGGGCTGCGCCGGAGGACCCGCGCGGGGCCTGGGTGGTCAGCGAGGCCTGGTTGACGCTGTTGGTCGGCGCGGTGGTGGCGCCGCCGGAGGTGCCGCAGCCCTGGTCCGGGATCCACGCGAACGGCACCCGGTACCCGGTCTGGGGGGCGAGCACCGGGGGTTCGGCGTCCATCGCGGGCAGGCTGCCGGCCGGGTCGCCGGGGGTGTGGTCGGCGGTGCGGACCCGGTTGCGGTCGGTGCCGTTGACCCCGGTGACGGCCACCGCGCCCGGCCCGCCGAGGCGGCAGCTGTGCCCGGAGACGTTGTACACGGTGAAGGAGCCGTAGATCCGGCCCTGGGAGTCCGCCGGGCCGAGCTGCGAGGCGCCCTGTCCGAGGTCCGTCCGGGTGCACAGCGGGACGATCCCGCCGTCCGCGGTGCCGGTGGCACCGGTGGGGGTGGCGGCGCCGGGGCGGGTGGTGTCCGCGCCGGGGCTGGGTGAGGCGGTGCCGGAGGCCGTCGCGGGGCCGCTGCTCTGGCCGCCGGGGCCCGGGTGCGTGCCGGTGCCGGTGGTGCCGCCGCCGACGGCGCTGCCGCTGGGGGCCGCGAGGGTGGCGCCGTTGGCGTCCGCCGAGCCGGGCCCGCCGGAGAGCCCCAGGTGGTCGCCCTCGTGCAGGACGGGCAGGGCGATCGCGACCGCCAGGGCCAGCGCCGCCGCCCCCGTCCAGGCCCCGCGCCGGGCGGCCCGCCGCCGGGGTACGGCCTGCCGGATCCGGGGCAGGGCGCCGATCCCGGGTTGGATCCCGTCCACCGCGTGGTGCATGAGCCGGCGCAGCGCCCGTTCCTCGGCGGAGAGGTCCGGGAGGTCGTCGTCGGCGGGCCACTGCCTGGTGCCGTCAGCCATGTCCGGCCTCCATCTGGATCCGGAGGGCGGCGAGTCCGCGCGAGCCGTACGCCTTCACCGAACCGAGTGAGATGCCCAGGGTCTCGGCGACCTGCGCCTCCGTCATGTCCACGAAGTAACGCAGCACCAGAACCTCCCGCTGACGGCGTTGCAGACCCTTCAGCGCGGCCTTCAGCTGGTCGCGCTCCAAGGCATCGTAGGCACCTTCTTCTGCACTGGCCATGTCAGGCATCGGCTTCTGCAGCAGGCGCAGGCCGAGGATCCGGCGTCGCAGCGTGGAGCGCGACAGGTTGACCACCGTCTGTCGCAGGTAGGCCAGGGTCTTCTCGGGCTCGCGCACCCGGCGCCGGGCGGCGTGCACCCGGATGAAGGCCTCCTGCACGACGTCCTCACAGGTGGAGAGGTCGTCCAGGAGCAGCGCGGCGAGGCGCAGCAGGGAGCGGTAGTGCGCCTGGTAGGTCTCGGTGAGCAGGTCCTCGCTGGTACCCGCGTCGGTACCGGCACCGGAGTCCGCCGCACCGGGTGCGGCCGCGGTCATCTGGTCGTCTTCCGGCCTACTCGCAGCCCACGGGGTGCGCGACGGGAACACCACCACGGCTCTCGCCGGGATGCCCGCCGCTCCCCCCACCATCACGTTCGCCACGCCCGTTGGACACTCGATCCCCTGTCATGGTTGCCCAGCCCGGGGGCCATTCTTCCGCATCGGCGGAAGAGGCCTCCAGGGGATTCCCACGGGATTCCGGACAGATTGTGTCGAGGAGCGGACACAGGTCCGGACATCCTCGGGCACAAAGGGCCCTCCGGCACCGGCTGATGACGGATCCTGGACCTCCCCCGCCGTCAGCTCATCCCGTCTCAGGAGACGCCCCCGGATCGCCCTCACTCCGTCCCCGGATCGCCCTCAGCCAGTACTCCGGCCGTCCGCGGACCGCCCTCAGCCAGTACCCGGACCCCACTCGGGCCACCTCAGCCAGTACCCGGGCCGCCCTCAGACCGCCGGAACGGTCAGCTCGCCGGCCACCAGCTCGGCGATCTGCAGCAGGTTGAGCGCGGCCCCCTTGCGCAGGTTGTCGCCACAGAGGAAGAGGTCGAGCGCGTCCGGTTCGTCCAGCGCCCGGCGCACCCGCCCGACCCAGACCGGGTCGGTGCCGACCACGTCGTTCGGGGTGGGGAACTCCCCGGCCGCCGGGTCGTCGTAGAGGACCACCCCGGGCGTCTCGCGCAGGATGTCCTGCGCGTGCTCCTGGCTGACCTCGCGTTCGAAGCGGGCGTGCACGGCCAGCGCGTGGGTGCGGACCACCGGGATGCGCACGCAGGTCGCGGAGACCCGCAGCGCGGGCAGGCCGAGGACCTTGCGGGACTCGTCGCGCAGCCCGAGCTCCTGGGCGGACCAACCGCCCTCGCGCAGGCCGCCGGTCCAGGGCACGGCGTTGAGGGCGAGCGGGGCCGCGAACGGCCCCTCGTCGGCGATCACCGCGCGCAGGTCGCCGGTCTGCCGGCCGACCTCGGTGCCGGCCACCAGCGCGGTCTGCTCGCGCAGCGCCGCGGTGCCGGCCCGGCCCTCGCCGCTGGCGGCCTGGTAGGTGGCGACCACGAGCTGCTCCAGCCCGTACTCGGCGTGCAGCGCGCCGACCGCCGCGACCAGCGCCAGCGTGGGGCCGGCCGGACTGGCCACGATGCCGCGCGGCCGGATCCGCAGCGCGGCCGCGTTGACCTCGGGGACGACCAGCGGGACGTCCCCGGCGGTACGGAAGGCGGCCGAGTCGTCGACCACCACGATGCCCTTGGCCGCCGCGATCGGCGCCCACTGGGCGGACACCTCGTCGGGGACGGCGAACACGGCGACGTCGATCCCCGCGAAGGCCTCCTCGGTCAGCGGGACGACCGCGACCGGTTCCCCGCGCACCACCGGCGTACGGCCGGCCGAGCGCGGGGAGGCGATCAACCGGACCTCGCCCCAGATGTCCTGCCTGAGCGAGAGCAGGCCGAGCAGCACCTCGCCGACCGCGCCGGTGGCGCCGACGACGGCGAGGTTCGGACGCCGGGTCACCGCCCGGTGCCCCCGCCCGGCTGCCGGGTCATCGACCGGTGCCGCCGTAGACGACGGCCTCGTCGCTCTCGCTGTCCAGGCCGAAGGCACTGTGCACGGCGCGGACCGCCTCCGGCACGTCGTCGGCGCGGGTGACCACCGAGATGCGGATCTCCGAGGTGGAGATCAGCTCGATGTTGACGCCCGCGGCGGACAGCGCCTCGAAGAAGTTCGCCGTGACGCCCGGGTTGGAGCGCATGCCGGCACCGACCAGCGAGATCTTGCCGATCGCGTCGTCGTAGCGCAGCGACTCGTAGCCGATGCCCTCCTTGACCCGGCCGAGCGCGTCGATGGCCTTCTGGCCCTCGGTCTTCGGCAGGGTGAAGGAGATGTCGGTCAGGCCGGTCGAGGCGGCGGAGACGTTCTGCACCACCATGTCGATGTTGACCTCGGCATCGGCGATGGCACGGAAGATGCGCGCGGCCTCGCCCGGCTTGTCGGGCACGCCGACGACCGTGACCTTGGCCTCGGAGGTGTCGTGGGCGACCCCGGAGATGATGGCCTGCTCCATCTCGCCCCCTTCGGGCTTGTTCGGGTTGTCGTTGCTGACGATCGTCCCGGGAAGACCCGAGAAGGACGAGCGTACGTGAATCGGGATGTTGTAGCGGCGGGCGTACTCCACACAGCGGTCGAGCAGCACCTTGGAACCGGACGAGGCCAGCTCCAGCATGTCCTCGTAGGCGATCCAGTCGATCTTGCGGGCCTTCTTCACCACGCGCGGGTCGGCGGTGAACACGCCGTCCACGTCGGTGTAGATCTCGCAGACCTCGGCCCTGAGCGCGGCGGCCAGCGCGACGGCGGTGGTGTCCGAGCCGCCGCGGCCCAGCGTGGTGATGTCCTTGCTGCTCTGGGACACGCCCTGGAAGCCGGCCACGATCGCGATGTTGCCCTCGTCCAGGGCGGTGCGGATGCGGCCCGGCGTCACGTCGATGATGCGCGCCTTGTTGTGGACGGAGTCGGTGATGACACCGGCCTGACTGCCCGTGAAGGACTGGGCCTCGTGCCCGAGGGATTTGATCGCCATGGCCAGCAGCGCCATGGAGATGCGCTCTCCAGCGGTCAGCAGCATGTCGAACTCACGGCCGGCAGGAAGCGGTGACACCTGCTCCGCGAGTTCGATGAGCTCGTCCGTCGTGTCGCCCATCGCGGACACCACGACGACGACCTCATGGCCGGCCTTCTTGGCGTCAACGATTCGACGGGCAACGCGCTTGATGCCTTCGGCATCCGCAACGGATGAGCCGCCGTACTTCTGCACGACAAGGCCCACGTGCGCTCCTCGACTAGTGTCGTTTTCCGGGGGCTCCAAGCCCCCGTACCCCCGGGGGAAAGGGGGGTGCGGTCCGCGCCAGTCTACCGAGCAGGGGTGCTCTGACCGGCGCCTTCCATATGATGAGACGGCTGTTTCAGCACGTGGGCGGGGTACGGGCGGTGCCACCGGCAGGTCTGCGGGGCGTTCGGCGCCGCTCCGAAGAATCCTCGGACGAATGCCCGCCGCCGCGGCCGGATTTCTTTTCCGGGCGGATCGCTGAGGCATTCGTCACAATCGCCGAACGCCCGGGACCGTGGTCGGTCCAGGGCGTTCGAGGCTGCGGGTCTGCGGCCGTCGGGCCGCGGGTCGGCGGCGTGCGGGGCGGCCGACCAGCGGCGTTCAGTGCTGCGGATCAGCGGCGTGCGGGGCGGCGGATCAGCGGCCGAGGCCGAGTTCGGCCGCCATCAGGTCGCCCGCCTGCTGCTCCAGCTGCTCGTCGGTGAGCCCGTCGTCGTCGATGTCCGCGCCGTCCGGCGCCGCACCGATCGGGCTGTCCAGCCGGACGTGGGCGATCAGCGACTGCAGCGCCCGCAGCACCGCCGTGCAGGTCGTGCCCCAGTTGGAGAGGTACGAGAACTGCCACCACCACAGCGCCTCGCTGACCCGGCCCTCGCGGTAGTGGGTCAGGCCGTGCTGGAGCTCGCTGACCACGCCCGCCAGGTCGTCCGAGATCCGGAAGGCGTTGGGCTTCTCCGGCGGGCCGTACGGGTCGAAGACCTCGTGGTAGACGTCGATCGGCGCGAGCAGCCCGGCGAGGCGCTCGCGCAACTGCTCGCCGTCCGGCTCCGGGCCGGCGTCGGGCTCGAAGCGGTCCTCCGGGACGACGTCCTCGATGGCGCCCAGCCGGCCGCCGGCCAGCAGCAGCTGCGAGACCTCCAGGAGCAGCAGCGAGACCGCGCTGCCCGGTTCGTCGCCCTTGGCGACCTCGGTGACGGCGAGCACGAAGCTCTCCACCGAGTCGGCGATCTGCACGGCGAAGTCGTCCGGCTCGGAGCCGTGGCCGTGGGTGTGCGGGGCGTGGCCCTCCGGCTCCGGATGGGGCTGCGGGCCGTGGGGCTGCTGGTTGATCGTCCGGTCAGACATCGAGCAGTCGTCTCCCTTCGAAGGCGCGGCCGAGGGTGACCTCGTCCGCGTACTCCAAGTCCCCGCCGACGGGCAGTCCGCTCGCCAGCCGGGTCACCTTCAGGCCCATCGGCTTGCAGAGCCGGGCCAGGTAGGTGGCGGTCGCCTCCCCCTCCAGGTTGGGGTCGGTGGCCAGGATCAGCTCGGTGACCGTACCGTCCGCGAGGCGCGCGAGCAGCTCGCGGATGCGCAGGTCGTCCGGGCCGACGCCCTCGATGGGGCTGATCGCGCCGCCCAGCACGTGGTAGCGACCGCGGAACTCACGGGTGCGCTCGATGGCGACGACGTCCTTGGGCTCCTCGACCACGCAGATGACGCCGAGGTCGCGGCGCGGGTCCAGGCAGACCCGGCACTGCTCGGCCTCCGCGACGTTGCCGCAGACCGCGCAGAAGCGGACCTTGTCCTTGACCTCCAGCAGCGCGTGCGCCAGGCGGCGCACGTCGACCGGGTCGGACTGCAGCACATGGAAGGCGATCCGCTGGGCGCTCTTGGGCCCGACGCCGGGCAGCCTGCCCAGTTCGTCGATCAGGTCCTGAACCACGCCCTCGTACAACGTCGCGCCTTCCCTCGGATGGTCGGTGGTGCTCCGGTGCCATCATCCAACGAATCGGGCGTCGGACACACCGGCCGACGCCCGACTCCCATCGAAATCACATGGATCTATCGTCTGAACTTCAGATCTATTCAGACCCATTCAGACCCAGAAGTGAACTCCAGACCTAGAACGGCAGGCCGGGGATGCCGCCGCCCATGCCCTGGGTGAGCGGACCCATCCGCTCGGCCTGCATCTTCTGGGCCGCCTGGCTGGCGTCCCGGACGGCCGCCAGGACCAGGTCGGCCAGGGTCTCGGTGTCCTCCGGGTCGACCGCGGCCGGGGCGATGGTCAGCGCCACCAGCTCACCCGAGCCCGTGACCGTCGCCTCGACCAGACCGCCGCCGGCCGTACCGTTCACCTTCGCCTCGGCCAGCTCCTGCTGGGCCTTCGCGAGCTCCTGCTGCATCTTCTGCGCCTGCTTGAGCAGCTGCTGCATGTTGGGCTGACCACCACCGGGGAACACGGCTCACTCCTTGCTGTCACACGGTTCGTCGTTCGTCGCCGTCGAGCCTACGGGCCCGGGGCCCGCTCAGTTGCCGCGGTGGTGGATCTCCTCCAGCACCGTGGCACCCAGCTCGCGGATGATCAGCTCCTGGCCGGAGAACGCCTCCTCGTTGAGGTCCGGGTCGTCCTCCTCCGGGATGTCGTCCTCCGGGGCCACCGACTGCACCGGGCGGGCCGGGGGCGCCTGCGGCGGCGGGGCCTGCACCGGCGCGGGGGCCGGGGCCTGCGGCGACGGCTGCGGCGGCGCCTGGACCGGGGCCGGAGCCTTCGCCTGCGGCTGGGGCTGCACGGGGGCGGGGGCGGCCACCGGCGGCGCGGCGGCCACCGGACGCGCCGGGGCACCCCAGCCACCGCCGGCCGGGGCGGCCGCGGCCGGAGCCGCGACGGCACCGCCACCGGGGTTTCCGGACGGGTCGACGATGCACTCGATCCGCCAGTCCACGCCCAGCGCGTCGGACAGCGCCTGGCGCAGCACGTCGTCGCTGTTGCTGCCGACGAAGCTGTCCCGGGCGCCCGCGTTGATGAACGAGACCTGGAGCGTGCTGCCGTCGAACCCGGCCACCTGGCCGTTCTGGCTCAGCAGGATCCAGGTGAAGCGGCGGCGGTTCTTCACCGCTTCCAGGATCTGCGGCCACAGCTGCCGGACCTGCCCGGCACCCTGCTGCGCGGCCGCGGACGGCTGGCCGCCGGGGGCCGGGGCCTGCTGGACCGGCGGCGGGACCGGAGTGGGCGCGGGCTGGGCGGCAGCCTGCGGCTGGGGGGTGGGTACGGCGGTGGCAGCGGCGGGCGCGGGGGCCGGGGCGCCGCCGGCGGGCGGGAAGCTGCGCGGGATCGGCCAAGCACCCGGGGCGGACCCAGCGGGGGCCGGGGGCGCGGGGGCCTGTGCGGGCGCCTGCACGGAGGCGGGCGCGGGAGCGGGAGCCGCCGCGACCGGCGCGGCGACGGGCGCGGGCGCCGGGGCGGGCACCTCCGCCGGCGGGGCCATCGGTACGCCCACGGGCGGGGCCATCGGGGCCGCCGGTGGCGCCATCCCGGCCGGTGCCATCCCGGCCGGTGCCATCCCCGCCGGTGCCATCCCCGCCGGCGCGGCGAATCCGCCCGCGGCCGCCCGGCGCTCCAGCTTGTCCAGGCGCGCCTGCAGCGACAGCTCGTCGCTGTACGCGCCCGGCAGCATCACCCGGGCGCAGATCAGCTCCAGCTGGAGCCGCGGCGCCGCGTTGCCGCGCATCTCGGTCAGCCCGGTGTTGACAAGGTCGGCGGCCCGGCTCAGCTCGGCCGCGCCGAACGCGTCCGCCTGCGCCTGCATCACCGCGACCCGGTCGGCCGGGGCGTCGATCAGCCCCTTCTCCCCCGCCTCCGGCACGGTGGCGAGGATCACCAGGTCGCGCAGCCGCTCCAGCAGGTCGGTGACGAAGCGGCGCGGATCGTGCCCGCCCTCGACCACCCGGTCGATCACCTGGAACACCGTCGCCCCGTCGTGCGCGGCGAAGGCGTCCACCACCTCGTCCAGCAGCGCCGAATCGGTGTACCCGAGCAGCGCCGTCGCCATCTGGTAGGTGACGCCGCCCTCGGCGGCACCGGCCAGCAGCTGGTCCATGACCGACATCGAGTCACGCACCGAGCCCGCGCCGGCCCGCACCACCAGCGGGAACACCGAGTCCTCGACCTGGATGCCCTCGCGGCCGCAGACGTCCGCCAGGTAGTCGCGCAGCGTGCCGGGCGGGACCAGCCGGAACGGGTAGTGGTGGGTGCGGGACCGGATCGTCCCGATCACCTTCTCCGGCTCGGTGGTCGCGAAGATGAACTTGAGGTGCTCCGGCGGCTCCTCCACCACTTTGAGCAGCGCGTTGAACCCGGCCGAGGTCACCATGTGCGCCTCGTCCAGGATGAAGATCTTGTACCGGCTGTGCACCGGCGCGAAGAAGGCCCGCTCACGCAGCTCGCGCGCGTCGTCCACACCACCGTGCGAGGCGGCGTCGATCTCGATCACGTCGATCGAGCCGGGCCCGCCGGTCGCGAGGTCCCGACAGGACTGGCACTCCCCGCAGGGCGTCGGCGTCGGCCCCTGTTCGCAGTTCAGGCAGCGGGCCAGGATGCGTGCGCTCGTCGTCTTGCCACAGCCACGCGGCCCGCTGAACAGGTAGGCGTGGTTGACCCTGTTGTTACGCAGGGCCTGCTGGAGCGGAGCGGTCACGTGCTCCTGCCCGATGACCTCCGCGAAGGTCTCGGGGCGGTAGCGGCGGTACAGGGCTAGGGACACACCACCGACGATATCGGGACGGGCCGACAAACGCGGCACCCCTTCGTCCCGGGCCCGCAGGCCCCGGGAACGCAAAGACCCCCCGTGCACCCGCCAGAGCCCTCCTACCCTTGCTGCCTTCCGGCCCTGGGGGGGTTCAGAGAGATGACGCCACACGAGGGGCTGACCCCCACACTACCGGATCCCGGCCCCCACGATCCACAGGCCACCCCCGCCCTCCCGCCTGCGGGATAGCTGGTCGCGAGCACCCCGAAACATGTACTAAGCTCTCCCACGGAGGATTCGCCTAGAGGCCTAGGGCGCACGCTTGGAAAGCGTGTTGGGGGCAACCCCTCACGAGTTCGAATCTCGTATCCTCCGCCTTCACGAAGGCCCGGACCGCTCAGCGGCCCGGGCCTTCGTCGCATCCGCCCCCGGCGGTACGCCACCCGGCGGGCCATGGATGTCTTCGTGCCGGGTGAGGTGCCCTATCGGTAAGAAGAGCGGATCGGCACTGCCCGGGCCGAGGACGAGCCGGTCTGGTCGGAGGTCCCGGTGGCGACCATCGGCCAGCTGATGGTCATGTCGGTGCTGGGCCGCTCGATCTCCTACAGCGACGAGAAGAGCGATCGCCTGGTCCAGGACGTGTGCCCCAAGCGCGGCGCCGAGCAACGCCAGGAGAACAGCGGATCCGTCCTGCTGGACTGCACACCGAGGACGGCTTCCACCCCAACCCTCCGCACTTCCTCAGCCTGATCTGCCTGCGGTCGGACCACGACGAGGTGGCGGCCACGGTCAGCGGGGGGATCGGCGACGCACTGCCACTGCTGGACGAGGACACGGTGGAGGCGCTGCGGCAGCCGGAGTTCAGGATCCGGTTCAGCTCCTCCTTCGTGCCGGACTCCTCGGTCGGCGCACTGACCCCGGCCATGCCGATCCTCACCGGCAGCGCCGAGCATCCGGACCTCACGGTGGACTTCAACGCCACCACCGCGACCACCCCGCGTGCCCAGGCCGCGCTGGACCGGCTGGAGGAGGCCGTGCGCCACTCGCTCAAGGGGCTGGTCCTGCGGCCGGGCGAGCTGATCATCCTGGACAACCGCCGCGCGGTGCACGGACGCACCGACTTCACGCCGCGTTACGACGGCCGGGACCGCTGGCTCCGGCGATCCTTCGTGGTGACCGACCTGCGGCCGGTCAACAGCTTCCTCGGCCAGGGCCGGAGCCACCTGCCGGTGACCCCGGGTCACGACCGACCGATGTCGCGGCCACTCGCCGAGCGCGTCCTGGCGAGCGCGCTCGGCGCCTGACACCGGGCGGCTCAGATCAGCCAGGCGCGCGCCTCCGGGCGCTCGTCGGTGAGCTGCTTCAGATGCCCGTCGACGGTCGCGGCGGCCCGCTGGAAGACCTCCCGCCCTTCGGCGGTGAGGCGGATCTGGGAGCCGCGACCGTCGCCCGGGGAGGGCTTGCGGTCCACGTACCCCGCCTCGACCATCTGCGCCACCAGGCGGGAGACCTGGGGCTGGCTGCGCGAGGTGCGGGAGGCGACCTCCCCGGGGCGGATCCATTCCTGCTCCACCTGGAGCACCTCCATGATCTCGTAGGCGCTCACGCAGAGATCGAACTCGTCGGACAGCGTGCGCTCGATCCGCTGGTTCACCAGCGCGCAGACGCGCACCAGGGACAGCCAGCGGTCGGCAAGAGGAGTGTTCGCCACGCTTCGCAGTCTAGATCCGACCCACTGGCATGTCGATTCATGCGCATGTATCTTGTCTCCTGGAAAGGGGAACCCGATGACTGAGGCAATCTCACTCGTGGATGCCAAGCAGGAGAACGACCGAACGTCCGACCAGAGGCCGGGGCCGGAAGCCCCGAAGGCCTCCTGGCTGCCAATGGCCGCAGTCGGCGTGGCCCAGCTGATGGTGATGCTGGACTCGACGGTCGTGAACGTGGCGCTGCCCTCGATCGGGGCCGACCTCCCGGCCGACCAGACCGCCCTCCAGTGGACGATCAGCGCCTACGTCCTGATGTACGGCAGTCTGCTGCTGTTCGGCGGCCGGGTCGCCGATGTCATCGGACGCCGCCGCTCCTTCCTGTCCGGCCTGGGCCTGTTCGCCGTCGCGTCCGTCCTGTGCGGGGTCGCGGGCAACCAGGAACTGCTGGTCGCCGGCCGTGTGCTCCAGGGCGTGGGTGCGGCGGTGCTGTCCGCCGCCGCACTGTCGGTCGTGGTGACGGTCTACCAGAACGAGGAGCAGCGCAAGGCCGCCCTCGCCACCTGGAGCGGCCTCGGCGTGATCGGGGCCATCCTCGGGGCCGTCCTCGGCGGGCTGATCGTGTCGGCCGCCAGCTGGCGGTGGGCCTTCCTGATCAACATTCCGATCAGCCTCGCCTCCGGGATCATCGGCCTGCGCAGCCTCGCGCCGATGCGCTCCGACGTCCGCCGCCCGCTGCGGCTGCCCACCGCTTTCCTCGCCACCTTCGGCCTCGCCTGCCTGTCCTTCGGCCTGATCCGGCTGCACGACGGAATGACCTCACCGACCGCCTGGATCAGCATGGGCCTGTCCGTGGTCCTGCTCGCCGTGGTCGCCGTCACCGAGCTCGGCAAGTCCGACCCGCTGCTCCCGCTGCACCTGCTGCGCATCCCGACCTACTGGCTCAGCAGCCTGGGCCTGCTGCTCGCCGCGATCGTGATGATGGGCAGCTCCTATCTGGCCAGCAACTACTTCCAGGGCGCGCACGACATGAGCGCCTTCGCCACCGGTCTGTCGATGCTGCCGATGGGCCTGGCCGCTCTGGTCTTCGCCACGGTGGTGCCCAACCTGATCGCCAAGGTCGGCCCCGGCGGGACGTACCTGATCGGTGCACTCACCCAGATCGCCGGCGCCGCCGTCCTGATCACCGGACCGTCCAGCACCGCGGTCGCGATCATCGCGCTGACCGTCATCGGGGCCGGTCTGCCCACCTGCTTCGTCCCGCTGTACGGGATCGGCACCGCGCACGTCCGCCCGGAGGAGTCGGGCGTCGGCTCGGGCCTGCTGAACACCTTCAACGAGAGCGGCGCCGCCCTCGGCATCGCGGTGATCGGCACCGTCCTGGCCACCTCACTGGACGGCGAGCTGGAGTCCGGCGCGACCGCCCCGGACGCGATGACCATCGGCGTCGGCAACGGCTTCCTCGCCGTCGGGATCTGCGCCGCGCTCGCCGCCTGCATCGCCGTGGGCCTGCACCGACTGACCCGCCCCACACAGGCCGGGACCGAGACCACGGAGGCCTGACGACTCCCTTTCCCGGGCCTCCCCCGGCCCCCGGAACGCTCGACCGAACCCCCGTCGGTCGAGCGTTCCGCGTTTCGGAACACCGGCCGCCGGGCCGCGGCCTGTCGCTCGACATTCACAGCGGCCGGCCGTGAGTACGTGTTCAGCGGCCCGGGCCTTCGTCGTCTCTCGGTCGCAGTCTTGGATCAACCCCTCACGAGGTCGGATCTCGCGTCCTCCGCCTTCACGAAGGCCCCGACCGGTTGGCCGGGCGGGGTCTTCGTCGTTTTGCGGGGTGGCGGGGAGGCGGATGATGGGGGGAACCGAGGTGAGGGGCGATGTGGTGAGTGGGAGTGGGACCGGTGGGGCGGCCGGGGCGGTGGCGGCTGCGGGTCGGGGTGGGGGCGGCGGGGCGGCCGGGGATGCGGGTGGGGGTGTGCGGCGGCGGGGCGGGGTGCGGCGGCTGGCCGTGCTGGTGGTCGTCCTGGTGGTGTTGTGCCTGCCGCCGTGGTGGACGCTGTTCGCCGGGGCCGGCTGGCCGTTTCCGGTGGTGCTGGGCGGCACGGTCGTGCTGGTGGCCTGGATGGTGGCGTTCCCGTTCCTGATGATCGCGGGGCACGGGCGGCGGCGGCTCGACCGGGCGG
Organism: Kitasatospora sp. NPDC030952; assembly: GCF_055571335.1. Lineage (NCBI taxonomy): Bacteria > Bacillati > Actinomycetota > Actinomycetes > Kitasatosporales > Streptomycetaceae > Kitasatospora > Kitasatospora sp. NPDC030952. Next base: position 666,960 of record NZ_JBVIFM010000001.1, read on the forward strand.
CCCGTTTCGCGGACACCAGCCTCGGGGTCGTCTGGGTGCTGTTCACCTGGTCGGTGCTGGGTGGGCTGGTGGGGCTGGTGGCGGCCGGGCTCGGCGTCGGGGGCAGCGGCCGGGGCAGGGCGGTGGCGGTCGCGGTGGCCGTGGTGTCGGCCGGGTTGTTGGGCTGGGGGTACCGCGAGGCGATGCGGGTACCCCGGGTGAAGCGGCTGGACGTCCATCTGCCGCGGCTCGGTGGCGGGCTGGACGGGACCCGGGTCGTGGTGCTGGCCGACACCCACTACGGGCCGATCGACCGGGCGGACTGGTCGGCGCGGGTCGCGGAGGTGGTCAACGGGCTGGACGCAGACGTGGTGGTCCACGCCGGCGACATCGCCGACGGCACGCCGGCCCAGCGCCGGGAGCAGTCGGCGCCGCTCGGGACGGTCCGGTCCCGGCTGGCCAAGGTCTACGTCACGGGGAACCACGAGTACGGCGGGGAGGCCCAGGGCTGGCTGGACCGCATGGCGGAGCTGGGCTGGGAGCCGCTGCACAACCGCCACCTCGTGGTGGAGCGCGGCGGGGACTCCCTGGTGCTGGCCGGTGTGGACGACGTGACTGCGGAGCACTCCGGACTGGACGGGCACCGCGCCGACCTGGTGGACGCGCTGGCCGGGGCGGATCCGGCACTGCCCGTCCTGCTGGTCGCCCACCAGCCCAAGTACGTCCCCCGGGCCGCCGCGGCCGGCGTCGACCTGCAGATCTCCGGCCACACCCACGGCGGCCAGATCTGGCCGTTCAACTTCCTCGTCCGGATCGACCAGCCGGTGGTGCGCGGCCTGAGCCGGCACGGGGAGCGGACCCAGCTCTACACCAGTCGGGGCACCGGGTTCTGGGGGCCGCCGTTCCGGGTCTTCGCCCCGAGCGAGATCACCGTCCTCACCCTGCGGGCGGGCACCGGGGTCGTGGGCACCGGGGTGGCGGGTTCCGCGGCGGTCGGCGGGTAGCGGTCGGCGGGTAGCGGGTAGCGGACAGCGCGGCCCGCGCTGGGTAGCGGGCAGCATGCCGGCCCCGTTTTCGAACACCGTTCGGAATTTTCCGGTCAACGGGAACCGGTCCCTCACCGAGATCGTTTCCAACGGTGTTCGAATGGGTGGGGCGTCCCGTCGTCCGCCCGTGACCAGGGAGGGGAACCGTGTCGAAGGACATGTACAAGGAGTTCTCGGAGAACGTCGACCGCGAGGTCGCCAAGCTCGTCGACCGGACGAACCGGGCAGCCGCCCAGGCCGTCGACCGGGCGCTGGGCGGCAACGGGGCCGCCAGGGCCACCGAGACCGCGGGGGCCACCGGGACCGCCGAGACCGCCAAGGCCACCGGGGCGTTCGACACCGACCACTGGCAGCGACGGCTCGACGAGCTGCTCGCCACCCACCGCATCCCCGGCGCCGTGCTCGCCGTCCTCACCGGCGGGGAGATCCACGAACTCGCGAGCGGCATCCTGCACACCGGCACCGGCGTCGAGACCACCACCGACTCGGTGTTCCAGATCGGCTCGGTCAGCAAGGGCTACACCGCCGCCCTCGTCCTGGCCCTCGCCGACGCCGGCAAGCTCGACCTGGACCAGCCGGTCGCGAACGTCCTGCCGGACTTCGCCCTCGCCGACGCCGGGGCCGCCCGCACCATCACGCCGCGCCAGCTCCTCAACCACACCAGCGGGATCGAGGGCGACTACGTCAACGACACCGGCCGCGGCGACGACTGCCTGGCCCGCTACGTCGACGGCACCCGCGACGTCGGCCTGACCAACCCGCCCGGCGCCACCATGTCCTACTCCAGCACCGCCTACAACGTCCTCGGCCGGATCGTCGAGGTGATCACCGGCCGTACCTGGGACGAGGCGCTCAGGGAACTGCTCTGCGAGCCGCTCGGACTCCAGCGGACCATGACCCTGCCCGAGGAGGTCCTGCGCTTCCGCGCCGCGATGGGGCACATGGGCGAGCCCGGAGAGGACCCGGAGCCCACCCCGCTGTGGAACATGCTGCCCCGCTCCGCCGGACCGTACGGCGGCATCAGCGCCACCGCGGCCGACGTGGTCCGCTTCGCCAGGCTGTTCATCGACGGCGGGACGGCACCGGACGGCACCCGGGTGCTCTCCACCGCCGCCGTGGAGGCGATGCTCACCCGCGAGGTCGAGATGCCCGACCAGTGGTTCCTCGGCGCCCACTGGGGCCTCGGCTGGGGCCTCTTCGAGTGGGACGGCGTACGCGGCTTCGGCCACGACGGCAGCACCTTCGGACAGCTCGCCTACCTGCGCGCCATCCCGGAGAAGGGCCTCGCCATCGCCCTGCTCACCAACGGCGGAGGCGCCGCGCCCAAGGTCCACGAGGCCCTCTGCCGCGAACTGAGCGCCGAACTCGCCGGCGTCACCATGCCCGTGTTCGGGCCCGCCGAGAACCCCCCGGCCGTCGACCCGGCGCCGTTCACGGGCCGCTACAAGCGCGAGGGCTTCCTGATGACCATCAGCCCCCGCACCGGGGAGGACGGCGGCGAAGGCGTGCTGGACCTGCGCTACGAGGGCGTCGAGGGCCTCGCCGGCACCTTCGACCCGCTGGTCTGGCACCTCACGCCCGTCTCCGACAGCCCCGAGCGAACGGTCTTCGCCGGGCGCCGCAACGACAAGGACGCCTGGATACCGGTCGTCTTCTACGCCCTGTCCGACGGCAGCCGTTACGTCCACTTCGGGGTCCGCGCGACCGCCAAGTCCGCCTGACCGGCGGGTGTCGTACGGGCCCGTAGGCCCGGGCCCGTACGACACCTGGTCAACGAAGGCCCGGACCGCTGCGCGGTGGTCCGGGCCTTCGGGCTGTCCAGCGGGACGGGTCAGGAGCCGGGAGCGGGGCGGGGGTGCGGTCGGGGGCGCCGGCGCCGAGGGCGAGCGGCTCGCCGAGGACGACCCCGGCGTCACCCCTCGCGGCCGCCGCCGGGCGCGCCGTCAGCCTGCTGCACGGCGGCCCGGACGGGCTGGTCCGCCCGGCGATCACCGCCCAGTCGGCCGCCCGTTGACCGCCGCGGTCACCCGTATCTCGTGGACGGCGTTGCGGTCCCCGCCGAGCGGCTGGACCCGCCCGGCGGAGTCGGTGGCCCGGCAGCGGACGCGGTGCGGCCCCGGGGCGAGGTCGTACCGGAGCCGGAACCGCTGCCAACTCGGCCCCGGGCCACGCCCGTCCAGCTCGGCGGGCTGCCAGTCGCCGTCGTCCACGGCCACCTCGACGGCCGTCACCTCGGTGGAACTCCAGGCGTACCCGGCCAGTTCGGCGGCTCCGGCCGGCACGTTGGCCCCGTCCCGCGGGCTGAGCAGCTTGCTGCTGACGTCCTTCTCGCGGACCGGCCGGGACTCGCTCTCCCCCGGCAGCACCCGGGTGTACAGCCGGGTGGTGAACAGGTGCTCGGGGCGCTCGGCGGCCAGCACCAGACGCGTCAGCCACTTGACCGAGTTGGTGCCGAACATCCGCGGCGCCACCGCCCGCACCGGGTGCCCGTGGTCGGGGCGCAGCGCCTCGCCGTTCATCCGGTGCGCCAGGACGACCTCGGCCGACGCCTCCTCCAGCGGCAGGTCCTTGAGGTAGCTCACGTCGCTCTCCCCCGCGAAGTCGCCGCGGTCGGCGCCCTCCAGCCAGACGTGCCGGGCCTCCGGGCGCGGCCCGGCCAGCGCCAGCACCTCGGCGAGCGGGACCCCCTCCCACTCCACGTTGGTCACCGCGCGGGTGGGCACGGTCGGGCGCAGCGGATTGCCGAAGCACTCGTGGACGGCGGTGAACCGGCGCTGAGGGAGGCCCTGGAGGGCCCGGAAGTCCAGCCGCAGCGGCCGCTCCACCAGGCCCTCGACGGTGAGCGTCCAGGTGTCGGCGTCGAGCCCCGCGTACCGGCCGAGGTGGCTGCGGACGAAGACCTCTTCGACCGGTGTGAGGAAGACGTCGGGCGTCTCCGGATCCGTCCTGAACATGTGCCACACCCCCGTGTCGAACCAATCGTTGCGTGATCGACGGTACAAGGAGCGACTGACAACCGACCGCCCGGGCGCCTGCCCGGCGCAGACCGGGCCCGTGCCGGGCGCAGGCCAGGCCGCCGCCGGGCACCGCCCGGGGCCTGCCGGAGACGACAACGACCCGGGGTGTCCGATTCGTTCAAGACCTCCTCCCGCGGCCCGCCTACCGTGGCCGTCATGAACAGCACACCCGCACCGCAGTTCGCCTTCATCGGTCTCGCCGTCTCCGACATGGCCGCCTCGGTGGCCTTCTACCGGCGGCTGGGGCTCACCTTCCCCGAGGGCTCCGAGCAGCAGCCGCACGTCGAGGCGGAGCTGCCCGGCGGCCTGCTACTGGTCCTCGACGCCGAGTCGACCATCCGCTCCTTCCACCCCGACTGGCAGCCGCCGACCGGCGGCGCCCGGGCGGCGCTGGCCTTCCGCTGCCAGAGCCCGGAGCACGTGGACGCGGTGTACCGGGAGCTGACCGCCGCCGGGTACCACGGGGAGCTGAAGCCCTGGGACGCCTTCTGGGGCCAGCGCTACGCCTCGCTGCGCGACCCGGACGGCAACGGGGTCGACCTGCTCGCCCCGCTGTAGTCCGGCCTCACAGCAGCGCCGTCACCGTCGTTCCCGCCAACTCCCGTACGTCACGGGCCAGGTGCGCCTGGTCCGCGTAGCCCGTCCGGGCCGCCGTCTCGGCGAGCGGGACGCCGGAGCGGGCCAGCCCGAGGGCGCGCTGCAGTCGCAGGATCCGGGCCAGGGTCTTGGGGCCGTAGCCGAAGGCGGCCAGGGAGCGGCGGTGCAGCTGCCGGGCGCCGAGCCCGACCGCCTCGGCCGTCGCCGCGACGCTCCGCCCGGCGGCGAGCGCGTCGGCCACCGCCCGTACCAGCCGGTCCTCCGGCTGTGCCGTGGCCGCCAGGCGCAGGGCCAGTTGTTCCAGGGCGGCGGCCGGGTCGGGGGCGGCGTCGATCCGTTCGGTCAGCCGCCGCACCTCGCCGACGGGCCGGAGGTCGGCCAACTCGACCCGGCGGTCGCGCAGTTCGTGTGCCGGGAGGCCGAGCAGCGCCGGTCCGGCGCCGGGTCGGAAGCGAACGCCCGCCCACGGCCCGCGCAGTCCTGGTCCGGGCCGGTACGCCCGAGTGTCCGGCCCGGCGACCAGCAGCCGGCCCTCCGTCCACAGCAGGTCCATGCAGCCGTCCGGCAGCACCAGCCCGCCCGTACCGCCGCCCGTACCCCCGCCCGCACCGCCGTCCGCACCGCCGTCCGCACCCCCGCCCGCACCCCCGCCCGCCGGGTCGGCGCCCTTCGTCCACAGCACCGCCCCGGGCAGCCGGGACGGGCGCTCCGCGTACGGGGTGGACATGCTTCGAAGGCTACGCGCCCCCAGGAGCCCGCGGCGGCCCGGACGGCCCACCGGCCCCGGCTGCGAGGGGCAGCCGGGGCCGGTGGGTGGGGGGTGCGGCCGGGGGCCGGCCGCCGGGCGGGGCGATCAGACGCCCGCCCCGATGGCGGGCTCGGCGGGCTCAGCAAGCTCGGCGGCCTCGGCGGGCTCCACCGCGGTTCCGGCCGCCTTGCCCCGCATCAGCACCAGGGTGAGCACCGCCGCCACCAGGACGGCGATCCCGCCGACCGTGAAGGTGGTGGAGGTGGCGGTGTTGAAGGCCTCCCGGGCGGCCCGGGCCAGGGTGCCGTCGCCGCTACCTGCCGAGAGGGCGAGCGCGTCGGTGATGGCGTGCCGGGCGGGGGCGGGGGCGTCGGCGGGCATCGCGCCGGTGTAGGTGCCGGAGAGCACGGTGCCGAGGACGGCCACGCCGAGGGCGGCGCCGGACTGCTGGATGGTGTCGTTGAGCGCGGAGCCGACGCCGGCGTGCTCGGCGGGGATGGCGCTCATCAGGGCGTTGGCGGCGGCGGGCATGCCCAGGCCGGAGCCGATGCCGAGCACCAGCATGGCGAGGGCGACCTTGGCGAAGCCGTCGCCGACGGAGAGGGTGGCCAGCAGCCCGAAGCCGCCGGCGATGATCACCATGCCGATCGAGGTGAGCACCCGGGCCGGGAGCTTCTTGCCGAGCGCGGCGCCGATCACGTTGAAGGCGAGCGAGGCGATGGCCAGCGGGATGAAGGCCAGGCCGGTGTCGGTGGGCGAGAACTCCAGCACGAACTGCAGGTACTGGGTGAGCACCAGCATCAGGCCGCCGGTGGCGAAGGTGAGCAGGACGAGGGAGAAGCTGGCGCCGGTGAAGACCCGGTTGCGGAACAGCTTGAGCGGGACCATCGGCGAGTCGGTGCGGACCTGGCGGATGCCGAAGCCGGTGAGTGCGGCGACCGCGACGGCCATCGCGCCGAGGGTGTTGACGTGGGCGAAGCCGTCCCGCGGCAGGACGATGATCGACCAGACCAGGGCGGTCATGCCGACCATGGAGAGCAGCATGCCGGGCAGGTCGGGCTTGCGCCACGGGCCCTTGGACTCCGGCATCAGCACCATCGCCGCGACGATGGCCACGGCCGCGACCGGCACGTTGAGCAGGAACACCGCGCCCCACCAGAAGTGGGCGATCAGCGCGCCGCCCAGCACCGGGCCGCCGACCAGGCCGATCATGGCCACCGCGCTCCAGGCGGCGATCGCCTTGGGCCGCTCCTCGTCGTCGAAGACGGTGATCAGGATGGACAGGGTGCTCGGCATGACCAGGGCGCCGCCGACGCCCATCAGCACCCGGCCGGCGATCAGTTCACCGGGGCTGGAGGCGACCGCCGCGACCAGTGAGGCGGCGCCGAACAGCACCAGTCCGATGATCATCACTTTCCGCCGCCCGAACCGGTCGGAGAGGCTTCCCGAGGTCAGCAGCAGTCCGGCGAAGACCAGGATGTACGAGTCGATGATCCACTGGATGTCCTGCGCCCCGGCCCCGAGGTCCTCCGCGATCGGCGGGATGGAGACCGTGAGCACCATGTTGTCGATCACCAGCACCAGGCTGCTGAGGCAGAGCACGACCAGGATGAGCCAACGGCGCGGGTGACGATCCGTCTGACGGTCCACCACGATCCCCCTTCGGTTCGGCGCGTCGGCCGCAGCCCCGCGCACGTCCTCGCGTCGGCGGAAGGCCGCGCGGAAGTCCTCGCGGCGCACACCGTCCACCCGTCCCCGACCGAACGGTGTGCGCTACGCCGAACACTGTACGGACACCGAACACCGTGCGCAAGGCAGAACACCGTTCGCAAGACCGCACGACGTGTGGATGGCCGTACGGTGTGCGGGTGACCGTACGGTGTGCGGCGCCGGGGCCTATGCTGGACGGACCGCACCCGACCAGGGGGCACGTGGATTGGAGGGCCGGATGACGGCCAAGTCGGAGGACGACACCCCGCCGGAGCACCGGGCCGGCGCACAGCCGGACTTCCCCTCGCCGTGGAACCGTCCACAGAAACGGCGGACCCAGCCCGCCCTCAGCCGCGAGCAGATCGTCGCGGAGGCCGTCGCCCTGCTGGACTCCGACGGCATCGAGGCACTGAGCATGCGCAAGCTCGGCGCCCGCCTCAACGCCGGCGCCACCTCGCTCTACACCCACGTCGCCAACAAGGACGAACTGCTCGCCCTGGTGGTCGACCACATCTTCGGCGGACTCCCGCTCGCCCGGGTCGAGGGCGCCGAGGACCCGAAGGTCTGGCGTGCGGCCGTCATCGAGAGCACCGAGGCCATGCGCGCCGCCGTGGTGCGCCACCCGTGGATGGTCTCGGTGATCGGCGACGTCGGCATGGTCTACCTCGGCCCCAACTGGATGCGGCTCTCCGAGGCCCTGCTGGTCCTGATGGAGACGGCCGGCTTCGAACTCGGCGAGGCCAACGACGTGATGGGCATCATCATGGGCTACACCATCGGCACCGCCACCGTGGAGGCCGCCTGGCTGAGCGCGCTGACCAAGAGCGGCCAGGGCGAACAGGAGTTCATGGACCGGCTGCTGCCCGCCGTCACCGAGGCCACCCGGTCGCACCCGCGACTGCACGCCCTGTACACCACCCAGGTGCCGGATGAGGTCGAGGCCGGCCGGGACAGCAGCTTCCGACGCGGCATCGACCTCATCCTGGACGGGATCGAGGCGAGGCGGTCCAGGGCCTGAGCCCGCCCTCGCCGCCGACCATCAACTCCCGCTCAGCGCCTGGACCTCGGCATAGCCGGGCACCGGCCCGACCGGCCCGCCCGAGGCCACGGCGGCCGCCGTCGCCACCGCCGCCGCCAGCGCCGAGCGGTACAGCAGCGAGCCCAGGCTGACCCGGGCCACCCCGAGCCCGGCCAGCTCGGCGAGGCCCGGGCCGGTCGGCGTCCAGAGGATGTTGAGCGGGAGGGGCGAGCGCCCGGCCAGCCGGGCGATCGCCGCCGGCTCGCTCAACCCCGGCACGAACACCCCGTCCGCCCCCGCTTCCTGATAGTTCGTCAGGCGCCGCTCGGTCTCCGGTTCGGGGTCCTGACACCCGCACCAGTAGGTGTCGGTACGGGCGTTGACGAACAGCGCCGGCACGGCCGCCTTCACCGCCGCGACCTTCGCCGCGTGCAGCCCGGACGGCGCCAGGGTGCCGTCCGGCCGGCCGTCCTCCAGGTTGATGCCGACCGCACCGGCCTGCGCCAACTCGACGGCCAGCGCGGCCACTTCGGCCGGATCGTCGCTGAACCCGGACTCCACGTCGACGCTCAGCAGGAAGCCGTCCCGGCCCAGCCGGCGGGCCAGCCGCACGGTCTCCGCCCGGGTGGCGGCGGCTCCGTCGGGCAGCCCGGCGGCGGCCGCCACGCCCAGGCTGGTGGTACCGATCGCCGGGTGGCCGGCCGCGGCGAGGGCGGCGGCCGAGGCGTGGTCCCAGGCGTTCGGGAGCAGCAGCGGACGGCCGGGGCGGTGGTGCAGGGCGGCGAACGCGGTCGTCGGGGCGGGGGTGGTGGTCATCGCGACTGCTCCTCGCTCGTGACGGGGCCCGTCGCGGCGCTCGTGGACTCGCTCGTGGACTCGCCCGTCGCGGCGCCCGTGGCCGCGCCCGTGGCCGCGCCCGTCGCGGCGCCAGCAGCCGCGCCCGGGGTGGGGCCCACCGAGTCCGCGTAGTAGGCGGCGGTCCCGGCGACGTGGCAGACGATCTGCTGGAAGCTCCAGCCCTCCCCCGGCGAGTCGTCCAACTGCCGCTCCGGCAGCGCCGCGACCCGCTGGGCCCAGATCCGGCCGAGCCGGGTCAGCCGGCTGCGGGCCTCGTCCAGGTCGGCGGCGGTGAACGGCGCCAGGTCGGCCGGGGTGGTGACGTTGGAGGCGTGCCAGTGGTCGGCGGCGGCCGGCTCGCCGGCCAGCCGGGCCTCCACCTCGGCCAGGTGGTCCAGGAGGTGGTCGGCGACCCGGCGCACCACCTTGTGCGGGGTGTAGGCCCGGTCGTCGGCGTTGATCACCGGTCGCCCGTCCCAGTCCGTCCAGGTGTCCGCCAGGGCGAGCACGTGCGCGACCGCCGCGGGCATCAGCGCGGCGAGTCCGGCCTGGTCGAGGTGGTCCTCGGCGGGCGGCTCGGAGGTGTCCGACGGGTCGGAGGAGCCGTACAGGATGCCCTCGGCGATCACCATCGCCTGCGCGCGGCCCGGGCAGAGCCGGGGCGGGGCGCCGAAGGCCAGCGGCTCGCGCTCGCCGTCCGCGTCCCCGGCCGCGTCCCCGGCCCGGGCGGCGTCCAGGTCGAGCAGCACCTGCGCCCCGGCGGGCACCGCGACCCCGCTGACCACCGTCGCCCGGGCCGCGACCCGGCGCATCACCCGGACCGGCGGATCGTCCCGCAGCGCGGCGGCCGGCCCGCCGCCGCGCCGGGCGTGCTCGACCAGGGTGGCGGTGGCGTCGCAGGCCTGCACCAGCAGGCCGATCCGGTTCGCCGCCGTCTCGGCGTCCTCGGCACCCATCGCGGGCAGCAGCCGGGCCACCGCCGCGTCCGCCTGCGGATCGTCCGGGGCCGGGTCGAAGTACGCCCGGGCCACCGCCTTCACGTCCCGCGCGACGGCCTCCGGATCGGCCAGCCCGAGCATCGTCGCCAGCACCCGCACCACCCGCAGCCGGACGTCCGGTTCGAAGCCGCCGGCGGCCAGGATCCGCAGCTCGACCAGGTCCAGCCGGTCCAGGTCGGCCTGCACCAGCGCCCGCCGCCGGGCGTGCGGCTCGCCCGCGCTGAACCGGGCGACGCCGGCCCGCAGCCAGGCCACCGTGCCGTACGGGCCGGGCGTCGCCGGCGGGGGGACGAGGGCCGGGTCGGCCAGGGCCGCCGTCACGTCCTGGTAGCGGGAAAAGGTCAGTTCTCGGGGCGTCGGATCGCTCATGCCGCCATCGTGGACCCTGGTCGTTTCGGCCCCGGCCGAAACGTGTCGGGGCGACCATGGGGGCATGCCCGACCACGAACGCACACCCGTCGATCACCGGGGCTCATCGCTCGCCGCCCTCGCCGCGCTGCTCGCCGACCCCACCCGCGCCACCTTCTGCTCCGTGCTGCTGGACGGCCGCGCCTGGACGGCGGGCGAGCTGGCCCGGTCGGCGGGCGTCGCGCCGTCGACGGCCAGCGAGCACCTGTCCCGACTGATCGCGGGCGGGCTGCTGGCCGAGGAACGGCAGGGGCGGCACCGGTACGTCCGGCTGGCCTCCCCGGCGGTCGCGACCCTGATCGAGGACCTCACGGTGTTCGCCGAGGCCACGGGCGGATCGACGGGCGGATCAGCGGGCGGGTCGACAGGCGGATCTGTGGTCGAGCCCGCCGGTGGAACCGCCGGGCCGGCCCCCCGCAACCTCCGCGAGGCCACCCGGCTGAGCGCCGAGGCCCGCGCCCGCACCTGCTACGACCACCTGGCCGGCCGCCTCGGCGTGGCCGTCGCCGACGCCCTGCTCGACCGCGGCCTGGTCACCGACCGCGCCGGGCTCGCCGTCACCGACCGCGGCCACGCCTGGCTGGCCGCCCAGGCCATCGAGCTGCCGCCGCGCTCCGGCCACCCGGGTGGGCGCCCGGTGGTGCGCAGCTGCCTGGACTGGACGGAACGCCGCAGCCACCTCGGCGGCGCGCTGGGCGCCGCGCTCTGCCGGGCCGCGCTGGACCGCGCCTGGGTGGAGCGGATCGGCTCCGGCCGGGCCCTGCGGGTCACCCCGGACGGCGGCCGGGCCCTGCGCGAACTGCTCGGCGTCGAAGTGTCCTGAGCGCAGGGGCGTCCTGAGTACAGAGGCGTCCTCAGCGCAGGAGCGTCCTCAGCACAGGGGCGTCCCGAGTACAGAGGCGTCCTCAGCGCATGAGCGTCCTCAGCGCCTCGGGTGCTCGCCGCGCACGCTCACCCCATCGACTTCGCCCCGTCCAGCGCCTCCCGGATGATGTCCGCGTGCCCGGCGTGCTGCGCGGTCTCCGCGATCAGGTGCAGCAGCACCCGCCGGGCCGACCAGCTCGCCCCCGGCTCGAACCAGGGCGCCGACGGCAGCGGGTGGGCGAGGTCGAGGTCGGGCAGGCTCCGGACCAGTTCGTCGGTGCCGCGCGCCACCGCCTCGTACCCGGCGAGCAGCCCGGCCAGGGTCTCGCCGTCCGCCATCCGGAACTGGGCCGCCCAGTCCCCGCCGTCCCCGCCGTCACCGCCGTCACCGCCGTCACCGCCGTCCCCGCCGCGCATCGCCTCCGCGCCACCGGTGATGAACCGCGCCCAGCGCGCCTCGACCGCCGCCACGTGCTTGACGAGCCCGCCCAGGCACAGCTCGCTGACCGTGGTGCGCCGGGCCGCCTGCTCGTCGCCGAGGTCCCGGACGGTGCGGCGCAGCAGGCCGCGGTGCTTGTCCAGGGTCTCGACGAGCTCCTCGCGCTCGCCCATCAGACGTCCACCGTCGGCGGCCGCCCGCCCACCGTCCGGCCCAGGTCGATCAGCCCGAAGGCCGCGCCCTGCTGGTCGCCGACCGCCGCGAACCGCCCGAACGGGCTGTCCACCGGCCCGAAGTACACCTTGCCGCCGCGCGCCGTCAGCCGCCCGATCGCGGCGTCGGTGTCGTCCACCGCGAAGTAGACGCTCACGTACGAGGGCGCCTGCGGCGGCAGGAAGTCGCCCTCCGCGCCCATCCGGCCCAGCACCGGCTCGGCGCCGACCAGGAACATCCGGTAGTCGAACTGCTCGGAGTCCATCTTCCGCACGCCGTACGGGAAGACCGCGGGGAAGAAGGCGTCGGCCTTCCCGGGCTCGCGGGTGATGATCTCGGCCCAGCTGTACGCGCCGGGCGCGCTCTGCTTCTCGAAGCCCTCGTGGATCCCGGCCTGCCAGACGCCGAACGTCACCCCGGCCGGGTCCTTGGCGATCACCATGGTGCCGAAGTCGCCGACCTGCATCGGGCCCATCACCACCTCGCCGCCGTTGGTCCGGATCCGCTCGGCGGTCGCGGCGGCGTCCGGCGAGGCCAGGTAGAGGCACCAGGCGGACTGCGCCTCGGCCCCCGGCATCGGCGGCACGATCGCGGCCACCGCCTTGCCGTCCGAGTACGCCTGGGTGTAGTTGCCGAACTCCGACGAACTCTCGCCGAAGGTCCAGCCGAGGACGTCGCCGTAGAAGTCCTTGGCGCCCTCCAGGTCGGTGAACATCGCGTCGGCCCAACAGGGTGTGCCCTCAGGTAGCGCAGCCATCTCTCAGCCCTCCTGTCCGGCGGTGCGGGCGCGCACCGGACGGCACGCGCGGCCCCCGATTCGCCAGCCTAACCACGACCCGGCGCACCCGCGCGGGCTGAACCGCGCGGGTGCGCCGGGGGCCGGAGGGGCTTCCGGGGCCGAGGGGCGCCCGGTCAGTTCGCCGGTACGGCGCCGGCCCGCGGCGGGCGCAGCGAGCTGGTGCCCAGACCGGTCGGACCGATCGGCACGGTGGCTCCGACCGCCTCGACCCTCTCCACCACCGCCGAGGCCCGGGCCCGGACCGCGCCTGCGAGGTCCCGTTCGGCGCCGAAGTGCCGTTCCAGGTCCGCCGTACGGTACCGGCGGCACTCCCGGTGCCAGTTCAGCACGCCGGCGAGCCAGTTCTCCAGCTCCACCACGTACCCGCCGAGCAGCCTCCGGGCCTCCGCGGTCAGCCCGAAGTCGTCGTACAGCACCGGGAGTTCCTTCTGCGCGACGTGCTGGAACTGCGCCAGCCGCGAGTGCATCAGGTCGTCGACGATCCGGACCGCCGACGGGTAGTCGCAGTCGAAGAAGTTCTGCACCACCAGCACGATGTTGTGCAGCTCGCCCTCGTACTCGACCTCCTTCTGGTACGAGATCAGGTCGTTGATCATGCAGCCGTAGTCCATCGCCGAGTTCTCCAGCGCGCGCATCGAGCCGTGCCGGTAGACCTCCTCCGGTACGGTCCGGCCGTGGCCGAGGCGGGCGAGCAGCGTGGTGAGCTCGGAGCCGAAGGTGGAGCGGCGCATCTCCAGGTAGTCCACCGGGTCCGGGACGCGGTTCTGGATCTGGTTGGCGAGCTCCCAGATCCAGCTCGCCGTCATCACCTCGATCGCCTCCCGCAGCCGGCCCCGGGCCTCGACGGTCATCGGGCCGGCGGTGCGCTCCCAGATGTCGGCGAGGGAGCGCTCCAGCGGGTGGGCGGACTCGGGTGCGGGGGTGCCGTCCAGCGGCATGAACAGTGGCAGCCGCGCGTTGGCGGCCTTGGCGCCGGCCAGGTCGCGGGTGCGGCCGAAGACCACCGGGTAGTAGTCGTCGGCCCAGGTGCCCCAGGCCAACCAGGCCGAGGCGATGTCGAGTTGCTCGGCGGTGGCGTCCGGGTGGAGGCCGGCCGCGCAGAGCGCGAGGTCGTAGTCGCGCATCGACTCGGCGTCCCAGAGGCCGGATCCGGGCACGTCGGGGTGGGCGTCCAGCAGTCCCACCCGCTCGGCCCATTCGACCACCCGCTCCCGCGCGCCGTCCAGGTGCGGGCTCAGGGTGAGCGCAAACGGCAGGCGGAACTCCGGCAGTTGGGACGGCCCGACGGGCTGGAACGGCACGTGCCCGTGGGCGCGCGCCCGCCGTACGGCCGGTGGTCCGGCGGTCTCAGCACCCTTGCGCAGGATGTCCAGCGCCGAGGTCCCGACCCCGCCGATCGCGTACCGATCCCACCAGTTGCCGGCCCCGGACGGGCCCGGGAGCCCCGACATCCCCGGAAGTCCCGGAAGTCCCGAGTGCCCAGTCAGCCCGGCACCGCCCGTCCCCGGCGGCACCGCACCGGCCGAACCCGCCGCCGCGCCACCGCCGTTCATGTACCGGCTGGACCGCATGTGCCACTCGTGCCCGCCGGACTGCCAGTCCTGCAGCCCCTTCACGTACGCCATCACCCGGGCCCGGCCTGCCGGATCGAGCCCGGTCTCCTCGAACAGCACCGGCAGTTCGGTGAACACGGTGTTCTCGAACTGCTGCAGCCGCGAGGTGAGCAGGTCGTTGACCGACTCGGCGGCCTCTTGGGTGGAGCACTCCAGGAAACGCTCCAACACCAGGATGCCGTTGCTCAGTTCGCCCTCGTCCTCGACCTCGCGCTGGTACGAGAAGATGTCGTTGCGCAGGTGCACGGCGTCGGAGAAGGCGTCCATCAGCACCCGCAGCGCCCGCGAACCGGACACCTCCCTCGGCACCTCGGCCCCGGCCGCGAACTCCACCAGCTGCGCGGACCACGGCGCGCCGCCGACCTTGCGCCGCATCTCGATGTACTCCACCGGATTGGCGACCCGGCCGGCGTCGATGTTGGCGAGCTCCCACAGCGACTCGTCCAGCAGGTTCCGGGTGCTCTCCGCGAACCGGATCCGCCAGTCCTCCCCCATCGCCGGCACCGTCCGCCGCCACAGGTCGGCCAGCCCGGCCTCGACCGGGTTCTCCGGCTCGGGCACCGGCGTCGCCGGATCGGCGGGCATGAACAGCCGCAGCCGGTCCAGGTGCGCCTTGCCGGCCACCCGGTCGTTGGTGCGCTTGTACATGTCCAGGAAGTGGTCGTCGAAGAAGAACACCCACACGTACCAGTCGGTGACCAGCGACAGCACTTCGGCGGAGGCGTCGGGGTGGGTGTAGGCGCAGAGCAGCCCGTAGTCATGCGCGTCCAGATCGGCCTGGTCCCAGATCCCCGACCCCTCCAACATCCCCATCTCCCGCGCCCAGCCCGAGGAGTGGGCCCGCGCCTCCTCCAGATGCGGATTGAGCCGCGCCGGGTGCGGCACGTAGAAGGACGGCAGTTCGAACGGCTGGGTCACGGCGAGCAGGCCTTTCTGGACGCGTCGTTTGCGACCAGAATGACGTGCCTTCATCCCCCCGCACCCCCACAACACCAACAGTCATATGAGATGACCCAACCCATCCGACCCTTCGCTCCAGCGCTCCGCCTAATCCTCCGGCCCGGGCGACGTCCCGTTCGCCGCATATCCGTTCAAGGATCCGTTGAGTTTCCTGAAGCTCACCGCCGTACCCTCCGGAGGCTCCGGAGGCTCCGGACCGACTTCCTGGTCCTCAAGAAAGCTCTCCCTGATCAACCCTGCATCGTCCGGGCGACCTGCAGCATGGGTGGCATCCGCCACCCGGTACACGTAGGCCTGCCCCTCCGGAGAGGATTTCTGCAACCTCATGTCGCTCATCATCCGGTCCAGCGGCCCGACCACCGGCGGCCCCGGGTCGGCCCCGTCCGGGCCGCCGTCATCGTCCGGGAACGCCCCCGGCACCAAGTGCTCGTACAACTCGCTCACGGGCTCGTTGTTGGCTGCCGCCGAAAGCTGCGCGAGCGGACCGATCAGCTCGACGGCATCCTGGATCCGGTCGTCATGGCGAGACAGCCACCACATCGCCGCGCTACCGGGCGACTTGAACACATCGTCACCGAGGTACGCCCTTTTGCTCTGCTCGAACCGCCGCTCGTGCTCCCACACCTCCTCGGTCTTGCGCACCTCCGACAGCTTCCCCAGCCGGTGCCGGTCGGCGTCGGAAAGCCTCAGCTCGACCCGCCCGCCCATCGCCTCCACCAGGCCCGAGAAGTCCCCGCTCTGGGTGCCCAGAGCACCGTTCAGCTTGTGCTGCACCAGGTCCAGCCGCCCCGGCACCTCCTGCTCGGTCACCTGCCTAGCACGGGCCAGCACCGTCTCGACCGCCAGGCCGGCCGGATCAGCGTGCACCAACCCCGACGCGTTCCGGACCGGACGCCACCAGACCGTCGCCGAGAAGAGGAAGTCATAGTCCGGCACCAGACTCGGCAGCGCCACCCCGACCACCCGGGTCTTCTCCCAGGGCAGTTCGTCCGGCGACACCCTCGGCACCCGCGCCGTCGCCAGCAGCACGGCGAGCACCACGACCACCACCGTCGGCGGCAGCCACAGCCAGACCGGCCACCGGGCCGACACCCCGAGCCCTACGGTCACCATCCCCGCTGCGACGGCCAACCCGACCATCGGGACCTTCCCCATGCCCTTCACCGCCTGCTCCCCCCGTTTGCCCCGGCCAACGGTCCGATTCCCTGCGCACGGTCGATCCTCCGGCAGAGCCGCGCCGCCACCTCCGCCCGGCTCGACTGCCCGGGAGAGTCGTCCGGCGTCACCGCCCAGGAGCGCGCCACGAGGTAGAGACGGCTGAGCGCGCCACTTCCCCCGTTGGCCGCCTCGATGAGGACGTCCATCCGCCGCTCGCCCCCGTCCTGCTCCTGGCGAGCCGCTGAGAGCCACGCCTCGACCAGCGCCCGGAAGATCCAAATGTCCGGTCGCCATGGAGGCTTCCGCTCCATGCCGTCACACACCCGGCCCAGCAGCATCAGGAACAGCTGTCGATTCCCACCCGCCAGTTCGAGCAGGGCATCCAGGGCGTACCTCGGTTCCCTGCCAGGCTCCCGTCGTGCGAGCTGGTGCAGGCGGACGAGCGCCTGGCCCGGGTAGTCCGGGGCCATGACGTCGACGCAGATCCGCACCAGAGCCTGTACCAGATTGGTGGGCAACTGGGTGGCTATCGACCACTCGTAGGTCTTCTTCCGGAAGGCAGCCCCCCTGCTCTCACTCATGAGCCCCAGCTCCAGAACCCGCATAGCCTCGGGCAGCAGCCTGGTCCCCGCCGCCCAGGACTCCACCAACCCGGTCAGCACCTGGACGTCTCCGACGCTCAGCGCCTGTTCCGTGAAGCGATCGACCAGTCGCCGCCGATCCGCCGGATCCAACCCCGCCGCCGCGCTGACGGCGTCCGCCACCCACGCTCCGAAGGCCGTACGCAGGTCCGGGTAGTACAGCCAGAAGTGGGTCCGCACCGCGCCGGCATACGCCAGTACGCCGAAGCGCACGCGGCTCTCCTTCACGTCCACCTGCAGATCGCTCAACCGTTGCCTGAGGTCCGCATGCTCGAGGCGTGGCCTTTCATCCTCCGGATGGCGGACCTTGCTCAGCAGCCTGTCCGCGAACCGGAAGACCGTGTCCGTGGAGGCCTCCTCCAGCATCGCTGCCGTGAACAGCAGTGCCCGCTGGCGTCCGTCGGCGAGTCGGGCGACCTGCTGCGCCACCTCCCGGCCGCGGTCTCGAAGAGCTGCGACGGCCTTCTCGATCCACACGTCGACGTCACCTCCCGCCGTGCGCGCCTCGATCACCAGCTCGGACAACCGTTGCAACTCCCTCAGGGGAGAGCCGAGCAGCAGCCCATCGAGGTCCTTGTGGTTGTGGGGCATCCCAATGGCGGCCTCGCTCAGGTGTCTGGCCAGCACAGCGCCTCCGAAGGGCCGCCCGATCCGCACCATCAACTGGCGGAAGTCGGGCCGGAGGTGATGCTCGTACTCCTGTGGCAGAACCACGGCAAGACGGCCACCACACCGCTCGACCTTGTCCCAGTAGGACTGCACCAGGTCCTGCGCATCGACAAACTGCTGCTCGGAAACGCCCGAGAGGTCGATCAGGACACGCTCGCCCGCGGCCAGTGCCGACTCGTACCGGTCGTCCTCCGGCGCGACCTCACGAAACGGATCGTGCGGCCCGCCCGCCCGGTGCAGCAGCACGACGGCCGCCGTACGACGTCCACTGCCGTCGGCTCCCGAGACCAGAACGGCCGAGCCGGGTGCCTCCACCTTGCCGAACGCCTCCCCGTATCCGGGCGGGCGCACGAACCGCCGGTTCAACCACCGCCGCCGGTCGACGGCCACGCGCAGCGGATCGGCACCGCCTCGGATTCTCCTCTCCTCGGCGTCGTAGTAGTAGTGGTAGTTGTTCTGCGTACCGCTCCCCGTGTGCGTCTGCCCCTGCGCATGGCCGATCCACGTCGAATCGCCCAGCTCCCTCACCGCCGGCGGCCCTCGCGGTCGCCACGACCGCCGAAGTCGTTGTTCACCGTGCCGCGTTCGACGTAGTTGCTGCCGTCTCCGTGGAACTCCACACCCCCGTGTCGGATGGTGTTGTTCTGGTCGCCGCTTCCGGTGTGGACCGGCCCGCTGGCGTTGTTGATGAACGTCCCGACGTCCCGTCCCACGTTGCCGATGCCTCCGCTTTGGTCGTGCCGGTAGTCCCGGGCCTGAACCACGCTGCCGTTCACCCGGTCGATCTCGTTGTGGGTCTCAGTGATGCCGCCTTCCCTCGCCGTCTTCCGGTCCGCCGCCGCGAGGTGGGGCATCGCCTCGGCGAGGTCGTCGCCGAGGCGCCGCAGGCCGGAGTCCGCGTCGCGGTTGTCGAAGCGGCGGTACTGGCAGTCGGCCAGTTCGGCGATCGCCGGCGGGAGGTCGTGCCGGTCGAGCCGGGTCGCTCGACCGACGAGTACCGGGATGACCAGGGCGCCGGTCTCGAAGGCTTCGACGATCTCCCGTCGGGTCCAGTCCGCCGGGTCGTCGAGCGCGCGCCGCCCGTCCGCGGTCCGGGCGTCGGCCCAGCGCGGGCCGATGACGGCGATCAGCACGCCACAGCGGCGGACGGCGGTCAGCAGCTCCTGGGGGAAGCGCCCGCCGGCCTTGATCGACTTGCTGGCACGGAACACCCGCTCGGTGCCGAAGCGCCGGGAGAGCTCGCGCTCGATCAGGGTGGCGGTGCTGTCCTCGTCGTTGGTGCGGTAGTTGACGAAGATCTCGGGCATGGCGGATCACCTCTCCGGTGAGTGAGGGGTAGGTGGGGTTCGGGCAGCGGCCGGGTTCCCGGTCCGGTCAGGGGTGCAGCGCCCTGGCGAGCAGGGGCTGGAGCTCCTGTACGGGGCGGGCGGCCCGGAAGCGGTGCAGTTCGCGGGCGAGCCGCTGGACGTCGGAGCGGATGGTGGCCGAGTGCAGTGCGGGGACGCTCGGCAGGAGTTCCGCGGCGAGTTCACAGGCGTGTTCCGGTTCGCCCGCGCCCGCGTGGGCGAGTGCCCGCCGGAGGCCGTACCGGGCGCGGCTGCGGACGGCGTGCGCCGGGATCTTCGGGTACTCGCGGTCGAGCGCCTCGGCGGCCTCCCGGGGACGGCCGAGGTCGTGGAGGCACCAGCCGCTCACGACGGCGGCCGGGTCGGCCAGGCTGGTGGTGCCGAGGACGGGCCCGCCGCGGTCCTCGGCACCGGCTAGAGCCAGCAGCTCCCGGGCACGGTCGAGGCTGCGCAGACAGGCGTCGCGGTCCCCGGCGAGGGCGTGGCCCTGGGCTTCTCGCTGGGCGGCGAGGCCGCGGATCCGTGGTGGCAGGTCTCCGCCCTGGGCGGGTTGCACCAGTTGGACGGTCTGGGCCGCGTCACCCGCGTAGAAGGTGACCAGGGCCCGCCTGACCAGCGCGTACGAGGCCAGGTCGGCTTCGCCTCCGGCTTGGGCGAGTTCGACGGCCTGGGCGGTCCACCACAGGGCCGAGGGGTCGTCGCCGGCTTCCTGGGCCATCCAGCCCGCGTACTCGGCGTACCTGGCGGCGAGCACCAGAAGTCGGCCGCGGTTCGTCGCGTCCGCTTGGACGGCGAGTTCGCGCAGGGTGTGGGTCTGGACGGTGAGCAACGGCAGGAGCACGCCGGGGTCGGTGGTCTGGCCGAGCTGCCGCATCTGGTCGAACTGGGCCCGGAAGACCTCGACCGGGGTGGACCCCAGGACAGCCGCCGGGCCCTCCGGGGAAGCGACCGGCGGTGCGGCCGGTGCCGGACCGCCGACCACGAGGCCACCGCCGAGCAGGGTGGTGGCTCCGGCGGCGAGCAGTTGTCGCCGTCCGAGCCCGCCGGACCATCGGATGCCGTCGCGGTCGACGCGGACGAGCGGCTCCCGGTCCTGCTCGTCCGCGCCGATGGGAGTCCCGCGCCGCCGGCGCGGTTCGGTGGGCTCGATGAGCCGTTCCAGTTCGCCCCCGGCCACCAGCTGGACGTCGCAGCGTCGGGCGAGTTCGGGCGGTGGCGCCTTCTGCCCTCGTTCGATCTTGCTGAGGTGGCCCTTGCTGTAACTGAGCAGTTCGGCGAGCCGGGTGAGGGTGAGCCCGGCGGCGATCCGCCGGCGGCGGAGTTCCGGGCCGAACTCGCCGAACGACTTTCTGGACGCGCTCATGCCAACCCCCACTCTGGAACCGACCGCCCATGCGTCTGCTGCGTCGTGGGCCGGAAGCGGTCACCCCTCGCTTCCGCCTGAATATTGGCATGCGACCGAGCCGGTGAAACGGGGTTCGGCGGGTTTCCCGTTTCCTCTTTTCGGCTCGAATGGCCATGCGAACAAAACGAGTTGGCGATATGTCCATGCACTCGAACGAACTTCGCCCCGCAACGCCGCCGGGGCGGACCACCCGTCGGTGGTCCGCCCCGGCGGCGCTGCGGCCCGGGTCAGGCCGCGAGGCCCAGGGCGAGGGAGGCGGCGGCCGGGGCCAGGTAGATCAGCGGGAAGGGGATGTGGGCGTAGGCGCGGGCGCGGGCGACGGTGATCACGGCGCCGAGGAAGTAGAGGATGATGCCGACGGCGGCTGCGTAGCCGATGGCCGGGACGGCGAGGCCGGCCAGCAGGCCGAGGGCGCCGGCGGCCTTGGCGACGCCGAGCCAGGTCCACCAGGCGCGCGGGACGCCGTACTCGGCGAGGGGTCCGACGACGTAGTCGGCGCCGGCGAAGACGGAGTACGCCGAGAAGCCGACCATGAGGGCGCCGAGGACGGTGACGACGATGTGGGCGACGGACATTGGAGGCTCCCCGTTCGATGGCTGGTCGGGTCGATCCGGTCGATCCGATCCGGTCCGAGCCGGTCTGATCCGGTCGGACACAGCACTGACCCGGCGCACGCGATGGATGTGACAGCCGCGGACAAAAATGTTTCCGCGACACCTCCGGAAAACCCCCAACAACCGCTCCGCCAACGAACAAAGCAGCTCTCGCAAGGGTTGGAACACCAAGACTTCCCCAGCTACGGGCGTGTTGACGGTGTCCGTCCACGCCGCGTCATCCAGACTGGGCGCCGACCCGACGTCAACTCCGAGGAGGGCACACCCATGAACGTCACCGTCCGGCTCGCCCAGCAGCCCGAGGCCGACGAACTGCTCGGACGGAGCGCGCTCGCCGCGCTCGTCGGCATGCTGCTCGACCAGCAGGTGCCGATGGAATGGGCGTTCACCGGCCCGCTGACCATCGCCCAACGCCTCGGCCGCAAGGACCTCGACGCCCACGAGATCGCCACCTACAACCCGGAGGAGTTCGTCGCCCTGCTCTCCGCGAAGCCGGCCGTCCACCGCTACCCGGCGGCGATGGCCAAACGGGTGCAGCAGCTGTGCCAGTTCCTCGTCGCCCAGTACGAGGGCGACGCCGCCGCGCTGTGGAAGGACGCCCGCACCGGCAGGGAACTGCTCAGCCGCCTCAACGCCCTTCCCGGCTTCGGCAAGCAGAAGTCGCAGATCTTCCTGGCGCTGCTCGGCAAGCAGTACGGGGTGCGCCCGGAGGGCTGGCGCGAGGCGGCCGGCGCGTACGGCGAGGAGGGCGCGCACCGCTCGGTCGCCGACATCACCGGCCCTGAATCCCTCACCCTGGTACGGGAGTTCAAGCAGGAGATGAAGCAAGCGGCGAAGGAGGCCAAGGCCGCCGCCAAGCCCCGCACCACCACCCGCACCACCACCGCGGGCCTCACCGGCGCCCGTTGATCCCACCTCCGGCACACCGGCGGAAGCCAGACGGCAGCGGCCGGACGGCAGTGGCCAGACGGCGGCGACTACCGGCGGTCCGGCACCACCGCGTAGGCGTACCGCCCGCGCACCGCACGGAGGAAGTACCGCCCGTGGCTCTCCGCCGCGAGCAACTCCCGGTGCACCCGGGCCGGTACGTCCGCGTACCGGTACACCCGCCCGCCGGTGAACTCCAGCTCCAGCACCCGCGCCCGCGGGTCGTACCCGACCGAGCGCAGCACCGAGGAGTCCACCGCCGTACGGTCCATGACCCTCCCAGTGTGCGGCGGGGGCCCCGGTCGCGCAGCGCGACCGGGGCCCCGAACCGGGCGGCACGGCTCAGACCAGCACGGGCTCCTGCTCCTCCGCCTGACCCAGAGCCTCCGGGGCGCCGTCCTCGACCGCCACCCCGCGCTTGCGCGGCAGCGCGAACATCAGCAGGAACACCGCCAGCAGCACCCCCGCGACCCACCACATCGCGTGCACGAACGCCCCGCCGAAGGCCGTCCCCAGCGCGTCCGGCGCGACCACGTCGTCCATCGCCCCGAAGAAGGCGACCGACACCAGCCCGAGCCCGAGCGCATTGCCGATCTGCTGCACGGTGTTGATCAGCCCGGAGGCCGAACCGGCGTGCCGGCGCGGCACCTCGGACAGCACGGCGTCGGTGATCGGCGCGACGATCAGCCCCATCCCGAGGCCCATGACGACCAGTGGCAGCGCCATCTGCCAGGGCGCGATGGACGTCCCGTACCGGTTCGCCTCCCAGATGTAGGTGAGCACGCCCGCCGCCATCACCAGCGCGCCGGCCTGGAGCACCTTGCGCCCGAACCGCGGCACCAGCTTCTGCACCGAGAGCCCGGCCGCCGTGGAGACGGCGAGCGAGAACGGGATGCCGGTGGTGCCGGCCTTGAGCGGGCTCCAGCCGAGGCCGACCTGCATGTAGAGGGTCCAGACCAGGAAGAAGATGCCGAGTGCGACGCCGAAGGCCAGCTGCACGCAGATCCCGGCGGCGAAGCTCTTCACCCGGAACAGCGACAGTTCGACCAGCGGGGAGCCGTCCCGCCGCGTCTTGGCCTTCTCGTACGCCACGAACAGCAGGAACACCGGGAGGCTGCCGGCCATCAGCAGGTACCCCCAGAGCGGCCAGCCGGCCTCCCGGCCGTGGGTCAGCGGGTAGATCAGCATCAGCAGGCCGAGGCTGGCCAGGAGCACGCCGACCAGGTCGAGCTTGAGCGCGTGCTCGGCCTTGGACTCGTCGATGAAGCGGCGGCCGAGGAGCAGTCCGGCGATGCCGACGGGCAGGTTGATCAGGAAGATCGGCCGCCATTCGAGGCCGAGCAGGTTCCACTCGGTGAGCAGCGCACCGATCATGGGACCGGACACCGCGCCCAGTCCGACCACCGCGCCGAACATCCCGAACACCTTGCCGCGCTCCTCCGCCGGGAAGGTCGCGTGGATGATCGACAGCACCTGCGGCACCATGAGGGCCGCCGTCAGGCCCTGCAGGATCCGCATCGCGACCAGCATCTCCGGGCCGGAGGCCAGCCCGCACAGTGCCGAGGTGATCGTGAAGCCGCCGATCCCGATCAGGAACAGCCGCTTGCGGCCGTGGATGTCGCCCAGCCGCCCGCCGGTGATCAGCCCGACCGCGAAGGCCAGCGCGTAGCCGCCGGTGACCCACTGGATGGCGCTGAAGGAGGCGCCGGTGTCCTGCTGGATGCTGGGGATGGCGATGTTGACGATGGTCACGTCCACCAGGTCCATGAAGGAGGCGACCATCACGATCGCCAGCGCGATCCACCTCCGCCGGTCGGCTCCCGCCGTAGTCATTCCGGTCTCCTCGTTCGTCCGCTTGTCCACTCGGAGGACGATACGAGCCATGTAGGTCAGGAGCTGTCCCAGTTCGTCCGGCATGCTGGACGGCATGACCGACACCCCGGCCCGGCTGCTCAACCTGCTGTCCCTGCTGCAGACCCCGCGCGAGTGGCCCGGCAGCGAACTCGCCGAGCGGCTCGGCGTCAGCCCCCGCACCATCCGCCGCGACATCGACCGGCTGCGCGAACTCGGCTACCCGGTGCAGGCCAGCATGGGCGCGGACGGCGGCTACCGGCTGGTCGCGGGCACCGCGATGCCGCCGCTGCTGCTGGACGACGAGGAGGCGGTGGCCATCGCGGTCGGCCTGCGGGCGGCCGCCGGGCACGCCGTGGTCGGCATCGAGGAGGCCTCGGTACGGGCCCTCGGCAAACTGCTCCAGGTGCTGCCCGGCCGCCTGCGGCACCGGGTCGGCACCCTCAACACCGCCACCGTGCCACTGCTCACCGGGGACGGTCCGACCGTCGACCCGGAGGCCCTGACCCTGCTGGCCGGCGCCGTCACCAACCACGAGCGCCTGCGCTTCGGCTACCGGGCCCGCGACGGCGCCGAGACCCGGCGCAACGTCGAGCCCGAGCGCCTGGTCTCCACCGGCCGCCGCTGGTACCTGATCGGCTACGACCTGGACCGGGACGACTGGCGGCTCTTCCGGGTCGACCGGATCGCCGACCCGTTCGCCACCGGCGCCCGCTTCACCCCGCGCCCGCTCCCCGCCGAGGACGCCGCCACCTTCGTGGCCAACCGGCTGCGCCGCTCCCCGACCCGCTCCATGGTGGCCACCGTCCACCGCCCCGCCGCCGAGGTCGACGGCTGGATGCCCTGGACCGGCGACTACGAGATCGAACCCATCGACGACCACAGCTGCCGGCTGCGCGCCCGCGCCGACTCCCTGAAGTGGATGGCCGCCGGACTCCTCATGCTGGACTGCGACTTCGAGGTCCACGAACCCCCGGAGCTCCGCGCCCACCTGCGCGCGATAGCGGCGAGGGCCGCCCACGCCGCGGAAAGCGGGAGTTAGGTCCTGTCCGGCGGATCTTGTCGGATCAGCGCCCGGCGTTGGGCGCCCGGCAAGATCCGCCGGGCAGGGCCTAGGCCCTCACCGAACGTCCAAAGGGGATCAGACCCCGTACTCGCCGGTCAGCAGCGCCCGGCCCAGGGTGTGGAAGGTCAGGTTGAAGCCGACCTGGGCCGCCGGGGTGTCGGCGGTGACGTCGAGCTTCTCGACGTCCAGCGCGTGCACCGCGAACACGTACCGGTGCGGGGCGCCGGGCGGCGGGGCGGCGCCGTCGTACTTGTTGCCGGGGAAGTCGGTGCGCCCGTGGAAGGAGGCCGCGCCGGGCAGGGTGTCGTCCGACGAGCCGGCGCCGCGCGGCAGTTCGACGGTGTCGGCGGGCAGGTTGAGGGCGAGCCAGTGCCACCAGCCGGAGCCGGTCGGCGCGTCCGGGTCGTAGCAGGTGACGGCGATGCTCCGGGTGCCCTCCGGCAGGCCCGACCAGGCCAGCTGGGGCGAGAGGTTGCCACCCGCGTGGATGAACTCCCGGCCCAGTGTGCCGCCTTCGGTGAAGTCCTGGCTGCTCAGCGGGAAGGACGGTACCTGCGGCAGGAACTCGTACGGCAGCGGCGGACGAACACTCATGGGGTGCACCTCTCACGGTCGGGATGACACGGGTCACTGTAATGGGGTGCACGTCCGATCCGGCCGCCCCTACAGTCGACGCCATGGCCTCGAAACTCGCCCAGCTGTTCTCGGATTCCCGCCGCGCGCTGTTCACCATGCTCGGGATCCAGGCCGTCATATGGTCCGTGCAGGTGCTGAACTGGCTGGACGACTACGGCCTCTCCAAGGAGTTCGGCCTGCGCACGGAGCAGGTCGGCGACCTCCCCGAGATGTTCACCATGCCCTTCCTGCACTTCAGTTGGGGCCACATCGTGGACAACTCCTGGCCGCTGTTCGTGCTCGGCTTCCTGGCCGCCTACCGGGGCATGCGGAAGTTCCTGCTGGCCAGCCTGGTGATCGCGGTCTCCGGCGGGCTCCTGGTCTGGCTGCTGGAGAGCCCCAACACCGTGACGGCCGGAGCGAGCGGCATGATCTACGGCTACCTCGGTTACGTGGTGCTGCGCGGGGTCCTCGACCGGAACCTGCTGGACGCGGTCGTCGGCCTCGGCGTCGCGGCGGTCTACTGGACCGTCCTGATCGGCGTGCTGCCGATCGCCCACGGCGTCAGCTGGCTGGGCCACCTCGGCGGACTGATCGGCGGACTGGCCGCCGCCGTCCTGCTCCGCGAGCAGGTGCGACCGAAGCCCACCGACGCGCCCACCTCCGCGCCCGCCAAGGCCCCCGCCCACGCTCCCGCCGGCCCCAACGCCGCCCTGCTCAAGGAGCTCGACGACCTGGGCCTGTAGCCCGCCCGCAGCAGCCAGGTATAGACCATTCCCACCCCTGCGGCTAGCGTGACCGACGCACCTGCCCCCAGCTCCGGAGCCGCACCGTGGAGTCGTCCGTCCTCGCCTTCGCCACCGACCTCCTCGACGAGGGCGCCGACACCTTCTTCGGCAACCTCACCGACCGGGCCGGCGTCGGCGGCGTCACCCTGGCCGCCGTCTACCACGAGGCCCGCGACGTCTTCCCGCACAACCCCCGCCGGGTGATCCGCTACCTGGAGCCGGGCGCCGCCTACTTCCGCCCGGACCGGGCCCGCTGGCAGGGCCGCCGGCTGGCGCCCGCGCCGTCCACCGCGATCGGCGACCGCGACCCCTTCGCCGAGGCCGCCGCCGAGGCCGACCGCCGGGGCCTGCGGCTGCACGCCTGGACGGTCTTCTGCCACAACGACCGGCTCGGCTTCGCCCACCCCGACTGCGCCCCGGCGAACGCCTTCGGCGACCGCCACCTCACCGAGCTCTGCCCGGCCCACCCGGAGGTCCGCGAGTACGCGCTGGCCCTGGTCGAAGAACTCGCCCGGTACGGCGTGGACGCGATCCGCGCCGAGTCCCTGCACTTCCACGGCCTGCGCCACGGCTACCACCACGAGCGCTACTTCGAGCAGCTGGGCCCGACCGCCGAGGCCCTGCTCGGCGTCTGCTTCTGCCCGCACTGCCGCGCCGCCGCCACCCGCGCCGGCGTCCCGGCCGAGCGGGTCGCCGAGGCGGTACGGACCGAACTGCGCCGCCGGCTGGCCGACGAGACCGCCGCCGCCGAGCCGGCCGACCTGAGCACCCTCGCCGACGGCGCCTTCGCCGCCTACGTGGACGCCTCCGCCGCCACCGTCACCGCCCTCGCCGCCGACCTCACCGAGCAGGCCCGCCGCCACGGCATGCGACTGAGCTTCATGGACGGCGGCGGCCCCGGCAAGGGCTGGCTGTCCGGCATCGACCTGCCCGCCCTGGCGCGGGCCACCGACCAGATCGAGACCCTGGGCTACGCCGCGACCGCGCGCGAAGTCCGGGAGAAGGTGGCCGCCTTCGCCCTGCACGGCGTCCGCCCGGAGCGGATGGCGGTGATCCTGCGCCCGATGGCCTCGGACTGCGACGGCCCGGAGAACCTCGCCGCCAAGATCGCCACCCTGCGCGAACTCGGCGTCCCCGAAGTCGAGTTCTACCACTACGGCCTGATGCGGCTGTCCTCGCTCGACCGGATCGGCACCGCCCTCGGGGCCTGACAGCCCAGGGGCGGAGGGGACCCACCAGCGAGGAACTCACCCGCTGAGAACCCACCGGCGAAGACTCGTCAGCCGAAGACCCGCCGGCCGAAGACTCACCGCCGCCGCTTGGACGTCCCGAACAGGCTGCGCGAGATCTCCTGCCCGAGCTGCTTCCCGGCCGAGCGGGCGAAGGACTTCACGGTCGGGTTGCTGAGCAGCGAGCCCAGCAGCCCGCCCGCCCCCTTCGGCTCCTCCCGCCGCGGCGCGCGCTCCCGCGACGCGGGATCGGGCGCGGGCACCGGCGGTTCGACCGGCGCCGCCTCCGGCCGGGGCGCCCGGGCCGCCAGCTTCTCGTACGCGGACTCCCGGTCGATCGCCTCCCGGTAGCGCGCCGTCAGCGGCGAGGCGTCCACCGCCGCCCGCAGCGCCGCCTCCTCGACCGGCGCCATCAGCGACCGCGGCGCCCGCAGCCTGGTGGCCGCGACCGGGGTCGGCGCGCCTTTCTCGGAGAGCACCGTCACCACGGCCTCGCCGGTCCCCAGTGAGGTGAGCACGGTGCCGAGGTCGTAGGAGGAGCGCGGGAAGGTCGAGACGGTGGCCTTGAGCGCCTTGGCGTCGTCCGGGGTGAAGGCGCGCAGCGCGTGCTGCACCCGGTTGCCCAGCTGGGCGAGCACCTCGGCCGGGACGTCCTTGGGCGTCTGGGTGACGAAGAAGATGCCGATGCCCTTGGAACGGATCAGCCGCACGGTCTGGGTGATCGCCTCCAGGAAGGCCTTGGAGCCGCCCTTGAACAACAGGTGCGCCTCGTCGAAGAAGAACACCAGCTTGGGCCGGTCCAGGTCGCCGACCTCCGGCAGCTCCTGGTACAGGTCGGCGAGCAGCCACATCAGGAAGGTGGAGAACAGTCGCGGCCGGTCCTGGACGGCGGGCAGTTCCAGCACCGAGACCACGCCCTGCCCGTCCGGCGTGCTGCGCAGCAGTTCGGCGGTGTCGAACTCGGGCTCGCCGAAGAACGCCCCGGCGCCCTCGTTCTCCAGCACGGTGAGCGCCCGCAGGATCACCCCGGCGGTGGCCGCGGAGAGCCCGCCGATGGTGCGCAGTTCCTCCTTGCCCTCGGGCGAGGTGAGGTGGCCGATGACGGCGGTGAGGTCCTTGAGGTCGTAGAGCTCCAGGCCCTGGCTGTCGGCGTAGTGGAACACCAGGCTGAGCGAGGACTCCTGGGTCTCGTTCAGGTCCAGCACCTTGGCGAGCAGCAGCGGGCCGAAGCTGGTGACGGTGGCCCGGATCGGGATGCCCGTGCCCTGCCCGCCGAGCGAGTAGAACTCGGCCGGGCAGCCCCGGGGCGTCCACTCCTGCCCGACCTCGGCGGCCCGGGCGGCGGTGCGGTCGCTCGGTGCCCCGGGCGCGGCGATGCCGGAGACGTCCCCCTTGATGTCGGCGAGGAACACCGGCACGCCCTGGGCGGAGAGCTGTTCGGCGATCAACTGGAGGGTCTTGGTCTTCCCGGTGCCGGTGGCCCCGGCGACCAGCCCGTGGCGGTTGAGCACCCCGAGCGGGATGCGCACCTGCGCGTCGGGGTACGCGGTGCCGTCCAGCAGCACCGCGCCGAGGTCGAGGGCGGGCCCGGTGAAGGCGTACCCGTCGGCGATCTCCCGGACGGTCGGTGGGGTGGTGGCGGAAGGCATCGGGGCACGCTCCTGGGCGGGATCGGCGGTCGGAAGCTGGTCCTGAACCCGGCCGGGACCGGGCGATGTTCACGACATTTCCCATCAAACAGCCGCAATCGACCTCCCGCAGCTCGCACCCGTGCGCGTGGCGGCGCCGCGGCTGCTGCGCCGCGCGCCGTACGAACGGTAGGCTTTCCGTGTGATCTTCAAGCGCATCGGCAATGGGCGGCCGTACCCGGATCACGGCCGGACGAGCACCCGCCAGTGGGCTGACGTCGCCCCACGCCCGGTGCGGCTCGACCAGCTGGTGACCACCAAGGGCCAACTCGACCTGGAAACCCTGCTGGCCGAGGACTCGACCTTCTACGGGGACCTCTTCGCCCACGTGGTGAAGTGGCACGGCGACCTCTACCTGGAGGACGGGCTGCACCGGGCCGTACGGGCCGCGCTGCAGCAGCGCCAGGTGCTGCACGCCCGTGTCCTCGAGATGGACTGACGGCTGTCTCCCGACTCCCAGGACCGCCCCCTCGCCACCCGGCGGAGGGCGGTCCGCGCGTACCCGGATACCTCCTTTCGGGTACCGGGGTACTCCAGATGATGATCGTTTAGTACCTTCACCGCTGTCCGGCACTACGCTGCTGACTACGGCTGCGACCAGGGGATCCGCCCGCACCTGAGGGACTCTCCTACCCGGCCCACCCGTCATCCCGACCCCGCCCTGGCACGAGGGGGAGACAGACCCGTGAGCATGTTGACTCCCCAAGGCCTCAAGGGGAAGCAGTACCGCGTCACCGGCAACGCCTACCCGCGGCTGGGCCGGCCCCCGAAGAAGAGTCGCAAGGTGATCGCCGCACTCGCGGCCCTGCTCGCCCTGGCCCTGATCGGCCTCGGCGGCGTGCAGTTGTACGACATCTTCCGCGGCAAGGACAAGAACGCCTCGGCCCAGGCCTGCGCCACCCAGTCCGGCAAGCCACTGGCGGCCCCGACCGCCGGCGCCACCCCGGGCGCCCCCGCGGCCTCCGGCGCGCCGGTCGACCCGCACGCCGTCCCGCAGCCCTCCGCCGTCACGGTGAACGTCTACAACGCCACCACCAAGGCCGGCCTGGCCGGGCGGACCGCCGACGAGCTCAAGAAACGCGGCTTCACCATCGGCAAGGTCGGCAACGCACCCGCCGAGCTGGACAAGAAGGTGCCCGGCACCGCCCAGGTGATCGCCGGCCCGACCGGCGCCGCCGCCGGCACCCTGGTGAGCTCGCAGATCGCCGGGGCCGCCGTCACCGCCGACGCCCGCACCGACACCAGCGTGGACTTCGTGATCGGCGACAGCTACAACGCCCTGCTGGACGAGACCCAGGCGGCCGCCGCCCTCGCCCTGGCCACCAAGCCCTCTCCCACCCCGAGCGCCACCGGCAGCTGCTAGGGCGGTCCGGTCGAGACCCCGGCAGGACAACAGAGGAGAGCCCCCGGCAGACGCAGCGCCGGGGGCTCTCGGACGTTCTTCGGAAGGGTGGTCAGCCGGCCGTGCCGTACAGCCGGTCGCCCGCGTCGCCCAGACCGGGGACGATGTAGCCGTTCTCGTTCAGCCGCTCGTCGAGCGCGGCGGTGACCACGGTGACCGGCAGGCCGGCCAGCTC
Organism: Kitasatospora sp. NPDC030952; assembly: GCF_055571335.1. Classification (NCBI taxonomy): domain Bacteria; kingdom Bacillati; phylum Actinomycetota; class Actinomycetes; order Kitasatosporales; family Streptomycetaceae; genus Kitasatospora; species Kitasatospora sp. NPDC030952. Next base: position 697,780 of record NZ_JBVIFM010000001.1, read on the forward strand.
CCGCTGCATCACCTCGACGCCCTCGGGCGCGGCCAGCAGCACCACGGCGGTGACGTCGGTGGCACCGCGCTCGATCAGCATCCTGATCGCGGCGACCAGGGTGCCGCCGGTGGCCAGCATCGGGTCGAGCACGTAGACCTGGCGGCCGGAGAGGTCGTCGGGCATCCGGGTGGCGTACGTGGAGGCCTCCAGGGTCTCCTCGTTGCGCACCATGCCGAGGAAGCCGACCTCGGCGGTCGGCAGCAGCCGGGTCATCCCGTCCAGCATGCCGAGGCCGGCCCGCAGGATCGGGACGACCAGCGGACGCGGGTAGCTGAGCCGGGTGCCGAGCGTGACCGCCACGGGCGTGGTGATCTCCACCTCGTCGGTGCGGACGTCCCGGGTGGCCTCGTAGGCGAGGAGGGTCACCAGCTCGTCGGTCAGGCGACGGAAGGTCGGCGAGTCGGTGCGCTCGTCGCGCAGGGTGGAGAGCTTGTGGGCGACCAGGGGGTGGTCGACGACGTGGAGACGCATGTACCGAGGTTAGCCCGGTCCTGGACGCCTGTACGACACGCCGTGCCAGGCCGCCCACCGGCCGCGGTCACCTTTTCGTGACACGCCGTGACGCGCGCGGAATGTCCGGACGGAACCGTCTCCTGTGGTATCAACCCGGCCGATCGGGGAATGTCACGTCTTATGACGAGCAACCCGAAGGCCGGGGACGGCTCGGCGGACGACCCCGCCGGCGGGGCTGCCCTTCGCGCCGGCCCGCCGCAGGAGCCCCCGGAGACCGAGTCGGAGCGCCGTAGGCGGCGGGCCGTCTTCCTGCGCGAGCTCGCCGAGGCCCGCGAGCTGAGGGAGCGGGTCCAGCCCCGCCGGACCAAGGAGCGGCGGATGCGCGAAGCGATGCGGATGCGAACCTTCCGGATCTGACGCCGCCCCGCCCGGGCCCCGTCGCGGTCCGGCCGACGCTCCGCCGGGCGTTCGGAACAAAATTCGACCGCCTTCGGACGGCCCCGCCCGGGTTCCGCCCGCCGCCGCCCGGCCCTTCCGACACGACCTGCAAAGACGCGCTGCCGAACACCCCCCGCGAGGGCGGGCTTTCTGTCACGATTCCGATGGGACGGTCCGAACAAGCGGACCGCCTCTGGCGCGGGGGCGGCCAGATTTCCGCGTTGCCCGAGCGCGCCGACAGCCGAGACCGATGATCTTGGGAGTGTCCCTGGTGGCGTACTTCGCTGCAGTGCTTGCTCGCACCGAGGACGGGTGGGATGTGAGCGAGACGGAACTCGACGACGTCGAAACCCTGGCCGATCTGGCGGATCTGGCCCGCGGCTCCGCGCAGGACGACGACAGCGTCCTGATCTTCATCGAACAGGAGGACTCCTGGTTCGCCATCGTCCGGGTGGACGGTGAGGACGACCCCCGGATCTTCGTGTCGGACGGCGCCGCCGCCGCCCGCAGCTCCTACGGCTCCGTCCTCACCGACGAGCTGGTCGACCAGGCCGGCGAGAGCGAGTTCGGCGACCTGGACCACCTGCTCGACGAGGAGTCCGAGACCGCGGAGCAGGACGACGAGGACGCGGACGCCCGCAGCGGCGTCCCGGTCGGCCCGCTCGGCGACGCCCACCTGCTCACCGAGTACGGCCTGGCCGCCGACGAGCTGCTCGGCCTCAGCGGCGAGGGCGCGGTGCCGGGCGACGCCCTGGAGGAGATCGCCGAGGCGCTGGGCTGCGGCGAGGTCCTGGAAGCGGTCCGGTAGCGGCACCGGCCGCACCGGTGCTCACCACCGGATGCCCGACACTGGATGCCATGCAGCCCGCATCCACCCCGCTGACCGTCCCGTACGTCCCCCCACTGCCCGCCCCCGTCCGCCCCGACCCGGTCCGCGACCGCTGGGCGGCGCCGATGCGCCTCGCCATCGCCGAGGCCGCCCTGGCGCCGGCCACCGGTGACGTCCCGGTCGGGGCGCTCGTTCTGGGCCCGGACGGCGAAGTGATCGGGCGCGGCCACAACGAGCGCGAGGCGGTCGGCGATCCGACCGCGCACGCCGAGGTGGTCGCGATCCGGCAGGCGGCCGAGAAGCTCGGGGAGTGGCGGCTCAGCGGCTGCACCCTGGTGGTGACCCTGGAGCCCTGCACGATGTGCGCCGGAGCCATCGTGCTGTCCCGGATCGACCGGGTGGTCTACGGCGCCCTCGACGAGAAGGCCGGCGCGGCCGGCTCGCTCTTCGACGTGATGCGCGACCGCCGGCTCAACCACCGACCCGAGGTGATCTGGGGCGTCCTCGCGGACGAGTGCGGCGAGCAGCTGCGCGCCTTCTTCGACACCCATCGCTGACTCCTGCGGTGACGGCCCTCCCGATACGGATTTCGTGACCGCGCCACCCGTCCGGTAGAGTTCCCCTCGGTAGCGTGTCCGAGCGGCCAAAGGAGCACGCCTCGAAAGCGTGTGTGGGGGCAACTCCACCGTGGGTTCGAATCCCACCGCTACCGCCAGAAAGCCCGAGGGCCCGTCCGATCCGGACGGGCCCTCGGCGTTTCCGCGCACCCTCGGACGCGGAAAGGGCCCCGTACTCCAGGCCGATGACCACCATTGCCCGGCCCGTACGGAGCCTTGGAGGGGGAGCGGCTCTGGGGGACCGACCGCTCCCCCGGCGGAGTCCCACAACCGGCGCCGCGAGGGGGAAAGCCGCGACCACCGGTCCCACAGCGGGGGCTCCGGATCCACGCGCCGGGGATTCCTGCCAGATCCTCGGCACGTCAACCATCCTGCCGTCCGGGCCGTGCCGAGGCACCCGGAGAAAGGCCCCACCCGCGGGGACCTTCGTCCCGCCGGGCGAACGCGTCGCACACTTGATAGCCCGTCCGGTGGATAAGCTGCCCCGCAGGGCCGCTCGGGGACCCGGATGACGGCGGCCCACCGCAGGGAGGAAGGTCACGATGGCGCAGGCGAAGAAGATCGGCATGGCCCTCCTGCTCATCTTCGTGCTCTACTCGATCATCACCTCGCCGGCCCGGTCCGCCGAACTCGTCCAGCTGGGCTTCGAGGGCATCTCGAACGCGGCCAAGGCGGTCGGCACCTTCATGACCGGTCTGATCAAGTAAGGAGCGGTACATCGTGATCCGCCACCTGGTCCTGTTCAAGCTCAACGAGGGCGTCGCCAAGGACGAGCAGCGCGTGCTGTCCGGTGCCAAGGCGTTCGCCGAGCTCGGCTCGCTGATCCCCGAACTGCGCGAGTGGGACTGCGGCTGGAACACCACCGAGCGCGACATCGCGTACGACTACGCGATCAACAGCCTGGTCGAGGACCGTACGGCCCTCCAGGCGTACCTGACCCACCCCGCGCACCAGGCCGCGGCCGGCCAGTGGCGCGAGTTCGCGACCTGGGTGATCGCCGACATCGAGGTCTGACCCCCGCGACCGTCCCCCGGACGGCCCGCGCCCGCCCCGTCCGGTCCCCGGACGGGGCGTCTTGGTATGCGCCGGAACAACCCTTGCGGCGCCTCGCCGACGGGACCGGCGCAGTCCGGGCACCCCATCAACACACCTCCATCGGGTGCTTGCCCGACCTGCGCCCACCTTGTGATGCTATGACCGGTTTTGCCGGACATGGCGAGGTGCGAACCAGCCGCGACACCCGATCCGCAGGGCCCACCGTTGTCAACTTTGGGAGGGGTGAGGTGTCCGTGGACGAGGTGTTGGCTGCGATCATCAGCCCGGCCGGCGAACTCCGCCCGGACGGGCTGCGCGGCCCCGGCGGCCGACCCGCCATGGACGTCCGGACGCTCACCCGGGTGCTGTTCGAGCGGCTGTCCGAGCTGCCCCCGGACGCCCCCGAGCGGGAGCGGGTCCGGGCCGCCCTGATCGAGGTGAACATCCCACTGGTCCGCTACGCGGCCACCCGCTTCCGCAGCCGCAGCGAGCCGATGGAGGACGTCGTCCAGGTCGGCACCATCGGCCTGATCAACGCGATCGACCGCTTCGACCCGACCCGGGGCGTCCAGTTCCCCACCTACGCGCTGCCGACCATCCTGGGCGAGATCAAGCGCTACTTCCGGGACAACGTCCGCACCATGCACGTCCCGCGCCGGCTCCAGGAGCTGTGGGTCCAGGTCAGCGGCGCCATGGAGGAGCTGACGGTGCTGCACGGGCGGGCCCCCAAGGTGCCCGAGATCGCCGCCAGCCTGCGGATCCCCGAGGAGGACGTCCGGGCCTGCCTGGACGCCGGGCGCGCCTACAACGCGGCCTCCCTGGAGGCCGCCCAGGAGCACGAGGGCGGGCTCGCCCTGCTGGACCGGCTCGGCTACGAGGACGCCGCGCTGGCCGAGGTGGAGCACCGCGACATGGTCCGCCACCTGCTGGTCCAACTCCCCGAGCGGGAGCGACGGATCGTGATGCTGCGGTTCTTCGCCAACCTCACCCAGTCGCAGATCAGCACCGAACTGGGGATGTCCCAGATGCACGTCTCCCGGCTGCTCTCACGGATCCTGACCAGGCTTCGGACCGGCAACTCCTGGGAAGAGTGAGATTGCAGCGCGTTACCCCCGCGTGACATCTTGCGACGTTCGGGTTTGCCGGGGACCGTGTTCCGGTATGGAGGGGGTTGGGCCCCTGCCGGGAACCTCCGTGCGACGGCCCCCGTTCAACTGTCAGTCACAAGGGGGTGGGTGCATGTCCGGAGAGCTGGGCACTGCGGAGATCCACGCTGGTCAGGCCAAGGGTACGGCGGTCGCCGAGGAGCGGATCCCGCTCCAGCGGGCCACGTCTCTCGAAAGGCCCGTCGCCGGGGCGACCGGCCCGGTGACGTCCACCGAGGCGCCGCCCGGCTCCGGGCTGGACACCCGGACGCTCTCCCGCTCGCTGTTCCTGCGGCTGGCCGCGCTGGAGCCGGGCAGCGAGGAGCACACCTACGTCCGCGACACCCTGATCGAGCTCAACCTGCCGCTGGTCCGGTACGCCTCGGCGCGTTTCCGCAGCCGCAACGAGCCGATGGAGGACATCGTCCAGGTCGGCACCATCGGGCTGATCAAGGCGATCGACCGCTTCGACCCGGAACGCGGGGTGGAGTTCCCCACCTTCGCGATGCCCACCGTGGTCGGTGAGATCAAGCGCTTCTTCCGGGACACCAGTTGGTCGGTCCGGGTGCCCCGGCGGCTGCAGGAGCTGCGGCTGGCGCTCACCAAGGCCGGGGACGAACTGGCCCAGCGGCTGGACCGCTCCCCCACCGTCGCCGAGCTGGCCACCTGCCTCGGGGTCAGCGAGGAGGACGTGGTCGAGGGCCTCGCGGTGGGCAACGCGTACACCGCCAGCTCACTGGACTCCAGCCCCGGCGAGGAGGACAGCGAGGGGCCGCTGGCCGAACGGCTCGGCTACGAGGACCTCGCGCTGGAGGGCGTGGAGTACCGGGAGTCGCTCAAGCCGCTGCTGGCCAAGCTGCCGCCGCGCGAGCGCCGGATCATCATGCTGCGGTTCTTCGGCAACCTGACCCAGTCGCAGATCGGGGAGGAGATCGGGATCTCCCAGATGCACGTCTCCCGGCTGCTCACCCGGACCCTCACCCAGCTCCGCGCGGGGCTGATCAGCGAGGGCTGACCGCCGCCGCTCCCTGGCTCAACTGCCGTCGCCGTCCAGGAGGTTGGCGCGCAGTCCGGCCAGCACGTGCTCGTCCAGCCCGAGCCCCTCCCGCCAGAACGCGTCGAAGTCGCCCCAGCCGGCCTCGACCTCCGCGAAGGCCGCGTCCAGGTAGTCGCGGTCGGCCCGGAACACCGGCAGGAGGAGCTCGGGCTCGCGCATCAGACCCCGGCCGCCGAAGTCGGCCAGCACCCGCTCGACCACCGCGGCGGAGCGCTCGTTGGTGAGCAGGTAGTCGGCGAGCACCGTCTCGCGATCCACGCCCAGCGCGGTCAGGACGAGCGCCGCCGCCCAGCCGGTGCGGTCCTTGCCCGCCGAGCAGTGGAACAGCAGCGGCACGCCGTCCGGGGCGGCCAGCAGCCGCAGCAGCGCGGCGAAGCGCTCGCGGGCCACCGGGTCGGTGACGAACCAGCGGTAGAGCCCGGTCATCATGGCGGCCGCCCGGCCGTCGCCGAGCAGGGCGCGCTGCCTGTCCGGGCTGCGGTCGGCGAGGGCGCCGCGCAGCGTCAGGTGGATGTCGAAGTCCGTTGCCAGCAGCGGGAGATGATGGATCACCACGCCGTCCGGCAGCCGGTCCGGGCCGGCCTCGCGGACCTCCTCGGGGCTGCGCAGGTCGACCACCGCGCGCAGCCCGAGCGCGCCCAGCGGGTCGAGGTCCTCGGCGGTGACATGGTTCAGGCCATCGCTGCGCAGGACCACGCCACGGCGTACCGCGGCCCCCTCGGCCGTCCGACAGCCGCCCAGATCCCGGGCGTTGACCGCCCCGCGCAGACCCAGACTGCGGCCGACCAGGACCGTTCCATCCGGTTCCGGGAGCGCATTCCGTACGTTCCCGATTCGCTCGGATGCGATCTGACGATCGGCCATCAACGGCCTCCATTGCATATTCGGACTGTCACATGGCACAGCGGTGCCCGATATTGCATGAACCTGCCCGTTGCGGCGGCAAGATGTGCAAGAGTGTCGTGCGCGACGACGACAGTGTAGGTGCCCCACAGAGCCGTGTGAGCCGCACAGTCGGTAACCAGGTGTAGCACTCGGCTTCCGGTTTTTCATTTTCAATTCATTATTTGCGTAGGCGGTCCGGTTACGGTCACAATCAGCGCCGCCATGGCTTCGCCATGAACGTTGGTAACAGGTTCGCTGCACTCTCGCCCAATTGGTCCCTCGCACCGTCGACCCTCGACCAGGATGGGCGCCGGGCAGCCTGCTGCCCGCGAACAGCTACACGGGCCGGCGAGCGCCGAGCAGCGCAGCGCCTGTCCCAAGGGGAGGATCAGACATGGGTCGAGCGACCCGAAGAGTTGCCGCCTGCGCAGCGGCAGTTCTGCTGGCCAGCGGCCTGCAGACCACCCTGGCCCACGGCGACACCACGCCGCCCAGGATCGACCTCACCGTCCTGGTCATCGACGACGGGGGCCCCTCCGTCGCGGCGATCACCGCCGAGCTCAAGAGCCAGGGCACGCCCTACAAGGTCGTCAGCCTCAATGACCCCAACCGCCCCGTCATCGACTCCGCTTTCCTGAGCGACACGGTGAACGGGCTGCCCCGGGGCAAGTACCAGGGCATCGTGCTGCCCAACGAAAACCCCTTCCCCAACAGCGCAGCCGAGATGACGGCGATCGCCACCTACGAAGCGGCTTTCAACGTCCGGCAGATCGACGCGTACACCTGGGCCAGTCCGGCCGTCGGCCTGAACTACGCCCAGAATCCCGGATTCGTCGGCACCCTCGACGGATTCCAGGCAGCCACCACGACGGCCGGAACTTCGGGCCCGTTCGGGTACCTCAAGGGCAGTGTCCCGTTCGAGGACAACGACCCGAACGTCAGCGAGAGCTACGGCTACCTGGCCACCCCGCTGGCCAACCTGCCGACCGGGGCCTCCTTCGTCCCGCTGGTCGACGCGGCGATACCCGGCACGACCAACCGCGGCTCGCTGGTCGGTGAGTACACCCACGACGGCCGCAAGGAGCTGGTCGTCACCTTCGTCTACAACCAGTACCAGCAGCAGTACCGGCTGCTGGCCCGCGGCATGGTCGACTGGATCACCCAGGGCGTCCACCTCGGCTACGACCGCAACTACTTCGCCACCCACGTGGACGACGTGTTCCTGGCCGACGACCGCTGGGACACCGTGCTCAAGTGCACCCCCGGTGACGTCACCTGCCCGCCCGGCACCCCGGACACCGCCAACCCGATCCGGATGACCCCCGCCGACGCGCAGTACCTCAAGCAGTGGCAGACCGCCAACAACTTCACGCTGGACATGGTGTTCAACGGCGGCGGCAGCGAGGACTGGAAGGCCGACCACCAGACCACGGTGGACCCGACCGCCGGCCAGCTGATCGCCGACCAGAACAGCTACCGCTGGGTCAACCACACCTTCACCCACCCCTACCTGGGCTGCGTGCAGGACGTCACCGTGGTGCCGTGGAAGTGCACCAAGGACGCGACGGGCAACACCGTCTGGACCGACCAGAACACCATCTCCACCCAGATCAAGCAGAACTTCGACTGGGCGGCCGCCAACGGCCTCAAGCCCGACCCGCAGGTGCTCGTCACCGGTGAGCACTCCGGTCTGCTCACCGCCCCGCAGGAGACCAGCGACAACCCGAACCTGGCGCCGGCGCTGGCCGCCAACGGCATCAAGTTCACCGGCAGCGACGCCTCCCGCGAGCCCGGCCAGCGGGCCGTCGGCTCCTCCACGCTGACCGTGCCGCGGTACCCGATGAACGTCTTCTACAACGCCGGTTCGGCGAAGGAGGAGGCCGACGAGTACAACTGGATCTACACCAGCAAGGCCAACGGCGGCAGCGGCGTCTGCGAGAACAACGCCAACTCCACCTGCCTGCCCCAGCCGCTGGACACCGCCACCGGCTACCAGTCGTACATCGTGCCGCTGGAGGCCCGGATCGACCTCGGCCACGTGCTGAACAACGACCCGCGGCCGCACTTCGTGCACCAGTCGAACCTCTCCGAGGACCGCATCCTGTACCCGGTGCTGGAGAAGATCCTCGGCAACTACCGCTCGCTGTTCGCCGACAGCACCCCGATCGTGAACCTCGGCGAGCGCGAGATCGGCCAGGAGTTCCAGAAGCGCGCGGCCTGGGACAAGGCCGTCGCCGCCGGGCAGGTCACCGCCTACAAGATCGGCAACACCGTCACGGTCAACGCTCCGGCCGGTGTTCAGGTCCAGGCCACCATGCCGACCGGAACTGCTCAGAAGATGGCCATCGGTACGGCCGCCTTCGGTTCGGCCTACGCCGGTACGCTCTCGGGCTGGGTGTCCCCGGGCGCCCTGCAGAGCAGCGTCACCCTGCAGCTCCCCTCCGGCAGCGCGCCGGCCGCCCCGGCCGCCGTCACGCCGAACGTGGCGGCCAAGTCCGTCCCGGCACCGGCGCCGGCGGACAAGAAGGTCGTGCCGCAGGGCGTCGCCACGCCCGTCCCGGCCGGCCCGAGCGACGTCACCCGCAAGCCCGCCCAGTCCCTCGTCCCCGGCAGCGGAACCCCGGTGCCCGGCAAGGACGCGGTCCAGGGCGCCAAGTCCCAGGGCAACGGTGCCCAGGCCGGCAACGGCCAGGGCGGTTCCGGCAAGGCTCCCGGGGGGACGGCCTCGCACGGCACCACGACCGGGCGCTCCGGCAACCGGTAATCCTCAGCACCTCGTGGCGGGGTCGGGCCGGTCGCCCGGCCCGGCCCCGCCACGGGTCCCGCTCCGGCCACCCAGTCCGGACAACGACGCAAGAACAGGAGGGGGGACAGGAGATGCGCGTCACCCTGCTCACCGAGGGGACGTACCCGCACCAGCACGGCGGCGTGAGCGTCTGGTGCGACCAACTCGTTCAGGGCATGCCGGACGTCGACTTCGACATCATCGCCGTCACCGGAACCGGCCAGGAGCCGCTGGCCTGGGAACTGCCCGCCAACGTACGGTCGGTCACCACCGCGCCGCTGTGGGGCCCGGCCTCGGAGGCCCGGCCGCCGCGCGGCAAGGAGATGCGGCGCTTCCTCAACGCGTACGAGCGCTTCCTCCACTCCATCCTCGACCCGGTCTACACCACCCACTTCGGCACCGAGCTGTACGGCTTCGCCGACCTCGCCCGGCGCGGGCTGCTCAGCCCGGCGCTGCGCAGCGAGCGCGCCCTGCGCACCCTCCAGCACGTGTGGACCCGCGACTACCTGCCCACCGCGGTCTCCCGGCCCACCCTGCACGACGCGCTGAACGCCACCGACCTGCTGGAGCACGCGCTGCGGCCGCTCTCGGTCGACCCGCCCACCGAGGGCGTCGCCCACGCGGCCAGCGGCGGCCTCGCCACCCTGCCCGGGCTGATCTCCGCCCAGCAGTTCGGCGTACCGTTTCTGCTCACCGAGCACGGCATCTACCTGCGCGAGCGCTACCTCGGCTACCGCACCGGCCCGTACCGCTGGCCGGTCAAGGCGCTGCTGCTCGGCTTCTACCGGATGCTCGCCGAGGAGAGCTACCGGCAGGCCGCCCTGGTCACCCCCGGCAACCGGTACAACCGGCGCTGGGAGGAGCGCGGCGGCACCCCGTCCACGCACATCCGCACCGTCTACAACGGGGTGGACCCGGCCGCCTTCCCGCCGGCCGGGCCGGAGCCCGAGACGCCGACCCTCAGCTGGGCCGGCCGGGTCGACCCGATCAAGGACCTGGAGACGCTGATCCGGGCCTTCGCCATCGTCCAGCGTGAGATCCCCGAGGCGCGGCTGCGGCTCTTCGGGGGCACCCCCAAGGGCGGCGAGGCGTACCGGGACGGCTGCATAGCCCTGGCCGCCGAGCTCGGCGTGGCCGACTCGGTGGCCTTCGAAGGCCGCGTCGCCGACATCACCGACGCGTACGCGGCGGGCAACGTGGTGATGCTCTCCAGCATCAGCGAGGGCTTCCCGTTCACCCTGATCGAGGCCATGTCCTGCGGCCGCGCGACCGTCTCCACCGACGTCGGCGGCGTGCGCGAGGCCGTCGGCGACACCGGACTGGTCGTCCCGCCGCGCGAACCCGAGCCGATGGCGGCCGCCGCGATCGAGCTGCTGCGCGACCCCGCGCGGCGCGCCCGGCTCGGCGAGGGCGCCCGGCTGCGGGTCATCGAACAGTTCACCCTCCGCCAGAACATCGACGGCTTCCGGAGCATCTACACCGAACTCCTGGGCACCTCCCGCTGGATGCCCGGCGGCGTGGTCGCCGTCGCCGACGAGGTCCCCAGCCCGGACTGGGACCAGCAGCTGGCCACCGCCCGGCCCGAGCCCAGCGAGGTGGGCGCGTGAACGAGCGAAGCGAGCGAACCATCAGCAGGTGCGTGTTCCGCGAAGCGGCCGCCGAGCCCAGCGAGGTGGGCGCGTGAACGAGCGAAGCGAGCGAACCATCAGCAGGTGCGTGTTCCGCGAAGCGGCCGCCGAGCCCAGCGAGGTGGGGGCGTGAACGAGCGAACCATCAGCAGGTGCGTGTTCCGCGAAGCGGCCGCCGAGCCCAGCGAGGTGGGCGCATGAGCGGTCCCATTCGCCTCGTCCCGGACGAGGGCGGCGCCGAGCCGACGATGCAGCTGCGCACCCTGCCGCTGAAGCGCCGCCGCCCCGCCCCCGCCGCCGAGCCCGACCCCGCCGAGCAGCTCGGTCTCTCCGACGACCCGCTGGACGAGCTCGCCGAGCGCCTGCGCGACGTCTGCGCCGACGCCGTCCACCCGTACGAGATCGCGGCCTTCCTGGAGTCCGACGGCCTCTCCGACGAGCAGGCCGCCCTGCTGTACGGCCGCCCCGACGCGTTCACCGTCGCCGAGGAGCTGTTCGAGAAGGTCGAGCGCCGCTACCCCGGCCCGAGCTCCGAGTTCGCCAACCCCTGGCGGGCCGACCCCTGGCGCTGCGTGGTGCGCGGCCTGGTGTTCGCCCTGCCCGGCCTCGGCTACCTGCTCGGCGCCAACCTGTTCGCGACCACCCGGATGCGCTTCGGCCTGCCCTCGGGCATGCTCGCCCTGTCCATCGCCACGCTGGTCAGCTGGGGCTTCAACCAGGCCCTAGCGCACCGCGCGTACCGCTGGCTGGGCCGGCTGCGCCGCCGGGACGCGGCGGTCTGCCTGGCCGTGGGCGCCCCGCTCGGCGCGCTGGTGGCCTCCGCCTCCGCGTACGTGGTCGGCGGGCCGCTCGGCTCGCTGTGGTTCGCCGCGGGGCAGTCCTGCTACCTGGCCGCGGCCACCGCGCTGCTGGTGCTCGGGCGGGAGAAGTTCCTGCTGCTGGCGCTGGCCCCGGCCTCGGTCGGCGCGGGCGTGGTGCTCGCGGTCGACGTCCCGCAGGCGGTCCGTACGGTGGTGCTGCTCGCCTCGGTGGCGCTGGCGGTCGGCCTGGCCGTCCGGGAGCTGCTGGTCGCGGCCCGCGGCGGCGAACGGGACGGCGTGGAGCTGAAGCTGCCGATCCGCCAGGAGGTCCCGCACCTGCTGTTCGGGCTGGCCTGCGGCGCGCTCACGCTGATCGCCGGCCTCGGCGAGACCGTCCACCAGGCCGTGCACGCCGCCTCGCACGTGGTGCACACCCCGGTCCACGGCGCGCACACCCCGACCGCCCCGACCGCGCCGACCGGCCCGGCCATGATCGCGCTGACGCTCAGTCTCGGTCTGGCCGAGTGGCTGCTGTTCCGCTACCGGGCGATGGCCGTGGCCGCACTGCGCTCCAGCCACACCACCGGGCAGTTCACCCGCCGCACCGGCGGGATCCTGCTCGGCTGCCTGTTCATCTACCTCACCACCGTGGCCGCGCTGGACGCCGCCGCGACCGTGCTGTGGCCGGGCGCCCCGTCGCTCGGCGTGCCGCAGCTGGCCGCGATGCTGCTCCTGGGCGGCTCGCTCTGGCTGGCGCTGCTGCTGAACGCCTTCGGGTTCAGCTGGAGCACCGCCCTCATCTGTCTGGCCGCCGCGGTCGCCGAGAGCGTCGGGCTGCTGACCGGTGCGGACCCGATCGTCCTGCAGCTGATCGGCTGCGGGGCGGCCGCGCTCGTCCTCACCGCAACCGCCGGGCCCGCGCTCGGCCGCACCACCCAACACCGCTGAGAATCCGCCTCTCCAGAGGCACCACCGGCCGGTCGTGACCACGCGTCCGGCTGTCCCCCGAGATCGAGAAAGCGAATCCGCATGAGCAGCGTCGCGGTTACCGGAGCCGAGGGCTTCATCGGCTCCCACCTGGTCGAGACCCTGGTCGCCGACGGGCACCACGTCCGCGCGATGGTCCAGTACAACTCCTTCTCCTCCTTCGGCTGGCTGGAGACCCTGTCGCCGGAGGTGCTGGACTCGGTCGAGATCGTCCTCGGCGACGTCCGGGACCCGGGCTCGGTCAACGGCCTGGTCAAGGGCACCGAGGCGGTCTACCACCTGGCCGCCCTGATCGCGATCCCGTACTCCTACCGCGCTCCCCACTCGTACGTGGACACCAACGTCACCGGCACCCTGAACGTGCTGGAGGCGGTGCGCCACCTGGAGATCCCGCGCCTGGTGCACACCTCCACCAGCGAGACCTACGGCACCGCGCAGACCGTGCCGATCACCGAGGACCACCCGATCAACACCCAGTCCCCGTACGCCGCCTCGAAGGCCGGCGGGGACCGGCTGGCCGACAGCTACCACGCCAGCTTCGAGACCCCGGTCGTCACCCTGCGCCCGTTCAACACCTTCGGCCCGCGCCAGTCGATGCGCGCCGTCATCCCGACCGTGATCGCCCAGGTCGCGGCCGGTCAGACCGAGATCACCCTCGGTGACCTGCGTCCGACCCGCGACTTCACGTTCGTCAAGGACACCGCCAACGCGTTCCGCACGGTGGGCACCGCGGCCGCCGAGAGCGTGGTCGGCCGGACCTTCAACGCCGGCACCGGCGGCGAGATCTCCGTCGGCGACCTGGTCACCCTGGTCGGCAAGCTGATGGGCGTGGACCTGGTGGTGAAGGAGGACGAGCAGCGCATCCGTCCGACCAACTCCGAGGTCATGCGCCTGGTCGCGGACGCCACCCGGCTGCGCGAGGCCACCGGCTGGGCCCCGCGGTTCAGCCTGGAGCAGGGCCTGGAGCAGACCATCGAGTTCTTCCGCGACCCGGCCAACCTGGCCCGCTACAAGACCGACATCTACAACGTCTGACCGCCGTACCGACCATGCCCGTCCTGGCAACCAAGGTTCGCGTCCTGCACATCCTTTCCGTGGGGGAAACACCATGCATGCAGTGATCCTGGCCGGCGGTAAGGGCGTCCGTCTCCGCCCGTACACCACCGCGCTCCCCAAGCCGCTCGTCCCGATCGGCGACCAGCACGCGATCCTGGAGATCGTGATGCGCCAGCTCGCCGCCGCGGGCTTCAAGACCGTCACCCTGGCCATCGGCCACCTCGGCCACATCATCCGCGCCTACGTCGGCAACGGCTCGCAGTGGGGCCTGCGGGTCGGCTACGCCGTCGAGGACAGCCCGCTCGGCACCATGGGCCCGCTGCTCACGATGCAGGACCGCCTGCCGGAGCACTTCCTGGTGATGAACGGCGACATCCTCACCGACCTGGACTTCTCCGGGGTGCTCAAGCACCACGAGCAGTCCGGCGCCCCGCTGACCATCGCCACCTACGCCCGTCAGGTGAAGATCGACTTCGGCGTGCTGACCACCGACTCCGGCACCATCACCGGCTTCCAGGAGAAGCCCTGCATCGACTACCGGGTCTCGATGGGCGTGTACGGCGTCTCCCGCGCCGCGCTCGCCAAGTACACCCCGGGCCTGCCGCTGGGCTTCGACGAGCTGGTGCTCGACCTGCTGGCCGCCGACACCCCGCCGGCCGCCTACGACTTCGGCGGCTACTGGCTGGACATCGGCCGCCCCGACGACTACGACCGGGCGAACGCCGAGTTCACCTCGATCCGCCCGGTCCTGATGCCGTTCGAGTCGGCCGCCACCATGCCGGGTCTCGCGGAGCTGCCCGTCCCGGCCGCCCGCACCGCCCCGGACGACGCGACCGACGAGCCCGTCACCGCGGGCGCCGAGACCGACGGACGGGCCGCGTGAGAATCCTGCTCCTCGGCGGCGACGGCTTCCTGGGCCGTCACGCCGTCACCGTCCTGCGGACGCTGCCCGGGGCCACCCTGCTGTCCGCGGGCCGGCGGCCCACCCACGACCTCCGGCTGGACCTGGGCACCGCCCAGGTCGGCCCGCTCGGCGAGGAGCTGGCCGCACTGGCTCCCGACGTGGTGATCAACTTCGCGGGGGCGGTGGCCGGCAGCGCGGTCAAGCTCGCCGAGGTGAACGCCCGCGGCCCGGCGGTGCTCTGCGAGGCACTCGCCCTGGGCGCCCCGAAGGCCCGTCTGGTGCACATCGGTTCGGCCGGCGAGTACGGCGTCTGCGACGAGGGCGAGTCGCTCTCCGAGCAGTCCGACGCCCGCCCGGTCGGCGTGTACGGCGCGACCAAGCTGGCCGGCTCCCTCGCGGTGGCCGGTTCGCCGCTGGACGCGGTGGTGCTGCGGGTGTTCAACCCGGTCGGTCCGGGCGCCCCGGCGGGCTCGCTGCCCGGCCGGCTGGCGGCCGAGCTGCGCCGGGTGGCGCCCGAGGGCGCCGACGCCGTGATCACGGTCGGCGACCTCTCCGCCTACCGGGACTTCGTGGACGCCCGGGACATCGCCAGGGCGATCCGCCTGGCCGTCACCGCCGACGGCCCGCTCCCCCGGGTGCTCAACCTGGCGACCGGTCGGGCCCAGCGGGTCCGGGCGATCGCCGAGGGCCTGGTCGCGGCGTCCGGCTTCACCGGCCGGATCGACGAGAGCGGAGCGGGCTCCGAGCGCTCGACCGCGGTCTCCTGGCAGCAGGCCGACGTGTCGGCCGCCGCCCGGGCCCTCGGCTGGCACCCGGAGACCGCGCTCGCCGACACCCTGCGCGACCTGTGGCTCAGCACCGCCGAGCCCGCCCCGACCCCGGTGGTCGCATGACCGCCGGGACCACCCCCGACGGCCGCCTGCTGGTGCCGCTGTACGTCCACCCCGCGGTGGACCCGGCGGCCTGGCGGGCGGTCGCCGCCGCCGACCCCGCCCGGATCGCCGCCGTGGTGCTCAACCTCGCGGACGGTCCGGGCGAGGTACCGGACCACGTCTTCGCCGAGGCCGCCGACGAACTCCGGGCGGCCGGACTGCCGTTGGTCGGGTACGCCGACACCGATTACGGCCGCCGGCCCCACTCGGCCGTGGTCGCCGACATCCTGACGTACCGTCAACGACACGGCATCACGGGCGTCTACCTCGACCAAGTCGCCACCCACCCTGGCGCGTTGGCGCACTACCGGCGCCTCGCGACGGCGGCCCGGGCGGCCGGCTGCGGCACCGTGGTGTTCGGCCACGGCGAGCACCCGGACCCGGGGTACGCCGAAGTCGGCCTGGCCGACCTGCTGGTCACCTTCGAGGGCGACTGGGACACGTACCGCGCGATGGCGCTGCCGCTGTGGACCGGCCGGCACGCGGCCTCCCGCTTCTGCCACCTGGTCTACGACGTCCCGGCCGAGTCCGCCCAAGACGCCTCCGCACTGATCGCCGCCCGACGGGCCGGCGTCGGCTGCGCCGTACCGGGTGCCGGGGAGAACCCCTGGCGCACCCTGCCGTACGGCCTGACCGCCGCTGAACTGACCTGACCCGATCCGGAGTTCGAGTACCGTGAACCGCCGTACCCGGCTGATGCCGGCCGCTCTGGCCCTCGCCACCGCCACCGCCCTGCTGGTCAGCTCGTGCAGCAGCTCCGGCTCGGAGGACGACGACTCGGCCGACGGCAACCAGAGCAACTCACCCACGGCCACCGCGCCGAGCACCCCCGGCACCACCACGCCCACCGACCCCGGCACCACCTCGGCCCCGGGCACCCCGAGCGGCACCACCGCCCCGGGCACCCCACCGGGCACCACCCCGCCCGGCACCACCGCCCCGCCGGCCGGCGCCCGCTGGCAGCCCACCCCGGGCCTGGCCTGGCAGTGGCAGCTCGGCGGCACGGTGGACCAGTCGGTGGACGTGCCGGTCTACGACATCGACGGCTTCGAGAACGACGCCTCGGTGGTCGCCGCGCTGCACGCCAAGGGCCGCAAGGTGATCTGCTACGTCAACGCCGGGTCCTGGGAGGACTTCCGCCCCGACGCCGCGGCCTTCGCCAAGTCCCTCCAGGGCTCGGACACCGGCTGGAAGGGCGAGAAGTGGTTCGACATCCGCAAGCTCGACCAGCTGAAGCCCCTGATGGCAACCCGCTTCGACATGTGCAAGAGCAAGGGCTTCGACGCCATCGAGCCGGACACCATCGAGGCCTACAACCAGAACAGCGGCTTCCCGCTGACCCCGGACGACCAACTCAAGTACAACCGGATGCTGGCCCAGCTCGCCCACGAACGCGGTCTGGCCATCGGCCTGAAGAACGACCTGGACCAGATCCCCGCGCTGCTGCCGGACTTCGACTTCGCGGTCAACGAGGAGTGCTCGCAGTTCGACGAGTGCGACCGGGTCTCGCCCTTCATCAAGGCGGGCAAGGCGGTCTTCCACGTCGAGTACAAGCTCGACACGGACCGGTTCTGCGCCAAGACCAAGGCGCTGGGCTTCAGTTCGATGCAGAAGAAGCTCGACCTCAACGCCTGGCGCAAGCCCTGCTGAGGCCGGAGCCGCACGTCGCGCGGGTGACCCCCACCAGGGCCACCCGCGCGACGGTCACTTGACCGCCAGCCAGACGACGGCGCCCAGGACGACCAGGACGACGACGGCGACCAGCGCGATCACGCCGGTGCGACTGCCGTTGTTGCTGCTGCCGTAGGTGGAGACGGAGCCCGGTGCCTGGGGCGCCGGGGTCTCGTCGACGAACGCCCGGAACATCTGGGTGCTACCGGCGGGGTCGTAGTCGTTGTCAGCCATGGCACGGACTCTAACGAATCCGCCCACCTCAGGCACACCCCGGACCCCTCCTGGGATGAACACGCCACCCGCCCGTGCGACGGCGGTACGACCGGATCGTGAAATCCGTGTGACCGACGGAATGCGCTGCCGCGCAAGCGGGTTGACTGGGATCATGACCGGAAACCAGAGCCGGGTCCGCCTCGGCACCTCCGACCTGTCCGTCCACCCGCTCTCCCTCGGCGGCAACGTCTTCGGCTGGACGGCCGACGAACAGCAGTCCTTCGCGGTGCTGGACGCCTACGCCGCCGCGGGCGGCAACTTCATCGACACCGCCGACGTCTACTCCGCCTGGGCCCCCGGCAACGCCGGCGGCGAGTCCGAGACGGTGATCGGCGACTGGCTGCGCAGCCGGGGCAACCGGGACTCGATCGTGATCGCCACCAAGGTCGGCGCGCACCCGGAGGCGAACGGCCTGGGCGCGGCCAACATCAAGGCCTCGGTGGAGGGCTCGCTCCGGCGCCTCGGCGTCGACCACATCGACCTGTACTACACCCACCGGGACGACGACACCCCGGTCGAGGAGTTCGTGACGGCCCTGGACGAGCTGATCCGCGCCGGCAAGGTCCGGGCGGTCGCCGCCTCCAACATCTCCGCCGAGCGGCTCGCCGAGGCGCTCGCCTTCGCCGAGCGCGAGGGCCTGGCCAAGTACGTCGCGGTCCAGCCGCACTACAACCTGGTCTCCCGGGACACCTTCGAGGGCCCGCTGGCCGACGTGGTCGCCCGGCACGACCTGGCCACCGTGCCCTACTACGCGCTCGCCTCCGGCTTCCTGACCGGCAAGTACCGTCCGGGCGGCGCGGGCGTCGACAGCGCCCGGGCCGAGGGCGCCGCCCGCTACCTGGCCGAGCCGCGCGGCCCCAGGGTCCTGGCGGCGCTGGACGCGGTGGCCGCCGAGCACGGAGTCGAGCCCGCCGGGGTCGCCCTGGCCTGGCTCGCCGCCCGCCCGACGGTCGCCGCCCCGATCGCCAGCGCCCGCACCGTCGACCAGCTGCCCCCGCTGCTGGCCGGTGCAACGCTGAAGCTCACCCCCGAGCAGACCGCACTGCTGGACGCGGCCTCCGCCTGATGCCGCGCCGGGGCCCCGACAGCGGTTGCTGTCGGGGCCCCGGGTGCTTCCCGGCTACGGCCGCCCGAAGTGGGTCGGGTAGTAGCCGGAGTTGAGCGTCGATATCCGGACGGTCTTGCCCGGCCGCGGCGCCTCCACGAACGTGCCGCCGCCCAGGTAGATCCCCACGTGGTGGATCCCCGAGGCCCGCCCGCTGTCCGACCAGAACACCAGGTCACCGCGGCGCAACTGCCCCGCACTGATCGGTGTGGTGGCCGCGTACTGGTCGTCGGCCACCCGCGGCAGGCTTATCCCGCTGCGCCGGTAGGCCTGCTGGACCAGCCCGGAGCAGTCGTAGCCGGACGGGCCGTTGCCGCCCCAGACGTACGGCTTGCCCAGCTGGGCGAGCGCGTAGTCGACGGCCGACTCGGTGCTCCCGGAGGACGACGCGCCGCCCGACGAGGGCCGGCTGTCCGACTGGCCGGAGGCCTGGTCCGAACCGCCGGAGCCGCCGGACTGCCCGGTGCGGCTGACGTAGACGTCGTAGTGACTGGTCCAGCGCCACTCACCGGCGCCGTTCTTGAACCAGTACTTCGACCCGTCCCAGCCCTGGCGCGGGCCCCAGGAGGAGGCCGAGCCGTTCGAGACGGCCTGGCCGGCGGAGCCGGAGGAGCCGCCCGAACCGCCGGACTTCCCGGTGCGGCTGGCGTAGACGTCGTAGTGACTGGTCCAGCGCCACTCACCGGCGCCGTTCTTGAACCAGTACTTCGACCCGTCCCAGCCCTGCTTTCCGGCCGCGGCGTGCGCGGAACCGGCTCCCGCCGTCAGGCCGACCGCGCCGGCGCCCGCCAGCACGGTGGTGGCCAGGCAGGTGCTTCGCACGGCCCGGTGTATTCGGCTGCCGCCGCCCGCCACGGCGGCGCGGGCGGTGCGCGGCCGGGCGGCGCAGTTCGGGCAGCCGCAGCCCGTGATCGCGGGGATGCTGCCGAGGCGCTCCTCGAAGCCGATCAGACCGGGGTCGGCGTCGGGGCCGATGCCCGGTTCGGCGTACGCGCCGGTGGCTATCCTCATGCGGGTCGTCCTTCCTTCCGCCCGGCACGGGCGGCCGGGGGCGGTACCGAGGCGGCCACTCCGGCCGGGGCGACGAAGGCGACCAGCAGCTGTTCCATCAGCGCGCTGCGGGCGGCCTCGTCCAGTTCGTGCGCGGTCGCGCGTTCCAGCCGGCGGACGGCCAGCGCCGCCGCCTCCACCGCGTCGTCGACCAGCACGGTCCGCAGGCCCGCGTCGAGGTCGGCGAGCCGGCGGCGGCGCATCGACTCGGCCACCTCGGGCGCGTAGTCCAGCGCCAGCGGCTGCACCGAGTAGACCTCCAGGCCCGCCGGGGCGGCCTCGGCGGCCAGCGCCCGGGTCATCTCGTCGGCGAACCACTGCCCGTCGCGCAGGGCCGGGCCGGGGGCCGCGTTGCTGTCGCACGGCAGGGTGGAGGCGGTGCGGGTGAGCACCGCCTGGACCTGCTCGCGCAGGTAGCTCTCGTGGTCCTCGATCGCCAGCAGCGCCCGCGCGGTGTCCTTGACCCGCCAGACGATCAGCAGCCGGACGATGATCGGGGTGCCGGTGCGGTCGACCACCTTGACCGGCTCGCTGCGCCAGTGCCGCAGCCGCACGTCGACCCGGCGGCGGCGCAGCAGCGGGTTGACCCAGACCAGCCCGGTCCGGCGCACCGTGCCCCGGTAGCGGCCCCAGCGGGTCAGCACCCGGGTCTCACCGCCGGCGTTGGCCAGCAGGCCGGCCAGCGCGCACACCACCAGCAGCCCGGCCGCGCCGACCCCGGCGATCGCCTGGGCGTCCACCTCGGCCCGGCCACTGGCCAGGGCGGCGGGGCCGCGCAGTTCGGGCAGGGCGTCCCAGTGCGGGATGACGCCGGTGCGCAGCAGCACGTACACCACGCCGGCCAGGCCGAGCAGCACCACCAGCAGCGCGACCCAGCCGGGCAGGACGCCGGCGGTGTGCTCGCGCAGCGCCTGGTCCGCCCGCGGGGGGCGGCGCGAGGTGGCGGCGGCGGGGGCCCCGGCCTGGCCGACCTCGGGGAGTTCGACGGTCTCCGGGGCGGCCACCTCCAGCGGGTCCCGCAGGTCCGCGGCGTCGGCCGGGGACGGACCGGGGACGACCGCCAGCGGAGCGGTCGCCGGACCGGCGTCGACCGGTCCCACCGCCTTGGCGGCCTTGCCGGTCGAGGCCTTGGCCAGCGGGCTGGCGCCGGAGGCGGAACGTTCCGGCAAGACCGGCGGGAACGACTTGGGCAGGTTCTCGGGTCGCTGCGAAGAATCGCGGGTGACGTCCATGCACGGATCCTCTGGGTCTGGTGTGTCGCGCAACGGGCGGCCCGGATCTGACGGGCAGTGCCAGAGTCAGGCTAAGTTCATACGTCATCAAATGCGACATTTGAGCCGAGGTGTGTCGACATTTACTGACGAATCGCCACAGCTGACCTGACGCGCAGGCACATGAGCGGACGGTAGGGACGGTTCGGCGCAGGTCAGCGCCGTCGGGCACCGGATCCACGGGCGAACACCCGACGGGTGATCAGCCCGATCCCGGCGAGCACCAGCAGCACCCCGGCGAGCAGGCCGTGCCAGCGGGCCTCCCGGGGCCGGCCGGCCGCCGCCCCCTCGATCGGGGGTGCGGGCAGCGGACGGACGACGGCCCCGCCCGTCCGGGGTTCGCCCCGGTCAGCGGCCGACAGCGGCTCGGCCGCGACGGTCGACGGGACGCCCGGGGACGGGGCGGCACCGCCGGGCGGCGGGGCGGAGACGGCGGGAACGAACGGGACCGTCGGACGGCCCGAGGAGCCGGGGGCGGTGGAGGGCGTCGGAACGGCAGGAGTCGCAGGGACGGACGGCACCGGCGGCACCGGCGCCGAGGGCTTCGCCGGAGCCCCGACCACCGGCGGTACGGCCGGCGGAACGACGATCGGCAGCAGCCCCGGCGGGATCGGCCGGAGCGCCGGGACCTCGGTCGGGCTCGGCGACCCGACCCCGACCGTGGGCGCCGTCGAGGGCACCACCGAGGGCGCCGCCGTCGCACCGGAGGGTCTCGGCGAGGCTCCCACCGACGCCGTCGCACTCGGACCGGCACTCGGGCTCGCGCTCGGACTCACACTCGCCCCAACGGACACCGTGGCACCGGGCGTTGCACTGACCGGCGCCGAGGCCGAGGCCGAAACCGAGGCCGACGCCGACGCGGCCGCGGTCGCAGATGCGGTCGCCGAAGCCACCGGGCTCGAAGAGGCCGCCGGACCGGGCGCCACGACCGCCTGCACCCGCACCCGCACCGGATCCGCCGAAGTCCCGTTCCCCGCCCGGTCGGTCACCGTGACCGTCAGCCACTGCTCCCCGTCCGCCAGGTCCCGGTTGGCGGTGCAGCTCCAGCTCCCGTCCAGCGCCGCCGTGGCCCCGCAGAGCACCGTACGGTCGCCGGAGCCTGCCGCCGGAGCCGCCGTGACCAGCACGTTCGCGCCGGGTTCGGCCCGCCCGGTGAGCTTCGGCCGGCCGGTCCGCAGCACCTCGCCGGCGGCCGGGGAGTTGAGCACCGGCTTGTCCGGCGGCACGGTGTCCACGACCAGGGCGACCGGCTGCCCGGACGTCCGGTTCCCGGCGGCGTCGACGGCGACCGGGGTGAGCTGGTGGCTGCCGTCCGCCAGGTTCTCGACCGGCAGGCAGGACCACTCGCCGGCGGTCCGGACGGCGCTGCTGCACAGTTCGGAGGTGGTGGACCGGTCGGTGACCGAGACGGTGCTGCCGGCCTCGCCGGTGCCGGTGAGCTGCAGCCCGGGATCGTTGGTGTACGCGGGGAGGGTGAGCACGGGGGCGGTCGGCGGCGTGGTCTTCACGGTGACCTTGGCCGGCTCGCCGCGCAGCACCACGCCCCCGCTGGTGGTCTCCACCGGGGTGAGGGCGTGCGGCCCGGCCGCGAGCGCGCTGCCGGGGCGGCAGGACCAGTCGCCGCCGCGTTCGACCTTGGCCCGGCAGAGCGTCGCGTCGCCGTCCCGGACCTCCACCGAGGCGCCCGCGACGGCGCCCTCGCCGCGGATGTGCGGGCGGGCCTCGGCCAGCACGGTGCCGTCGACGGGCTCGGCGATCTCGGGCCGGGCGGCACCGACGGCCAGCTTGATCCGCTGGTCGGTGACCTCCCCCGAGTCGGCGAAGCCGCCGGAGGGGACGAGCTGGCTGGTGTCGCGGCCGAGCCGCAGCCGGGCCCAGGTCTCGCCGGAGGCGGCGCCGGCCGGGACGGTCCACTCCAGGGTCGCGGTGTCGGCGCCGGCCGGGATCTCGGTCTGCACCCGGTCGGCGGGGTCGAAGCGGCCGCTGTGGTCGAAGTCGATCCAGCCGGCCAGGGTGGCGGGCTGGTCGCCCACCGCCACCGGGACGGTGACCCGGTAGTAGCGGCCGATGGCGGCCTGGTCGGGGAAGCCGATCGACGGGTCGGCGCCCTGGTACTCGCTGCGGCCGGGCTGGAGCTTGGGCGGCGGCGGGCCGGCGGCCGTGCTGGCGAAGGGGTTGCCGCGCCGGACCGCGCCGTGGTCCAGCTCGACCAGCGGCTCGTCGCCCGTGCTGCCGCCGGGCCGGCTCCGGTCCCGGCGCGGCGGGGAGGTCGCGTCGGCGCCCAGGAACAGGTCGGAGACCACGTGCGAGGCGTTGCCGTAGGCCTGCGGCGCGGTGCCGAGGTCCTCGTCCACGGTGACGGTGTAGGCCTGGCGCAGGAGCGGCGGGGCGGTGGTGCTCCCGCCCCGCGCGGTGGAGCGCTGCTCGACCCGGAACTCCGCGGTGCGGACCGTCCCGGCGAGTTCCAGGGTGCCTTCGGCGGCTGAGCCGGCGGCGCCGTCGGTGCTGCCGTCGCTCCCGGCGGGGGCGAGGGAGCCGCCGTCGACCGTCCAGCCGGGCCAGTCGGTGCGCCCGACCAGGGTGGGGGCAGCGGGCGATCCGCCGGTGAGGGTCAGTCGGGCGGCGGTGCTGGTGGTGCCGGACGTCCCGGTGGCGACCGCGGCCAGTCCGCTGAGGTGCAGCCGGGGGTTGCGGACCGGCCGGGAGAAGCCGACCCGGAGGGTTCCGACGGTGCGCCAGGTACCGTCCGTCCGCGGCTGGTCGGGGGTGAGGGCGAAGGTCTGGGCGGCGTCCCCGGGGCGCTTCCCGTCCGCGTAGACCGCGGTGGAACGCCCCCCGCCGGAACGGTCGGCCAGCCGGCCGGGCTCGGCGGTGACGGCCGTGCCGTCCGCGCCGGTGAGGTCGAGCTGGACGGCGAGCCCGGACGGCAGCACCGCCCGGTGCTCGCCCGACCAGGCGTCAGGGGACTGCTGGGCCACCGAGAGCGGGGCGTTCCAACCGGTCAGCGCCCCGGCCGTGAGAACGGCCAGGGCGGCAGCTGTGCGGGGGAACTGTCGGCTCATCCGGCTCTCCTTCACGGTCGGCTGCCGGGGTGGCGGGCAGTCTGGGCACAAGATCCGACAAAAACGGAATCACGACCCCGGACCGGTCATACTGCGACACCTGGGCTTTTGGCCGCGTCCTACCCGTTTGGCGGTCATCCGGGCGGCAGGACGGGATGTACCCGAATCGGCTGCATTTCATCCATTAGGCGGTAATGGATCCCGCGCGAACGGCCGAGCCCACCCGAATGGCGGAGGAGGGGGAATTCCGGCTGATCAGGCGGGCACCAGCGTCCGGTACCTGACCATTCATCGGGTAACTCTGTTCGAATTGGCCACCCGGTCAGTAGAGTCGGGACCCGTGACTATGGACCCCGTACTCGTGAAGCGCAGTTTCGCGGCCGTAGAGCCCCACGGCCCCGTCGTCACCGAATACTTCTACCGGCATCTGTTCGAGCACGATCCCGCTCTCCGCCCCCTCTTCGCCGAGCACCTGGACGAACAGCGGGACCGGCTGTTCACCGCCCTCGGCGCGCTCGTCACCCACCTCGAGGACACCGGCACCGTGCTCGGGCTGCTCCGCGGCCTCGGCGCGCGGCACGCCGGGTACGGCGCGTTGGTGGAGCACTTCCCGGCCGTCGGCGCGAGCCTGCTCGCCACCCTGGCCCACTACGCCGGCGACGAGTGGACCCCGGAGGCCGAGGCCGCCTGGACCGCCGTCTACGCGGTGGTCAGCGACACCATGGCCGCGGCGCTCACCGAAGCCCGGTCGGCCTAGCCGGGGGCGTCCGGTGGCCTTCGACCCCGCGGTCGTCCGCGCCAGCTTCGCCGTCGTCGAGCGCCGGGCCGACCACCTGACCACCTTCTTCTACACCCACCTGTTCAGCCACAACCCCGGCCTGCGGGCGCTCTTCCCCGCCCAGCTGCACGAGCAGCGGGACCGGCTGTTCGCCGCGCTCACCCGGATCGTGCTGCGGCTGGACGAGCCCGAGCGGCTCACCGAGTACCTCCGGGCGCTCGGGCGCGACCACCGGAAGTTCCAGGCCGCGCCCGAGCACTACCCCGCCGTCGGCGCCAGCCTGATCGCCGCGCTGCGGCAGTGCTCCGGCCACTCCTGGACGCCGGAGACCGAACGGGCCTGGACCGAGGCCTACGCCCTGATCGCCGGGATCATGACCGGCGCCGCCGACGAACTCCCGGAGCACCACCCGGCCTGGTGGGAGGCCGAGGTCGCCACCCGACGCCGGGCCGCCCCCGACCTGATCGTGCTCACCCTGGCGCCGATGCGCCCGTACCCCTTCACGGCCGGCCAGTACCTCACCCTCAGCAGCCCCCGGGCGCCCCGGGTCTGGCGGCCGTACTCGCTCGCCAACGCGCCGCGCCCGGACGGCAGCCTGGAACTGCACGTACGGCGGGTGCCCGGCGGACTGCTCAGCCCCGTCCTGGTGGAGGACGTGATGCCCGGCGAACTGCTGCGGCTCGGACCGCCGCTCGGCGAGGCCGTGCTCGCCGACGCCCCGGACCGGCCGCTGCTGCTGGTCGCCGCCGGCAGCGGCTGGGGGCAGACCAAGGCGCTGCTGGAGCAGCTCACCGCCGGGCAGCCGGAGCGGGAGGCGACCGTCCTGCTGGCGGCCCGCTCGGCGGCCGGGCAGTACGACCTGGACACCGTACGGCGACTGCTCACCCGCAACCCCCGGCTGCGGGTGCTGACCGCCGTCCCCGACCGGTCGGCGGGCCCCGACGGCACCACCGCGCTGCTGCGGCGGACCCTGCACGGGCACGGCGACTTCACCGGCTGGGAGGTCCACCTCTCCGGCCCGCCGGAGCTGGTCGCCGAACTCGCCGGACTGGTCCTCGCCCTGGGCGCCGCCCCCGGGCTGGTCCGCCACGATCCGGTGCCGGCCACCTTCAACCGGGCCCGGCCGCTGACCAGCTCGGACTGGTTCCTGGACCACCGGGACGTGCCCTGGATCAACCGGACCGACCTGGGGTGACCGTCGCCACAACGGGCCAGGGCGGGGGCCGGGAAAACGGAGAAGCCCCCGGCCGGTGGCCGGGGGCTTCTCGATGGTGCGCTCAGCAGGATTCGAACCTGCAACCTCTTGATCCGTAGTCAAGTGCTCTATCCGTTGAGCTATGAGCGCAAGGAACGGGCGGACCCGATCTTGCGAAGGTTGGTGCGCTCAGCAGGATTCGAACCTGCAACCTCTTGATCCGTAGTCAAGTGCTCTATCCGTTGAGCTATGAGCGCTCGCCCTGGTGAACCGTGGCCCCCGGGGCGTTGCGTGGACAACATTACATGACCTGCGACGCAGGACGAAATCGATTGATCCGACCCCTCCGGCCTGCGGCGACCCGGCTCCCGGCCTGCTCCGGCCCGGCCGACGATCACGCCCCGGACATGCGAAGAGCCCCGCCGACGAGATCGTCGACGGGGCTCCCCGGGCTGCGGAGGCTGAGGGATTTGAACCCTCGATCAGGAATAACCCCGAAACCGCATTAGCAGTGCGGCGCCATAGACCGGACTAGGCGAAGCCTCCCCACATGGACCACGCCCGCGCGCTGCGGACCCGTTCCGTGTGTCAGTGATGATGCCACAACCGTGGGGCTCGGCACCAACCACCGCCCACGTTACTAGGCGGGTCGTCCCCGCCGCAAAGAAGAATGAGATACTGCCGACTCCGGAGGAGCTGCCCTGAGCCGAGGAGACCTGTCGACGTGAGCAGCAGGCCGATCCGAGGCGCTGCTCGCCTCGACGCCATACTCGACGCCCTGCCCGACGCGTTGTTGCTGGTGAACAGCAACGGCACGGTGGTGGACGCCAACAGCGCGGCGGTCCAGGCGCTACAGGCGCCCGGCACCTCGCTGGTCGGCATGGGCGTGCTCGGACTCCTACCCGAGTTCGACCCCAGCCGGATCCCCGGCTCGATGCGGCCGGCCACCCGCGACGGCGACGCCCTGGACCGCCCGGTCCGGATGACCGCCCACCGCACCGACGGCACGACCTTCCCGGTCGAGGTCTCCGGCAACGACTTCGCCACCGACGGCGGCGACGGCTACGGGCGCTCCCCGTACGAGCCGTACCGCGAGGGCGCGCGCGCCTCCTCGTCCTCCGACCTGCTCCTGCTGCTGGTCCGCGACCTCTCCGGCCGGCTCGGCGTCGAGGCCGAGCTGCGCCGCCAGCACAAGCAGACCGAGATGATCCTGCGGGCCGCCGCCGAGGGCGTGCTCGGGGTCGACCTCGAGGGCCGCTGCGTGCTGGTCAACCCGGCCGCCGCGCACATCCTGGAGTACCGGGCGAGCGAGCTGGGCGGGCGCGAGCTGCACCCGCTGATCCAGCACTCCCGGGCCGACGGCACCCCGCTGGCGCTGGAGGAGTCCGCACTGCTGGACACCCTGACCTCCGGACGCAAGCACCGGGTGCGCGGCACCGTGCTGTGGCGCAAGGACGGCCGGCCGGTCACCGTCGACCTCACCACCGCCCCGGTCCGGGACGGCGACCAGTTGGTCGGCGCGGTGATGACCTTCACCGACCGCAGCCGCGAACTCGCCCTGATCGCCCGCAACGAGCAGCTCACCGCCGTCCTGGAGGACGAGCTCGGCGGCGCGCTGAGCGCGCTCAACCAGCGGCTGGACACCCTCGCCGCCGACCCGGCCGGGCAGCTCTGGCCGGAGGCCAACTGGACCCTGCGCCGACTCGCCGACGAGTGCCGCCGGTTCGGCAAGCTGATCGACGACGTGCTGGAGCACCAGCGCGCCGAGGCCGGGGAGGCCGGCCCGGCCGAGGGCAAGGACGCCAAGGAGTCCGCCGCCAAGGGCACGAAGGACGCCAAGGACGGCAAGGACGCCAAGAGCGGGCCCCAGGCCGCCCGACAGGTGCCGGTCGGCCTGGACAAGGTGGTGCGCCGGGCCGTTGAGCAGGCGGGCGAGCTGGTCGGCCCGGGCCGGGTGCGCTTCTCGGTGCACGCCGCCGCGGTCGAGGTGATCGCCGACGAGCGCCGGCTCGCCCAGGCGCTGGCCCACCTGGTCGCCGACGTCAGCGGCGCCGGCCTCGGTCTGGACGCCCCCACCGCCCCCTCCCCCGGCCTGGCCGTCCCCGGACTGTCGGTGCCCGGCCTGGGCAACCCGCCCGCGCCGACCGCGCCCGCCGAACCGCCGACCGTCGTGCTGGCCGCCGCCCAGCGCGGCGACGTCGCCCGGGTCGAGATCCGCGGCCCCGGCGTCGGCGGCAGCCCCGTCCACCTGCCGATAGCCCGCGCGGTGGTCGAGCGCCACGGCGGCGTGCTCCAGCCGCACGAGCTGCCCGGCAAGGCCGGCACCACGTACGTGGTCGAGCTGCCGCTGGACCCGGCCGCTGCGAAGGCCGCCGCCGAACGCGCCGCCGCCGAGGGCCGCTCGGACCGGCCCAAGGAGAGCGACAGCGCCGTCCTGCCCGAACTGCCGGGCATCCCGCAGCTGCCCAGCAGCGGCGAGACCGCCGAGTCCACCGCGAGCAGGACCGCCACCACGGCCGCCCCCGACACCCCGGCGGCCGCCGCCGAGGGGCAGCCCGCCCGCGAGGCCGCCGCGCCGGAGCGGGCCCCCGCCGAGGAGCCCCCGGCCGAGCGCCGCGGCCGCCGCGGCCGGCCCGCCGCCGAGAACCCGGCCCCCGAGCCCTCCCCCGCCACCCCGGCCGACCAGTGGCCGAACGCCCCCGCGCGGGTCGAACGGGCCGTCCCCGAGCAGTGGAACGGCACCGGCAACGACCCCGCGTACGGCCGCCGCGGCCCGAGCGCCCCGGAAGCCGCCCAGCGCGACCCGTGGGGCAAGGACGACGGCCGCTCCGGCCCCGCCTACGCCGTGCCCGTCGAGGGCGGACGCCCGCAGCAGAACCGGCCCGCCGGCCGCGAACCGCTCGCGCTCGGCCCCGCCCCCACGGCCGGGGAGCCCGGCGCGACCCCCGCCGCGCCCCCCGCTGAGGACGGCGGCGAGGCCAAGCCGCGCAGACGCCGCGCGCTGCCCTCCGCCGAGGACTCCTCGGGCGGCTTCGCGCTGCCCGGAGTGGGAGAGGCCCCGGTGTACCCCGGCCTGGAGCACGCCCTGCCCGCCGGTCCGGCCCCCGCCCCGGCCGAGCCCGCCACCATGCCGACCGGCCGCCGCCGGCGGCTCTCCGTACCACCCGGCCCCGCAGCACCGGACGCCCCCCCGGCCCCGCAGGCCGGCGGCGGCGCGCTGGAGCCCGCCCGGCCCGCGCTGCCCGCCGCCGAGGAGCAGCACGCCCCGCGCCCGGTCGGCAGCGGACTGGCCGAGCTCGCGCCGCCACGGCCGGTCGGCGCCCCGGTCGGCGCCCCGGCGCAGCCGCCGGCCGTACCGCGCCCGATGGCCGAACTGCCGCCCGCCCGGAGCGACCGGCCCGACGCCGAGCAGTCGCCGACCGGGTCCGGCGAACTGGCCAACACCCGCCGGCTGCTGGTCTGGCCCGAGCCGGACCCGGCCACCAACCAGGCCCTCCAGTCGCGCGGCTACCTGCCGGTGATCGTCCGCTCCCGCGAGGAGGTGGACGCCCAGGCGAACGCCTTCCCGGCGGCGCTCTTCGTCGACCCGCTGACCAGCCCGATCACCCGCACCGCGCTGCAGTCGCTGCGCACCGCGGCGCTCAACAGCAGGGTCCCGGTGCTGGTCACCGCCGGCCTCGGCCAGGCCACCCGGGACGCCGCGTACGGCGCCGACCCGGCCGTTCTGCTGCGTGCCCTCGCCCCGCGCGACGGCGAGCACCACGCGCCGCGGGTGCTGCTGGTGGAGGGCGACCCGGACATCGCCGCCGCCATGATCAGCAGCCTGGAGCGGCGCGGCATGCACGTCGAGCACGCGGTGGACGAGAACGACGCCGTCGCCCGGGCCAGCAGCGTGCAGCCCAACCTGGTGGTGATGGACCTGTTCCAGATCCGCCGCCGCCGGATCGGCCTGCTGGACTGGCTGCGCGCCAACGACCGGCTGCACCGCACCCCGCTGGTGGTCTACACCTCGGTCGACCTCGACCCGCGCGAGCTGCCCCGGCTGCGCACCGGCGAGGCGGTGCTCTTCCTCGCCGAGCGCTCGACCAGCGAGGACGTCCAGTCCCGGATCGTCGACCTGCTCGGGCGGGTCGGCGCGATGGGCGAGGCGGGCGTCGCCGCCGCGGGCTGAGGCCGGAGCACGGCGGGCCGATCGCCCGGAGACACGGAGACACGGAGACACGGAGACACGGAGACACGGCGGAGGGCCGGCCCGGTACCGGGCCGGCCCTCCGCCGTGTCCGCTACTCCTTGCCGAGCGTGGTGACGTCCAGCTCGTCGGCCGCGTAGCTGGCCCGGATCACCTTCTTGTCGAACTTGCCGACCGAGGTCTTCGGGACGGACTCGACGATCGCCCAGCGCTCCGGCAGCTGCCAGGAGGCGATCCGCTCGGCCAGGAAGGCCCGCAGCTCCTTCAGCCCGGCGGTCGCGCCCGGGCGCAGCACCACGGTGGCCAGCGGGCGCTCGCCCCACTTCTCGTCCGGCACCGCGACCACGGCGGCCTCGGCCACCTCGGGGTGGCCCATCAGGGCGTTCTCCAGCTCGACGGACGAGATCCACTCCCCGCCCGACTTGATGACGTCCTTGGCCCGGTCGGTGAGGGTCAGGTAGCCGTCGGCGGTGATGGTGCCGACGTCGCCGGTGCGCAGCCAGCCGTCCTCGGAGAACTTGTCCTCCGGGCGGAGCGGATCCTGCCCGGCGCCGCCGTAGTAGGCCGCGGCGATCCACGGACCGCGCACCTCCAACTCGCCGGCGGCGACGCCGTCGTGCGGCATCCGCTCGCCGCCCGGGCCGATCAGCCGGGCCTCGACGGAGGCCGGGAAGAGACCCTGGGTGATCCGGTACGGCCACTCCTCCTCGGGCGTGAGGCCGCCGGGCGGCTGGGCGAAGGAGCCGAGCGGGGAGGTCTCGGTCATGCCCCAGGCGTGCAGCACCCGGATGCCGTGGCGCTCGTCGTAGGCCTTCATCAGCGAGGGCGGGCAGGCGCTGCCGCCGATGACCACCATGCGCAGGCTGGAGGTGTCGTAGTCGCCCGCGTCCAGCTCGTCCAGCAGGCCGCTCCAGATGGTGGGGACGGCGGCGCTGACGGTGGGCCGGACGGCGGCGATCATCTCGGCCATCGGCTTGGGCTGGAGGAAACGATCCGGCATGAGCAGGTTGGCGCCGGACATGAAGGCGGCGTGCGGGATGCCCCAGGCGTTCACGTGGAACATCGGGACCACCGGCAGCGCGGTGTCGCGCGGGGTGAAGGCGAAGTTGTCGCCGGTGTTGACCTGCATGCAGTGCAGGTAGATCGACCGGTGGCTGTAGAGCACGCCCTTCGGGTCGCCGGTGGTGCCGGAGGTGTAGCAGAGCACGGCGGCCTGGCGCTCGTCCATGTCCCGCTGCCACGGGTAGTCGGTGGGCCGCCCGGCGATCAGCTCCTCGTAGTCGTGCACGCCGCCCGCGAAGCCGGCCAGCGGCGAACGGTCGCCCGGGCCGGCCACCACGATGTGCTTCAGCGTGGGTGCGAGGGCCGGCAGCACGGCGGCGAGCAGCGGCAGCACGCTGCCGTTGACGATGATCACGCGGTCGGCTGCGTGGTCGATGATGAAGGAGAGCTGCTGGGCGGGCAGTCGCAGGTTCAGGGTGTGCAGCACGGCGCCCATCGCGGGGACGGCGAGGTACGCCTCCAAGTGGAAGTCGTTGTTCCACATCAGCGTCGCCACCCGGTCGTCCCCCGTGACGCCGAGCTCGTCGCGCAGCGCGTGGGCGAGCTGCGCGGCGCGGGCGCCCACCTCGGCGTAGGTCCGGACCACCGGCCCGGTGGCGTCCCAGGTGGTGACGGTCGAACGGGCGTGGACCGTGGATCCGTGCTCCAGGATTCGGGTGACGGTGAGTGGTACGTCCTGCATCGTGCTGAACACGGGTCCTCCTCGACCTGGCGGCACTGGCGACTCCCGCGGCACACCTACCGGGCGGTAATGCGCGCGGACGTGCCCGATTGTGCCGTTCCGTCCGCCTGCTGTCAGTATCCCGGCCCCGTTGCACGGATCACGGATTCGCCCGGTTCCTCCCCCGGCACCTACCCCGGTAGCTCGACCGCTGCCTCCCTCGGTTACTCCCGCGGGGGGGGCTCAGCGGTGGTCGGGGCGGCAGAGGCGCAGCGAGTTCGCCGGGTCGGGGGCGTACGCCGGGTCGAGGACCCAGCCCTGCTCGGCGGCGATCCGCAGGGCCCGCTGGGCGCCGGCGCCGCGGTAGGTGGCGCGGTGCAGCCGGATGCGGCGCAGGAAGGTTCCGTCCGGGGCGAGCAGCCGGCCGTAGCTGTCGGCGGTGCGGCCCAGCTCGCGGGTGGCGTCGCGCTTGAGGATCCGGCGGACGTGCCGGTCCCAGGCGGCGGGGCTGCCGGTGAACTCGGCTCGGAAGGCGCGCGGGCCGACCGTCCAGCGGGCGCCCCAGCGCTCCCAGTAGTCGGGCTCGGGGCGGTCCACCCAGAAGGTGAGCAGGCCGTACACCGGGGCGTAGACCAGCTGGAGCAGGAAGATGACCGGCAGCAGCGGCGCGAACCGGCCCGGCTGCGGCCCCCACGGGGTGCCGGGGGCCGCCGGCGGATCCTGCGGGGAGGGCGCGCCCACCGAGGCCGGGGCGGCGAACCGGCGGACCAGCCGGACCCGCTCCGCGTCGGTGCCGGACGGCGCCCCCTGCCAGCCGAACCGCTCGGCGATGCGGGCCACGCCGTCCGCGCCGAGGCCCCGGTACAGCCGCACCGCGAGTCCGACGGACACCTCGCGGCCGAGGTCGAGCTGCACCTCGCCGCCGCCGGCCGCGTGGTTCGCCTCGGCGGCGGCGATGCGGCGGCGCAGGACCGGGGTGACGTAGCGCTCCCAGTCCTCGGGGCGGCCGGTGAGCTCGGCCCGCAGGCGGCGCGGCGGGATGAAGCTGCGGTTGACCCTCAGCCAGCCGTCGGAGCTGGGGCCCTCGCCGCCGTAGTTGGAGAAGATCGCGGCCGCGATGATGATCGCGAAGACGGCCACCAGGCCGAGGATCCAGAGCGGGGCGTAGATCCACTGCAGGAGGAACTGGAGCAGCACCACCGTGCGGTTGCGGCGCGGCAGCGGGCCGGCGGGCTGCACCTGAGGCGCGAACTGGGCTGCGGGGTAAGGGTGTTGGACGGCTGGCTGCGGTTGCTGCCGTGGTTGCTGCGGTTGCTGCTGCTGCGGCGGGACCGGCTGGGCGTACGGGTTCTGCTGGGGCGGCACCGGCTGGGCGTACGGGTTCGGCGAGTACGGGTTCGGCGCGTACGGGTCCTGCCGTGGTGCGCCGCCGCCGTAACCGGCCGCGCCCGGGTGTTCCTGGCCGTTCGTCATGCCGCCCCCTGGGTGCTCGATGAGCGGCCACCCTATCGACGGGCGGTCAGCCGGCGGTCGGCCCGTCGACCTGGTCGCGGTCGATGGTGAGAGTCTGGCCGGCGTAGGTCTCCTGGGCGTTGCCGCGGTACTGGTGGACGCGCTGGTGGGAGGGCCAGAGGTCCGGGGTGAGCGGTCCGGCGCCGGCGGTGTCGGCGTGGTCGTCCCAGCGGGCGTACCAGACCGCGTCGGGGAGCGGGGAGCTGCCGGCCCGGGCGGCGGCGGCCAGGTCGGCGACGCCGGAGTCGAGGCTGGAGTAGAGGCCGGAGCGGTAGCCCGCCGAGTGCAGGGCCTGGGTCCAACCGAGGGCGAAGTCGACCACGGCCTGCCCGCAGGCGGCGTCGTGCATCGAGTAGGCCTCGATGTCCAGGTAGACCGGGCCGCCCGTGCCGAGCCCGAGCGAGCGCATCGCGCGCACGGCCTCGCCGGCCTCGTCCCGGCCCTGCTCGACGGCCTTGGCCGGGTCGATCCGCTTGGGCTTGCGGCTCGGGTCGGCGCACGGCGCCTGCAGGCCGACGTGCACCGGCAGGAAGCGCCAGCCGGCCGCGCGCGCCTGGCGGATCCAGTCCGCGGTGAGCCGGGGCTGGGCGCAGCCGCGCTGGGAGCCGCTGACGTAGATGCCGACCGCCCCGTACGGCGAGGCGGCGCGCCAGGCCCGCAGGGTCTCGGCCGGGGGCGCGGTGCAGGCGTCGAAGGCGGTGCCGCTCCAGTTGTCGCGGAACCGGGGCGGGCCGATCCGGTCGGGGAGCGTGACGGTGCGGATGCGCGGGACGGCGACGGCGGCGGGAGCGGAGGCTTCGGCGCTCACGCCCGTCCCGTCGGTGGCCAACAGGAGCACGAGGGAGGCGGCCAGGACGGCCGCCGGGCGGAGGTAGCGCATCCGGCCTTGATACTGACGGACCATCGGAAGAACGCGTCCACCACGCCGCAGGGGCCCTCCGGCTCCACCCTTTCGGGTGCGCCCGTCCCCATCCGTCCCGATTCCGGTAACGAGCTTGCCGCTTTGTCACTCCTTACGGCAAACTCATCAGTATGCCCACCTCCCACAGCAGCGAAACCGCTGTCCCCACCTCGGCCGCCGCCGTCGCCGAGGCCCTTGCCATGCCGCCCGCCCCCAAGGGCGAGCCTGCCGGCGAGCGGGGCAGCTGGCGACGAGGTGGGGAGCCCGGCTCCGCGGCGCCCCCCGGGGTGCGAACCGGCCGAACCGGCCGGTTCGGCAAGGCCCTGCGGCGCCCGGAGCGAATCCCGGCGCCGCTTCTGTGTCTGGCCGCGATGTTCCTGGTGCAGACCGGCATCGCGCTGTCCAAGCCGCTGTTCGGCCCGCTCGGGGTCAGCGGCACCACCTTCCTGCGCCTGGGCTTCGCCGCGGTCATCCTGCTCGCCGTCACCCGGCCCAGGCTGCGCGACAAGCGCCCGCGCGACCTCGCCGCGGCCTCGCTGCTCGGCGTCGCCTCGGCCGGGATGACCTTCCTGTTCGCCGGGGCGATCGACCGGCTGCCGATGGGCACCGCCGCGACCATCGAGTTCCTCGGCCCGCTCGCGGTCGCCCTGGTCTTCGCCCGCCGCGCCAGCCACCTGCTCTGGGCACTGCTCGCCGGGGCCGGCGTCCTGCTGCTGACCCTGCTCGGCGAGGGGGAGGGCGGCGGCTCGCTCGACCCGGTCGGCCTGCTGTACGCCTTCGGCGCGGCGGCCTGCTACGCGGTCTACATCCTGTTCACCGACAAGGTCGGCGCCACCTTCCAGGGCTTCCAGGGCCTGGCGGTGTCGATGACGGTCGGCGCGCTGGCCCTCGCGCCGTTCGGGCTCGGCCAGGCCTGGGACGGACTCACCGCGCCCGGCGCCTCCCCGCTGCTACTGCTCGGCTCGGCGGCCGGGGTCGCGCTGCTGCTGCCGGTGCTCCCGTACGCGCTGGAGATGACGGCGCTGCGCCGGATGCCCCAGCGGGTGTTCAGCGTGCTGGTCAGCCTGGAGCCGGCGGTCAGCGCGCTGGTCGGGCTGGTGGTGCTCGGCCAGCTGCTGGGCGCGGCTCAGCTGGCCGGGATCGGCTGCGTGGTGGCGGCCAGCGTGGGGGCCACGCTGACCGGGCGGCGCTGACCAGGCCGCGCTGACCGGCCCGGCCCCAGACGTCGGCCCGTACGACGGCTTACAGCCCTTACGGCGCTTACGGCGCTTACGGCCAGAGCAGGGTGCGCGACCACTCCGGCGCACGGACCGGGCCGGTGCGGGTGTAGCGCAGCCGGACGTGCCGGCGCTGGGCGTCGCCCTGCCAGAACTCCACCTCGTGCGCCCACAGGGTGTAGACCGCGTGGCCGGGCGCGACGGCGTCCGGGGTGGCCTCCAGCCGGCGCCGGGCGACCGCCACCGCCTCGTCGTACTCGGTCAGCCCGCCCAGCGGCTCGCTCTGCCGGCCGACCAGCGCGCCGATCCGGGCGGCCGGCGAGCGGGTGGCGAACTCGGCGGCGGCGACCAGGTCGGCGGCCCGCTCGACGGTGCCGCGGACCCGCACCTGGCGGCCCAGCTGCGGCCAGTAGACGGACAGCGCGGCGGCCGGGTGGTGGGCGAGCTGACGGCCCTTGGGGCTGTCGGCGGCGGCGGAGAAGTTCCAGCCGGTGCCGGCCGCGTCGACGTCGCGCAGCACCAGCACCCGGGCGTCCGGCATGCCGTCGGCGTCGACCGTGGAGAGGGTGAGGGCCTGCGGGTCCAGCACCCCGGCGTCCAGCGCGGTGGCGAGCCAGTCCAGGAACAGCGGGCCGGGCTCGGCGGGGGCGGCCTCGTGGTCGAAGGAGGGCAGCGGGCGGGCCATCGGCGGGCGGCCGAGCAGCAGTTCGGGGACGGACCGCGGTCCGGGCCGGCGCTCGTCCAGTGGCGCCGGGCACGCCTCCGGCTGCGGCTCCGGTGCGGGCCTGGCCCCGTCCGGGCCGGTCAGGCCCTCGTCCTCCGCCGCCATCGCGCGCCTTCCTTCCGATTGCCGCGGTCGTCGCCCCGGTCGGGCCGTCCGTTCCGGGCCCGGCCACGTGGGAGCGCTGTCGGAGCGCAACCGTACCGCCGTGGACCGACGGCTCCGGGCTCGGGCCCTCGTTGGACGGATCCGGGCCGCTCGCGCGGGGTGGTACGCCGCGGGTGCGCGCCCGTGGCCGCGCCCCGTGACCGCGGCCCCGTGGCCGTACCCGGTGCCCGCACCCGGTGGGAGCCGGCGGCCGGTCCTGATCCGGAGCGCGGGTCCGGACCCGGCGCCGGACACACTCGTGGGCGGTGCCGATGGCGGCACCGCCCACGAGGCCGGTTTCGCGGCGACCCTTTCCGCTGGCCGGTCAATGCGCTTGTCCTTCGGAACCCTCGACGGTGCTCAGCTCACCCACGGCCACCCACCTCCGGCGCCCCCGCCGACGGTGGTGCCGAAAGCGGTCAGCGGAAGATCGGGGCGAAGATGACGTTGACGTTCTTGTTCCCCTGGCCGGCCAGGACGTTGCCCGCGTTGTCCTTCACCGCGACGGTGTTGTTCTGGTTCGAGGCACCGGAACCGGTGGCCGTCTGCTGGTTGGAGACGTAGTTGCCGTCGACCCCGCCGAACACGTTGCCGGTGCCGGTGTTGGACACCACGCCGGCATTGGAACCGGCCGCGGCACCCGCGCCGCTGTCGGCGGCGGCGGCCCCGGCGCCCACCAGCAGCAGGCCGGCCGCGAGCGGCGCGGCGAGCAGGGTCCCGGACACCCGGCGGGTGTTGAAGCGAGCCATGTGAGCCTCCAAATAAGCTGTTAATCGTGCATTAGTCGAGCGTGGATGCGGGGGTTCGCCGGCCAGACGAACTCCTGCGGGCTGCGACGCCGGGTCACAGACTTCCGCAACAAATCGACAAAGCACTAGCCGACGGAGCAGTTTTCGCCCGTTAGCGTGATATCCACCCGAGCCGCGCATAACGGGCGCCGATTCGGACAGTGCGCCGACACACCGCCACTGAGCTGGGACTTCGCCCGAACGGCGGCGACTTTGCACGTCCCGGGAAGCGGCGCTTCGGCGCCGCACGAACCACCGAGCGCACGACCCCGGCGCAGGCCTCCAGGGAACGCGCCCCCGAAAAGTTCGGCCACCCTTCCATGTCGACTTTTCCGGCCATGCGCAGACCATCGGAAAGTCGTACTGAAAATACGGCCAAGAAAGCGACGGCGAAAGGGTGGTGGGACCACGAATCCTGTTGCTCTGAAAATCAGACCATCTTGCCCGGATTGAGGATTCCCAGCGGATCGAAGACCGCCTTCACCTGCCGCTGCAGGTCCAGCCCGACCGGTCCCAGCTCACGGGCCAGCCAGTCCCGCTTGAGCAGCCCAACCCCGTGCTCGCCGGTGATCGTGCCGCCCAGCTCCAGGCCGAGCGCCATGATCTCGTCGAAGGAGCGCTGGGCGCGTTTCGCCTGCTCCGGGTCCGCGCCGTCGAAGATCACGATCGGGTGGGTGTTGCCGTCCCCGGCGTGGCTGACCACCCCGATGGTCAGCGCGTGCCGCTCCGCGATCCGCGCGACGCCGTTCAGCATCTCGGCCAGCCGGGACCGCGGCACCGCCACGTCGTCGATCATCGTGGTGCCCAGCCGGTCCAGCGCGGGCAGCGCCAGCCGCCGGGCCGCCAGCAGCAGATCGGACTCCGCCTGGTCCTCGGCCGGCACCACCTCGGTCGCCCCGGCCTCCCGGCACAGCTGCGCGACCCGCGCCAGCCCGGTCTCCCGGTCCGGCCCGTCGAAGGCCACCAGCAGCAGCGCCTGGGTCGACTCCGGCAGGCCCATCTGCCCCAACTCGTTGACGGCCCGGACGGACACCGCGTCCATCAGCTCCATCAGCGATGGCGTCAGCCCGCTCGCCATCACCGCGCAGACCGCCGCACCGGCGGTGTCGGCACTCGGGAACTCCGCCGCCAGCGCCAGCTGCGGGGCCGGCGCCGGCCGCAGCGACAGCACCGCCCGGACCACCACCCCGAGCGTCCCCTCCGAGCCGACCAGCAGCCGGGTCAGGTCGTAGCCGGCCACCCCCTTGGCCGTCCGGCGCCCGGTGGACAGCAGCCGGCCGTCCGCCAGCACCACGTCCAGCCCGAGCACGTACTCGCTGGTGACGCCGTACTTCACGCAGCACAGCCCGCCCGCGCCGGTGCCGATGTTGCCGCCGATCGTGCAGGACTCCCAGCTGGACGGGTCCGGCGGGTAGCAGAGCCCGAACTCCTCGACAGCACGCGCGAGTTCGGCGTTCACCACGCCCGGTTCGACCACCGCTACGCGGTTCACCGGGTCGATCTCCAGGATCCGGTTCAGCTTCACCAGCGACAGCACGATGCAACCGTCGACCGCGTTCGCCGCCCCCGACAGCCCCGTCCGGGCCCCCTGCGGCACCACCGGCACCCGCAGCTCGGTGGCGGTGCGCAGCACGTGCTGCACCTGCTCGACCGTCTCCGGGAACACCACCACGGCGGGCGCACCGGCGGCGCAGAAGCCCGCCATGTCATGGCTGTAGGCCGCGGTGACGTCCGGATCCACCACCACCGCCCTGGCCGGGAGACCCTGCGCCAGCCGGTCCGTCAGATCACCCATCGCCGCCTCCACTCGCCACCGCACCGCCGCCATCTCCGCACTCTGCCCGCCGGGCCGGGGGCGGGCAAGTGGGCCTCACCCCCGGGCCGGGCCCGGCGCCCGGCCGGGGTGTCAGGAGCGCGGCGCAGCGCGGGCGCCTCTCTGCGGCAGCGTCAACAGCGCCTCCACCCACGGAAGATGGGAGGCCGACGCGCCAGCGAGCACCAGCGGCCCGTGGCGCCCGCCCGCCGGACGGGCCGAGCGGGGAAACACCGAGGGCGGGTGCCGAACGATGTCGGCACCCGCCCTGAGCAGGTGTGGTTCCCCTACCAGCGGAGAGCGTGGGATTCGAACCCACGGTGACGGGTCACGCCACGACAGTTTTCAAGACTGTTCCCTTAGGCCGCTCGGGCAGCTCTCCAGGCGGAGGTCAGCCTAACGGGTCCGGCGGGGTTCGGTGCACACGATTCCGCGTGCACCGGGGTCACTGATCGCCGTCCCGCTGGCCGAGCGTGACCTTGGTGGTCATGGTCTGGCCGTTGCGGGTGTACTCGACGTCGACGGTCTCGCCCGGCTTGTGCGTCCAGATCCGGCTGACCAGGGCGGGGCCGTTCTCGATCGGGGCGCCGCCGAGCTTGGTGATGACGTCGCCCGGCTTGAGGCCGGCCTTGTCGGCCGCGCCGCCGGGGGTGACGGCCGGCTGGCCCTGGACGTCCTTGGTCTGGATCTGCGCGCCGTCGCCCTTGTAGTCGTCGTTGCGCAGCACGTCGAGCTTGGCGTAGACCGGCTTGCCGGTCTTGATCAGGGTGTCCGCGACCCACTTGGCCTGGTTGATCGGGATGGCGAAGCCCAGGCCGATGCTGCCGGCCCGGCCGTTGGCGGAGGCGTTGGACTGGATCGCCGAGTTGATGCCGATCACCGCGCCGCTGGAATCGAGCAGCGGGCCGCCGGAGTTGCCGGGGTTGATCGAGGCGTCGGTCTGCAGGGCGTTCATGTACGAGGCCTGCGAGCCGGTCTCGTCGCCGGAGGCGACCGGGCGGTCCTTGGCGCTGACGATGCCGCTGGTGACGGTGGACTCCAGGCCGTACGGCGCACCGATCGCCACGGTCGCGTCACCGACGTTGACCTTGTCGGAGTCGGCCAGCGGCAGCGGCGCCAGCTTGCTCTTCGGCGGGTTGTCGATCTTCACCACGGCCACGTCGTAGCCCTCGGCGTGGCCCAGCACCGAGGCGCTGTAGGAGGTGCCGTCGGCGAACTTGACGGTCAGTTTGCCGCCGCTGCCGGTGAGGGTCGGCGCGACCACGTGGTTGTTGGTGAGGATGTGGCCCTCGGTGTCGAAGACGAAGCCGGTGCCGGTGCCCGACTCGCCGTTGCCCTGCGCCTTGATGGTGACGACGCTGGGCAGCGCCTTCTGCGCGATGCCGGCGATCGAGCCGGGGGCGGGCTCGTTCCTCTGGGTGTTGCTGGCCTGGACGGTGGTGCTGCGGTGGTCGTCCGCCGAGGAGCTGCTGTTGGTGTGGTCGGTGGCGACCACACCGATGGCGCCGCCCGCGATGCCGGCGACCAGCGCGACGGCCGCGAGCAGGGCCACCAGGCCGCCGCGCTTCTTGCGGGGGCCGCCGGGGCCGGTCGGGCCGCCGGGGTACTCGGCCGGGTAGCCGAGCGGGCCGCCCGGCCCGCCGGGGTAGCCCGCGCCGCCGGAGCCGGCGTCGTGGCCGGCGCCCCAGCCGCCGAGCGGCTGGCCGGCACCGAAGGGGTGGTGGCCCTGCGCGGCGGGCGCGCCCGCGCCCGGGGCGCCGTACGGCTCCTGCGCGTTGGCGGCCGGGACGCCGTAGCCGTCCTGGGCGCCGGCGGCGGGCACGCCGTGGCTCGGGGTCGCGTACGGGTTGGTGCCCGGGGCGC
The DNA here is from genome assembly GCF_055571335.1 of Kitasatospora sp. NPDC030952. Taxonomy (NCBI): domain Bacteria; kingdom Bacillati; phylum Actinomycetota; class Actinomycetes; order Kitasatosporales; family Streptomycetaceae; genus Kitasatospora; species Kitasatospora sp. NPDC030952. Next base: position 738,655 of record NZ_JBVIFM010000001.1, read on the forward strand.
CCGGCGGCAGCGCGGGCGCGGCCGGGGCGGGGGCCTGGGCGGCCGGCGCCACGGCCGGGGCGGGGGCGGCGGGCGGCGCGGGCGGCAGGACCGGCGGCGGGGCGTCGATGTAGCCGGTGACCGGGTCGACGGCCGGCTCCTCGACGGCGGGCGCCGCCGGGGCCTCCGGCGCGGGGACCTTGGTGAAGGCGACGGTGGGCTTGTGCCCGCCCTCGGCCGGAGCCGCGTCCGCCGCCTCGGCGGCCGGCTGGGCGGCCGGCTGGGCGGCCGGCTGGGCCACGGGCTGGGCGGCCGGCTCCGGGACCCGGCTGAACGCCATGGTCGGCTGGTGACCGCTGTCGGCGGGCGCGCCCTCGACCGGGGCGTCGGCCGCCGTCGGCTCGGCCACCGACTCGGCGACCGGCTTCGCCACCGGCTCGGCGGCCGGCTCCGGAACCCGGCTGAACGCCATCGTCGGCTTGTGACCGCCCTGAGCGGTGCCGTCGGAAACGGCGGCCGCCGCCTCCGGGGCCCCGGCGGGCTGCTCCCCCTGCGGCCCGGTGGGCCCAACCTCGCGCTCGGTGCTCACGGACGACCTCCATAGCTGACAGAACCAAGGACCATAGTTTTTCGCACGGACGATTCGATTGCCGTAAGGACCCCTCTGAAGAACTCATAAGAATCCTTAGCCGCCTCCGACGACCGGGCTCCCCACCCCCGCCGGGCGTCCCGCGATGCGGACCGCGCACCCACCGGCCTTTGGCGTTCTTACCCGTGCCGGTTAGCCTGTCGCTCCAAACTGACACGCGGGAGCTTGGACCGACCAGGCTGAGAGTGCGCATGTCGACCGTACGCCAGGCGAGTGACCGGCGGACCGTCGAGGGGGCGCTGACCGCCGGAACCTGTCCGGGTAATGCCGGCGTAGGGAGTATCGGCCATGCCGCCTGCTTCGCCATCCTCTTCTTCGGGCGCGCCCGCGTCCAAGGATTTCCCCGCCCCCACCGCGACCGCGCTGCTCGACCACCGGGTCGAGGCGCCGCTGGTCCTGGACACCGAGCCGCCGCGCACCCTGCGCTTCCGGGACCACTTCGCGCTCTGGATGAACCTCGGCGTCAGCCTGATCGGCTTCTCCACCGCCGCCACCGTGCTCGGCGCCAAGGGCAGCGAGCTGTCGCTGGCGGCCGCGGTGACCGCGATCGTGACCGGTACGGCGGTCGGCACCGCGATGCTCGGCGTGGCCGCGCTGATCGGCGCCCGGACCGGCGCCCCGGCGATGGCCAACCTGCGCGGCCTGTTCGGCACCCGGCTGTCCTACCTGCCGACCGTGCTGAACATCGTCCAGTGCATCGGCTGGGGCGTGTTCGAGCTGCTGACCATCTCGGCGGGCGCGCAGACCGTCGCCCACACCACCGGCTACCGCTGGCTGTTCGTGCTGCTCGCGGGCGCGCTGACCACCGCGCTGACGATCTGGCCGCTGGGCTCGATCGCGGTGCTGCGCCGCTTCGTGGCCGGCGCGGTCGCGGTGGCGATGGTGTACTTCACCGTCCAGCTGGGCCGCCAGGGCGTGCCGGACCCGGGCGCGGGCAACTGGCACGGCTTCCTGGGCGCCACCGACGCGATGATCGCGGTGTCGATCTCCTTCGTGCCGATGGCCGCCGACTACACCCGGCACTCGCGCACCCCGCGCTCGGCGTTCTGGGGCAGCTTCTCCGGCTACACCGTCGCCCAGGTCTGGTGCTACGTGCTCGGTCTGATGGCGCTGCTGCAGTCCGACGGCGACCCGAACCGGATCTTCGACTCCTTCCTCGGCGTCTGGGCCGGCTGGCTGTTCCTGCTGGTGCTGGTGCTGCGCGAGACCGACCAGTCCTTCGCCAACGTCTACTCGACGGCGATGTCGCTGCAGAACCTGCTGCCGCGGGTGGACCGCCGGGTGCTGAGCGGCGGGATCGGCGTGCTGATCACCGTGCTGGCGCTGCGGATCGACCGGTTCACCGACACCTACAGCAACTTCCTCGGCCTGATCGGCTCGGTCTTCGTGCCGCTGCTGGCGGTGCTGGCGGTGGACTACTTCTTCGGCGCCGGCCGGCACGGCTGGGACCTCTCCGAGCGGGCGCCGTCCCGCTGGCTGATGCTGCTGCCGTGGGTGCTGGGCTTCGCGGTCTACCAGTTCATCGCGCCGACCGCGGTGGCCGACTGGTGGGTGGACTTCTGGACCTCCGCCCAGGAGGCGCTGCACTTCACCCCGCAGCAGTGGACCTCGGCCTCGCTGTTCGCCTTCCTGGTGCCGGCGCTGGCCACCTGGGCGCTCACCCCGCTGACCCGCCGCACCGCGCGGGGCTGAGTCCCCGCCGGATCCCGCCGAGTCCCCGGAGGCGGAGCCGGCCCCGCAGGTTGGGACCGTCTTCGCCTCCGCGTCACCCGCGCCCCCTATCGTGGGGGCCGTGACCAGCCCAGACCTGCCCTCGGCGGCGGCGCGCACCGCGCCCTCCGTCCAGGTGATCGCCCACCGCGGTTCCTCCCACGCCCTGCCCGAGCACACCCTCGCGGCGTACCGGCGCGCGCTCGACGAGGGCGCGGACGCCGTCGAGTGCGACGTCCGGGTGACGGCCGACGGCCACCTGGTCTGCGTGCACGACCGCCGGATCGGCCGGGTCTCCGACGGCCGGGGCACCGTCTCCGCGATGACGCTGGCCGAGCTGGAGGCGTACGACTTCGGCGCCTGGAAGACCGGCCGGCCCAGCACCGACCCCGAGCTGCGCGGCGTCCTGCGGCTGGAGCGGCTGCTGGAGCTGGTGGTGGACTACGGCCGCCCGGTGGACCTGGCGATCGAGACCAAACACCCGGTGCGCTTCCGCGGCCGGGTCGAGGCCGAGCTGCTGCGGGCGCTGGAGCGGTTCAAGATCGGCACCGTCCGGGAGGGCGACCGCCCGTCCGCCCGGATCATGAGCTTCTCCTCGATCGCGCTGAACCGGGTGGCCGCCGCCGCGCCCGACTACCGGCGGGTGTTCCTGATCGAACGGATGCTGCCGCTGCTCGGCCGGCTCCGCCCGGGGCAGCCGCTGCCGGGCGGGGCGCGGATCGCCGGCCCGGGCATCGAACTGATCAAGGCCAAGCCGCAGCTGGTGCCCCGGCTGCGCGAGCTGGGCCACGAGGTGCACGTGTGGACGGTGGACGAGCCGGCCGACGTCGAACTCTGCCTGGAGCTCGGGGTGTCCGCGATCATCACCAACAGGCCCGCCGAGGTACTGGCGCAGCTCGGGCGGTGATCCTCCTCCGGGAACACCGCCGTACCCGATCCCCCTGGTCGGCAGTCAAACCTTCCGCGCACGTTATTGCCGGAATTCTTGCCTTCGGGCGACGGAGGGTGAGCACGGAATGACCTCTTGTCGACCCTGAGTCGCTCCGCTCGAAATGGGCGCGCGGGATCCTCCGACGGTCGTTTCCGACGCATTACCAAGGGGCATCCATCCCTCGGCATACGCTGAAGGAGGTCCGGGGGTGGCGTTGATGGTGGCGCGTGAAGTGCCGACTTCATCGACCATGGCAGTGCCGCACGGCCCAGCGAGTGTCGGGGTCGCACGGCGCCGACTGCGTCGAGATCTGGGTGACCGGCAGATACCGGAACCGGTCATCGATGATGCTGTTCTGATCCTTTCCGAACTGTTGAGCAACGCCTGTCGATACGCCCGTCCGCTCGGCCCGCTGCCCGCCCTGGGCCGCGGCGCCCGGGCCGAGGTGGTGGACCAGGTGCTGGTCGGCGTCCCCTCCGGGACGCACCCGGCGCCGGGCGGCCGGGAGCACGAGGACGGTACGGCCGAGCCGGACGGCGGCGTGCTGGTCCGCTGGCAGATCCACGCCGACGGCGTGCTCACCCTGGAGGTCACCGACGGCGGCGCGGCCACCCGGCCGCTGCCCGCTAGCCCCTCGCTGACCTCGCGCGGCGGCCGCGGCCTGGCCATCGTCGACCAGCTGGCCAGCGACTGGGGCGTCCGGGACGCGCCCGGCGAGGTGACGGTCTGGGCGGCGCTGCCCGCCCGTGCCCGGCACGCCCGGCGCACCGGGGGTGACACCGCCCGCAGCGCGTAGGGCCGGCCAGGGCCTAGCCGGAGGTACGGACACCCGGGCGTATGGCCTCCGCCCCGGCGCGTTCCCGCGCGCCGGTGGAACGTCAGTAGGCTTCCCGGTGAAAAGGACCACCGTCCCCGGGAGAGCCGCAGCATGGGCAAGAAGGCCGCCAAGAAGGCGCCGCAGCGCCAGTCCACCACCGCCGTCACGGGCGAGATCCCCGTGGTCGGGGCCCGCGAGGACTGCCCTTGCGGCTCGGGCCGCCGCTACAAGGCCTGCCACGGCCGGGAGGCCTCGCACGCGGTGCAGGAGCTGGTGCACCGCCCGTTCGAGGGCCTGTCGGGCGAGGCGGACTGGGTCGCGCTGCGCGAGCTGGTGCCCGCCGCCACGGTGCCGCTGACGCTGGCCGCCGGGGTGGCCGGGACCGCTGAGGGTGACGTCCCGTCGGTGACCCTGGCCACCGTGCTGCCGCTGGCCTGGCCGGCCCTGCGCCGCGCGGACGGCTCGATCCTGCTGGGCCTGCAGACCCAGTCCTCCTCCGGCGACCTCAGCCGCGACCTCGCGGACGCCCTGGAGCTGGCCCTGGCCACCGAGCCGGGCAGCCCCGTCCCGGCCCGCCGGACCGTGCCGGGCGGCCGCCGCCTGCAGGACCTGCTGGACACCACCGCCGCGTTCGAGCCCACCGTGCACACCGGCTTCGAGTTCTGGCTGGAGGACGCCGAGACCGCCACCGGCGAGGTCGCCGCCTCGCTGGAGCGCGCCAACGCCTCCGCCATCCCGACCGAGAAGCTCGCGAGCGTCGACGCCGCGTACTGGTGCGGCACCCCGGACAAGAACCACCTGCGCTGGGTGATGACCGTGCCCGAGGAGCAGCTGCTGGACGCGCTGGCCCGGCTGAACGCCGCCGGCGAGGCCTCGCTCGGCGCGGACACCCGCCTGGTGGGCTCCTTCCGCGCGCACGGCCTGACCGTCCCGGTGTGGGACCTCCCGCTCGCCATGACCGCCACCGACTGCGAGAAGCCGGCCGCCGAGTTCGGCGAGCGGCTCGCCGCCGTCCTCGCCGACCCGACCCCGCTGACCGCCGAGGAGCGGCGCGCCCGCGCCAACCTGGTGAACCGTCAGGTCACCTTGAACTAAAGCGCGCTGGATCCGGGTGATACGCGTCACATTGTCGCCGTGGAAGCGCAATTTCCGGGCCTGGAGGGCGTCTTGGAAATTGGCGCGAGCGCGGATCCTTGTTACTGTCTAAAGAGTCCGGCCGCTGGTGCATCCCCCGTCGCCAGCGGCCGGATCTTTTGTTTTCCGGAACGCCCCGCACCACCGGGCCCGGAGTCCGGCACGAACCGGCGATCCGTCAGTACGTCGAGCGCCCGCTGTCCAGCCGGACCGTCGCCTCCACCAACTCCCCCAGCAGCGGCCCGACCTGCGGCAACCAGACCCCGCCGGACACGGCCGGTCGCGGCGCCAGCACCCAGCGCACCCTCCCCCAGCCTCCGGCCGGGGGGACCCCGACGGCCCCGCCCCCCGGCGGCAGCGGCAGGAAGCCGCCCGGCCCGTGGTAGCGCAACGATCCCGGCACCCAAGGGAGTTGGGCGAGCATCTCGCCCAGGGCGTCGAGCGAGTACGGGGCCACCAACAGCGCGTAGCGGCCCGGCATCGCGAGCACCGGGCCGAGCGGCAGCCGCAGCGCGCCCAGGTAGACCAGCGCCCGCGCGCCGGCCGCCGCGGGCAGGCTGACCGCCGAGACCGCGGAACCGGTCGCGGCCAGCACCGGCGCGTCCGGGCTCTGCCGCTCCCACCACCAGCGGACCATCCGGGCGTCCGTGGTCGCGGCCAGTAGTGAGGGATCGTGCGGATGGGCCCCGGGCACCGGGCAGTCCGGCTCCCCGCAGGAGCAGCGGCCGCCACGCAGCACCGTGCCGGGCACCACCGGCCAGCGGTGTTCGACGGCGGCCGTCAGGGCCGCTTCCAGCCGGGCGGACGACTCCCGCGATTCCTGCGACTCCTGCGACCGGCTCTTCGGGCTCTTCGGGTTCTCACGCATGGCGCTCGTTCCTTTCCCTGACCGCTCGGTTCGCTCCGCCCCACCGACGTCCGTCGGGACTCGCCACGCGGGCCCGCGACGGCACGGCCCCGGACGGCGCGAAGCGGGGGCGGGCGGCATGGCGGACGGCGCGGCTACGACGTGGAGCACGGTGTGGAGCACGACATGAGAAGGGCCGCGCACTGGAACAGCCCTTGGAACGAGAATCCCGTATGCGACCGGATGGACGCCGCCCGGGCGCGCTTGGTTCCACCGTACGAGTGAGAGACTTCCGGCCAGCCCGGAACGCGGGCGGCGCGGACATACGATCCGGACGGCCGCCCGGTCCGTCCCATCCGTTCTGCCCGCTCGCGGCTCGCTCCATGCCTGCGGCCGCGACCGGCGCGCGCACGAACCGTGCACGCCCTCCGACCGGGTCGCTCCGATGTGGAACCGGCCACCGCGTCGTCCTGGATCTGGACATGCCCCGAATGGCCTGTGTAGAAGTGGTGGCATTGCTGTCGATCAATGACGAGTAGTAGCGAATCGAGGCGAAACGGGCCCTTTGGCCGTGCTCGCTCCACATCGGCCGTATCTGGGGGTTTCGCATGGCACGTAGCACCGCGTCAGGAGTGGCGGCATGACCAAGTCCCACCCGTCGACGTCCCACCCGTCGACGCCGACCGCAGAGCCGGGTGAACCCGGCTGCGCAGGCGGGCTCACCGTCCTCGACCCGCCCGGCCGGCCGGCCCCCGCCGACACCGCGGACGGCACCACGGCCCCGTCCACCACGCTGCAGGACCGTTTGGCCGGACGTCTGTCCGATATCACCAGCCTGCACGAGCACACCGAACGGCTCGCCCGCGCCCGCGGCCTCACCGCCACCCTGGACGCCGTCCTCGCCTCCGGCGCCGACCTGCTCGGCGCCCGCCGCGGCGTCCTGGTCACCCTGCTGCCCGGCGGCGGCTCCGGCCAGCCCGTCGGCCTCGGCCTCGACCGGGCCAGCCTCGGCGCCCTGGAGACCGTCCCGACCGAACAGAGCCTGCTCGCCCGGCTGCTGCGCGAACAGGACCGGCCCGACCAGCTCCACTCCCGCGACCTCGCCGACGACCCTGCCATCGGCGGCCGGCTGCGCGAACTCGCCGTCCACCTCGGCCTCGGCGGCGCCTACGGCCTCCCGCTCGCCACCGCCGAGGACGGCCCGCTCGCCGCCGCCGTCTGGTTCTACGACCGGCCCGCCGAACCCACCGACTGCCAGCGCGAACTCGCCCGCCACTACAGCGAGATCGCCGCCCAGCTGCTCGCCAAGCAGCTGGAGGCCGAACGCACCCGGCGCACCACCGAGGCGCTGCGCCGCGGCCTGCTGCCCGACCACCTCCCCCAGGCCGCCGGACTGCGGCTCGCCGTCCGGCTCGTCTCGGCCAGCCTGGACCGCTCCAGCGGCAGCGACTGGTACGACGCCATCCCGCTGCCGGACGCCACCATCGGCCTCACCGTCGGCTCCGTCTCCGGCGACGGCCCCGGCGCCGGACCCGGCTCCGCCCCCGGCGCGGCCGCCGCGATGGGCCGGGTCCGGGCCGCGCTGCGGGCGTACGCGGTGCTGGAGGGCGAGGACCCGGTCTCCGTCCTCGGCGACCTGGAACTGCTGCTCAAGACCACCGAGCCGACCCGCACCGCCACCGCCGTCTACGCCTGGGTCGAACCCCAGGAGCGCCGGATCACCCTGGCCGGCGCCGGGCACTGCCCGCCCGTCCTGGTCGGCCGGCAGGGCGCCGAGTTCGTCGAGACCTCGCTCTCCGCCCCGCTCGGCATGCTGGCCTGCTGGGAGGCCCCCGGGGTCGAGTTCACCGCCGAGCGCGGCGACACCCTGCTGCTCTACACCGAGGGCCTGGCCCGCCGGTGCGGCCCGACCCTGCACGCCGGCCAGGCCAACCTGCGCCGGGCCGCCGCCGACGCCCCGCGCGACGTGCGGATCGACCCGGACCGGCTCTGCGCCCACCTGCTGTCCGTCTGCCCCCTCCCGGACCCCGCCCCGGCCACCGACGACCTGATGCTGCTGGCCGCGCGCTTCGAGTAGGCGTACGAACCCCCGATGGGCGAGCGGCCGGGCGTCCGTACCATGGACGCACGGCCGCCCGCGCGTGTCGCGACCCGACACCTCCCCCGAGGGCGGCGGTACCACCCCCAAGGAGGCGTTGCACGTGACCGAGGACCGGACCCCTGCGGTGGCCGAGAACCCCGAGGCCGAGGGCGGCGAGGAGCCGCAGCAGTTCAAGGGCCGCAAGAACGGCCTCTACGGCGAGATCTCGGACGAGCTGTCCGCCTCGATGAAGTCCGGCTGGGCCGACACCGAGCTGCACGGCCTCGCCCCGATCGCCCAGGCCCGGTACGCCGCCGCCCGCCGCGCCGCGCTGTCCGCCGCCCACCCCGGCGTGCGCCTGGTCGTCCCGGCCGGCAACCTGCGGGTGCGCTCCAACGACACCGACTACAACTTCCGCGCCTCCAGCGAGTACGTGCACCTCACCGGTGACCAGACCGAGGACGCGGTGCTGGTCGGCGAGCCGACCGGCGACGCCGGCCACGAGTTCGCGCTGTACCTGCTGCCCCGCTCGGACCGCGAGAACGGCGAGTTCTGGCTGGACGGCTACGGCGAGCTGTGGGTCGGCCGCCGGCACAGCCTGAGCGAGCAGGAGCAGCTGCTCGGCCTGCCCGCCCGCGACGTCCGCAAGGCCGCCGAGGAACTGGCCGAGCGCGCCAAGGACCCGGCCGTGCCGACCCGGATCGTCCGCGGCTACGACGCCGGCCTGGAGGCCGTGCTCGCCGACGTCCTGGACGCCGATGAGGACGCCGGGTTCAAGGAGTTCCTGAGCGGCCTGCGGCTGGTCAAGGACGAATGGGAGATCGGCGAGCTGCGCGCCGCCTGCGACGCCACCGTCAACGGCTTCACCGACGTGGTCCGCGAGCTCGGCCAGGCCGTCGCCACCTCGGAGCGCTGGATCGAGGGCACCTTCTGGCGCCGCGCCCGGGTCGAGGGCAACGACGTCGGCTACGGCACCATCGCCGCGGCCGGCCCGCACGCCACCACCCTGCACTGGGTCCGCAACGACGGCGACGTGCGCCCCGGCGAGCTGCTGCTGCTGGACGCCGGCGTGGAGACCCACACCCTCTACACCGCCGACGTCACCCGCACCCTGCCGATCAACGGCACCTTCACCGAGCTGCAGCGGAAGATCTACGACGCGGTGTACGACGCCCAGGAGGCCGGCATCGCCGCGGTCAAGCCGGGCGCGCGCTTCCGCGACTTCCACGACGCCTCGCAGCGCGTCCTCGCCGAGCGGCTGCTCGCCTGGGGCCTGCTGGACGCCTCGGCGTACGACGTCGAGAAGGTCCTCGAACTCGGCCTGCAGCGCCGCTGGACCCTCCACGGCACCGGCCACATGCTCGGCCTGGACGTCCACGACTGCGCCCACTCCCGCCGCGAGGAGCACGTCGACGCATTGCTGGTGCCCGGCATGGTGCTCACCGTCGAGCCCGGCCTGTACTTCCAGCAGGACGACCTGACCGTCCCGGAGGAGTACCGCGGCATCGGCGTCCGGATCGAGGACGACATCCTGGTCACCGCCGACGGCAACGAGAACCTCTCGGCCGGCCTGCCCCGCCGCTCGGCGGACGTCGAGGCCTGGATGGCCTCGCTGGCCTGAGCCGCTGACGCGCGAAGGGCCCGGCCTCCGTCCGTACGGGGGCCGGGCCCTTCGGCGCTACTTGGTGACGTTGACCGTGATGTCCTTCTCACCGAGCAGGGTCATGGTGCTTCCGCTGTAGGGGAGCATCACCTGGGCCTTCACCGGCATGCTCCCGGGGCCGTTCTTGGCACCCAGCGTCATCCGGTAGGTGACCTTCCTGCTCTGTCCCGGGGCCAGGGAGAAGACGGACGCGGGGTCGGCCACCGCATAGCCCATGTCGGTACCGGGTGACAGCCCCTTCTCCGTCCAGGTGCTGCCGTCCAGACGCTCGAGCTTGCCCTCGTTCGACGGGCCCACGAAGTCACTCGGCACCGAACCCGGGTAGACGTCGGTGATGACCAGCGGTTCGAGCCGGCTGTACGTGTTCTGGCTGGTGTTCCGGTAGGTCACCGAGAAGGTGACGACCGGGCCGCCCGCCGTCAGCTGCTGGCCGTCCGCGAGGCCGTCATAGCTGACCGCGATGTCGTTCTTGTTGGCGGCGGTCGGCGGGGGTTGGTGGCCGCTCACATCCAGGCTGTTGACGATCGATGTCAGGCCCGCCTGGTAATCGTCCTTGAGACCTGCCGACGTGACGAAGACCTGGTCCTGGGGCAGGGCCCACATCTGGGCCTTGAAGGAACTCTGGCCGCAGGTCACCTGCCACTGCGCCTTCTCCGCGGAACGACCGGCCACAGTGGGCGTGGTCCTGGTCGGACCCACGCTGCTGACTTCGCCCGCGGCAGCCGCGTGAGGGTTGCCCCAGACCGGGCAGAAGGGTTGTGCGTTCCAGCCGGCCTGGCTGTGGAGAAAACTCTCCGCAGGCCAGCTCTGCGACTGCCCGTCGAACGCCGATATCTCCACACCGTAGGGCTGGCAGTCCGAGTAGTCCGCACCCTGAGGCGCTCCCGGAGACAGGACACAGAGGTAGAAGCTCCCCGAAGTCGCGACCCGCCACCCCTGCGGCACCTTGAACTTGACGCCCTGGAACGAGTACTGCGTCCCGGCCGAGCCGCTCGGTGCGCCGGTGGTGGTCGCGGAGGACGACGGGGTGGGATCGGCGAGCGGTACGTCCGTCTCCGGGGCCTCGGTCGGGGTGGCGTCGGCGCTCGGGGAGGCCGCCGGGCTGGCGGACGGGGTGGCCGTCGGGCTGGGGGACTCCGACACGCCGGCCGCCGGGGGCGGGGGGACGTCCTGCTTGGCGACCGGGGTGCCGTGCAGGGTGAGCACGCCGATGGCCAGGGAGGCGGCCAGGGCGAGGATCGGCACCGTGGTGAGGTACAGCGGGCGCAATCGGCGCAGGCGGCCCTTCGGGGGGTCGGCCGGGCGCAGGTCGTGGGCGGTGATCAGGGACGTACGGGCGTTCATCGCCTCGCGGAGCAGCCGTTCCGTGGGGGTCTCGGCCGGCCCGTCGCCGTCACCGCCGCCCGGGCGGGGGAACTCGTCGGTCATCGAACCTTCTCCAGGTGCTTTTCCAAGGCGTCCAGGGCCCGGCTGGCGGTGGACTTGACGGCACCCCGGGAGAGCCCCAGGGTCTCGGCTATCTGCGCCTCCGACATGTCGGACCAGTAACGCAGCACCAGCACCTCACGCTGGCGGGAGGTCAACTCCTGCAGCGCCACCAGCACCCGCCGGTGCTCGTCGTTGAGCACCGCGTGGTCCTCGGCGGAGGGGGCGTCGGGCTCGTGCGGGGGCACGTACTCCCGGGCCGTCCTGCGGCGGCGCAGCATCGAGCGGGCGCCGTTGACCACCGAGGTCCGCAGGTACCCGAGCGCGTTGTCGAGGTCGTCCAGCTGCTCGCCGTGGCGCTGGTAGAGCTGGGTGAAGGCCTCCTGCACGACGTCCTCGGCGAGGTCCTGGTGGTCCACCAGCAGGACGGCCATCCGCACCAGGCCCAGCCGGTGGGCGTGGTACAGGTCGGTCAGGGTGGGCCGGTCCTCCGCGGGCTTTCGGCTGCCGCGCAGCAGCCGGAAGCCGGAGCGGCGCTGCGCCGCCTGCTGGTCGGTGGTGAGCGGGGAGTCCGGCTCGCCGGCCTCCTGCGCGCCGAACAGCGCGACGACCACTCCGCGGACTCCGCGGACTCCACGGACTCCACGGACGGAGACGCCACGGCCCCGCCGTGGCGCGGCGAACGGCCCGATGGCCATGGACATGTGCGGTTCTGCTTTCCCCCGGGACGGTGACGGCGTGTCCGCCGGACCGTCAGGCAACCTTCAAGATCGTGATCGGGGAGATCCTCGCAGCCGCGTCCGACCCGGTTCCCTCCGCCCCCGTACTGATGGACGTGCGGCGTGGGTGGAGGTTGCAGGGGGATTCGAAGAAAGTTCCGGGGTGGCCGCGACGGCTACACTCACCGGGATTCCGCCACCCGTGAGCAGGGGGTCCGCATGGCCGAGCAGAACACCGGGGTCCCGGTGCCACCCCGTCCGGTGGCCGTCACCATCGGCCGGCGCCCGGAGCCCGTGCACGACGTCGCGGTGTACGCCTTCGAGGGCATGGCGCCGTTCGAGCTCGGTGTGGTGGTCGAGGTGTTCGGCCTGGCGCGGCCCGAGCTGAGCGGGCTGCTGGCCGCGCCCTGGTACGGGCTGAAGGTGTGCGCCGACCGGCCGGGGACGGCGCTGGACGCGGTGGGCGGCTTCGCGCTGACCGCCCGGCACGGGCTGGCCGAGCTCGCGGCGGCGGACACCGTCATCGTCCCCGGAGTGCGCAACGCCTTCGCCGGTGTGGGGGCACCTCCCGGCCGCCAGACCGGGGGAGTGTCCGCCGGCCTGGTCGAGGCGCTGCGCACGGCGCACGAGCGCGGCGCCCGGATCGTGTCGATCTGCTCGGGCGCCTTCGCGCTGGCCGCCGCCGGGCTGCTGGACGGCAAGGAGGCGACCACCCACTGGCGGTACGCCGAACTGCTCCAGCAGCGGTACCCGCGGGTGCGGGTCAACCCGGACGTGCTGTACGTGGACCACGGCGACGTGCTGACCAGCGCCGGCAGCGCGGCCGGCATCGACCTGTGCCTGCACCTGATCCGCCGGGACCACGGCGCGAAGGTCGCCAACAGCGTGGCCCGGCGCTTCGTGGTGGCGCCGCACCGGGACGGCGGGCAGGCCCAGTTCATCGAGGCGGCGGTCCGCCCGGTGGAGGAGGACGAGGACGGGATCGCCCGCAGCATGCAGTGGGCGCTGGACCACCTCGCCGACCCGCTGACCGTCTCCGTGCTGGCCCGGGCCGCCCGGATGTCGGACCGCTCCTACCTGCGGCACTTCACCGCCCGCAACGGCACCAGCCCGATGCGCTGGGTCGTCACCCAGCGCATCGCGGCCAGTCTGGCGCTGCTGGAGTCGCCGGAGGGGACGGTGGAGGAGATCGCCGCGGCGGTCGGCTTCGAGAGCGCCGCGACCTTCCGCCACCACTTCGGCCGGGTGATGCGCACCTCGCCGACCGCGTACCGGCGCTCCTTCGGGCGCGGGGTGGCGTAGCGGCGCTCCGTGTTCCCGCGACGGTGCGGTGCCGCTACGGGCTCTCGCGCCGGGTGGGTGCGGTGCCGCTACGCGTTCCCGCGCCGGGTGGGTGCGGTGCCGCTACGCGTTCCCGCGAATGGTGCGGTGCCGCTACGCGTTCTCGCGCCGGTCGGCGTTGGCGACGATGGCGTCGTGCAGCCACTGCGCCAGGCCGGGGGCGAGCTCCTCGTAGGTGGTGGTCCAGCGCGGGTCCTCGACGTACAGGCAGGCCAGCCCGCGGTGGATGGTGAACGTGCAGTCGTAGAAGTTCCGGCAGATGTGCTGCCGGTGCGCCTCGGCGAGGTCCATGGCGACCGTGCCGTCGGCGGGCTCGCCGGCGGTGACGGCCGCGGCCAGGCGGGTGTTGAGCTCGGTCATCTCGCCCTGGATCCGCTGCCAGTCGGCCTTGCCGTAGCCGCCGGTGCGGCGCTGGGACTCGGCCCAGGCCTCGGTGTTGCCCCAGCGCTGCTCGGCTTCCTGCTCCCACTCCTCGCGGTAGCCCTCGCCGAAGATCTCGAACTTCTCCTCCGGGGTCAGCTGAATGCCCATCCTGCGTGCCTCCATGGCGTGTTCGACGGCTGTGGCGAGTTCCTGGAGGTGACTGATCCGGTCGGTCAGCAAGCGGTGCTGCCGCCGGAGGTGCTCGGTCGGGCTGACCGATTCGTCGTCCAGGATCGCCGCGATCTCCTCCAGGGGGAATCCGAGCTCGCGGTAGAACAGGATCTGCTGCAGCCGGTCGAGGTCGGCGTCCACGTACCGGCGGTAGCCGGCCCGGGTGCGGCCCGCGGGGGACAGCAGACCGATCTCGTCGTAGTGGTGCAGGGTGCGGACGGTCACCTTGGCGATCTTCGCCACGGCGCCGACCGGGTAGCCCTCGTCCTGGTTCATCCGGAACTCCTCCCTGGTGCTGACCACCAGCCTCGGCTCTCACGCCGCGTGAGGGTCAAGCCGTACCGGCGGGAAGCGGGAGACCTGCCGCGCGGCCGGGGGCTCAGGCGTCGACCAGCTCCCGCTCGCGCCGCCGGGCCGCCCTGCGGCGCCCCTCACCACCGCCCCGGGCCGACGGCCGGGGCCGACGGGTCTTCTGGGTGGGCCAGAGCAGCACGTACGCGGCGGAGACCACCACGAAGGCGAGCCGGACGAAGCCGCGGGCCGAGTCGGACGGCAGCAACAGCGTGCCGCCGTACAGCGCGGCCAGCGCGATCCAGCTCCACCAGGGGACCAGCCGCTTCTGCCCGACCGCGTCCCAGAGCAGGGTGCCGAGCAGGATCGAGGCCGTGTAGTACGTGTAGACGCTCGGGTCGAGCAGGATCCGGGCGTCCGCGCCGAGCAGCACGACGGCCGGCCAGCGGCCGCGCCAGACGGCCACGCAGCCGAGGCCGATGCCGAGCGCGAACTGGGTCGGGCGGTCCCACCAGGGGGTGGCCGGGTCGGTGACCCCGAACCAGCGCAGCGCGGAGGCGGGCTGGTTCGGAATGGTGAACTTGGCCGCCGCCATGGTGTCCAGGTTGCCCAGGTAGAACGGCAGCCAGGCGATCGCGACCAGCAGGCAGAACCACAGCGCGGTGCGCAGCCAGGCGGGCCTGGGCAGGGCCAGGAGCAGCGGGGCGAAGGCGATCGCCCAGGGCTTGGAATCCACCGCCAGGGCCAGGAAGACCGCGACCTGGACGGGCTTGCCGCGGGCCAGCGCGTGCGCGGCCAGGGTGGTGAAGAACAGCGCGAGGACGTCGTCCAGGTGCGCGAAGCGGACCGACACCTCGACCCACATCGGGATGAACGCCAGCCCGGCGATCAGCAGCCGCTGCTGGAGCCGGCGGTGGTTGATGCCGGTGCCGAGGTAGTACAGGGCGGCGGTGCGGCCGATCAGCACCAGCATCACCAGACCGAGCCCGGCGCTCGCCGCCTCCGCGACCAGCTCCCCGACGTGCGGCGAGAACGGGGCGGTGAGCCGGGCGGCGGCCAGGCTGACCGGGCCGATCTGCAGCTCGGGGTGGTGGGCGTAGAGCGAGAGGCCGCCGTCGGGCTGGCTGCTGAACAGCAGCTGCTCGCCCTGGCGCAGGTAGTGCCAGGAGAAGCCTCCGCTGGGCTCCACCAGGAAGAACCAGAGCACCGTCCACGCCGTCAGCAGCACGTGGTGCCGACGAAGCGGAAGGCCCGCGATCCGACCGGTCGCGGACTCGTAATCGGTGGTGGTCCGTGCCGTGCGTTCTCCCCGCACCTGTACCTCTCCCCGCCGTTCCGCCCCCTCCGGCCGGACATCCTATGTGACGGACGAGACCGGCCCGTGCCGCCCGGAGGTCCGTCCCAGGGGACGGCCGGGCGGCACGGGGAGCGCTCGGGAGGAGCGCCCGGGGGTCAGACCCGGGTCAGCTCTGCTGGCCCGACTTGCGGCGACGCAGCACCACGAGGGTGCCGATGCCGGCGACCAGGACGGCGCCACCGGCGGCCGCGATCGCGGTGGTGTCGTCACCGCCACCGGTGGTGGCGAGGGTCTTGTCCGCGCTGTCGGCGGCGGTCTTGGCCTTGGTGACGCCGGCCGGGGTGATCTTCGGCGGGGTGACCTTCGGGACGTCCACCGGGAAGTCGATCGGCTGCTGGACGTCGGTGCTGCTGCCGGACGGGGCCGGGGCGGTGGCCGCGCCGGAGCCGGAGTCGGTCGGGGAGCCGGACGGCGAGGCGGTGCCGGGGGCCGGGGTCGTCGGCGCCGGGGTGGTCGGGGCCGGGGTGGTCGGCACGGTGGTGGGGGTCCCCGTCGCGGTGGACGTGGACGTGGGCGTGGGGGACGCGGTGGCGGTCGGGCTCGGCTTGCCGGTCTTGGTCGGGGTGGGGGTCGGGCTGGGCTTGCCCCCGCCGCCGGCCTTGATGGTGAAGCCGGCGCCCTTGATCCCGTCGCAGCTGAAGTGGCCGTTGTCGGACTCGTCGTCGGCGTTGGCCGAGAAGACCACCGGCACGACTCCGGCCTTGCCCAGCGGGGTGTCCTTGGTGAAGGAGACCCGGACGTCGATGTCGATCCGCTTGCCCGGGGCGAGGTAGAGCAGCGCGTCGTCGGCGGGGCCGCCGTCGTTCACGCCGCCGAGCAGCATCAGCACGGCGCTGTCGTCGCCGTCACCGCCGCCGGGCGCGATCGAGCCGGTCCGCCAGGTGCCGCCGCCGGGCAGGCCGGCCGGCAGCTGGTACTCGACCTTGAGGTCCTTCGCCTTGAGCGTGCCGGCCTTGTTCTTGAACTTCAGCAGCGGGAAGGCGACGAAGTCGTTCTTGGTCGAGTTCTGGATCCGGTAGGAGAAGACGCGGGCGTCACCGCCGGCGACGAAGGTGTCCGGGACGCCCCGCACCGAGAGGTCGAGGCTCTGGTGCTTCGCCTGCTCGGCCTGGGCGGCGGCGGACGGGGAGGCGGCGGACGGGGCGCCGGTGGAGCCGACGGCCATGGCGCCCTGGGCGCCGGTGAGCACCAGCGAGGAGGTGAGCGCGGCGACGCCGGCCAGGGCAAGACTGCGACGTATGGACAAGAAGACCTCACGGAAGTGTCCGGGCGAGGCCCGGGGCGCGAGGGGCGGCCGTGGACGCCGCGAACCCCCGCGAAGCTGAAAGTCCGACGGAGAGTACCGAACGATCCAGCCACTCCGGAAGGCAGGTGCCGGGTTGTGGCGTACAGACAGGGCGGGCGCGCCCGAATCGCCCAACTCCGTCCCGTGGTAGGGCCTTTGCGCCGTGTCGGAGATGACCGCAGGGTGACGGGTACACGTCCGGGAGGACGGTACCGGATGGCTCCGGGTGGCCGGAATGCGTCGGTGGGCCGGCGCGGGGTGAGCCGACCCGGCGGGCCGGTCGGGTCGGCTCGGTCCGACCGGGGCGGGGTCGGGGCGGGTCGGGGCGGCCGACCCGGCGGGCCGACCCGGTCAGCCCGATCGACCCGGTCAGCCCGATCGGCCCGGTCAGCCCGGTCAGCCCGCGAAGAAGGACTTGGCCTCGATCAGCGCCTGCTCGTCGCGCAGGACGTCCCCCGGGCGGGTGCCGTTGCCGATCAGCGCGCCGCCCCAGCGCATCCCCATGTACTCGGCGACCAGCTTCAGCGTGCCGAGCAGCGGCTCGGCCTTGTCCGCCGAGCCGGCCAGGACGGTCACGTCCCACAGCGTGTGCCCGCTCATTCCGGCGCGGAAGTCCACCCCGGCGACCCGGAACCAGGCCGACCAGTAGTCGAGGTAGAGCTTGGCGCTGGTCGGCATCGTGTACCAGTACAGCGGCGCGACGAAGACCAGGTCGGTGGCCGCCAGGGTGGCCTCCAGCAGGGTCCGCTCGTGGCCGACCGGCTCCGGGTAGCGGCCGTCACCGGTGTGTCGCAGGTCCTGGAAGGGCGGCAGCGGGTGGTCGTCGAGCCGCAGCCAGCGCTGCTCCGCGCCTTCGGGCAGGCTCGACTCGGCGGCCAGTCGGGCGAGTTGTTCGGTGTTGCCACCGACGCGCGAGCTGGCGTCGAGGAACAGGAAACGGCGTGGCGTCTCGGCGCCGGACGACTGGTCGGTCATCGGTACTCCCCCGGTCGGGTGCTGCGGACAGAGGTGCGAGCACCCGCCGCGCGCCGGGTATTCCGCGCCCGCGCCCGACCAGAGGTCGTACGCGCCGGTCCGGGTTCGGGCCGGTCAGGGTTCGGGCCGGTCAGAGTTCGGGCCGGTCAGAGTTCCGGCCGGTCAGGAGGACAGCCGCTTCGGGATCCGGCCGGTCAGGAGGACGGCCGCTCCGGCAGTCCGGCCCGGCGGCGGGCGACCTCGGCGACGGCGGCCCAGTCCTTGTCTCCGTCGCCGTGCGCCAGCGCGTCCAGGAAGGCGTCCCGGAGGATGCCGCCGAACGGCAGCGGGACATGGCGCGCGGCCCCGGCGTCCAGGGCCAGGCCGACGTCCTTGAGGCCGAGCGGCAGCCGGAACCCGGCCGGCTCGTAGCGCCGTTCGGCCACCATCGAGCCGTAGCCGGAGTAGACCGGCCCGGGGAAGAGCGTGCCGCTGAGCATCTCCACCAGGTCGGTGGGCCGTACGCCGTGGGACTCGGCCAGGCTGCACGCCTCGGCCATCGACTCGATCGCGCAGGCCAGCAGGAAGTTGGTGCTGATCTTGGCGGTGTTGGCCTGCCGGGGGCGGTCACCGAAGTGCCACGTGCGGTCGCCCATCGCGGCGAACAGCGGCTCGGCCCGGTCCAGCAGCTCGGGCGCGCCCGCGACCAGGATGTTGAGCTTCCCCGCCGCCGCGACCGGCGGCCGGCCGAGGACGGGCGCGGCAACGTAGCCGATGCCGTGCTCGACGTGCAGCTCCTCGGCACGCTCGGCCAGCGCGAGCGAGATGGTGGCCATGTTGACGTGCAGGGTCGCCTTCGCACCCGCCAGCAGCTCCGGGTCCAGCAACACCCGTTCGACCGCCTGGTCGTTGGCCAGCATGGAGACCACCGTGTCGGCGGCGAACACCTCGGCGAGCGAAGCCGCCGCCTCGGCGCCCTGGGCCACCAGGGCGGCCACCGGCTCCGGCGAGCGGTTCCAGACCCGTACGGCGTGGCCGGCCCGCAGCAGGCTGCCGGCCATGCCCTGCCCCATCGCACCCAGCCCCACGAAACCGACCGTCGACCCGCTCATCCGCGCACTCCCGTCGCCGCAGCCATCCGTACGTACGTTGGTTCGTTCGGGCCGACTGTACGTCAGGGGAGGCTTGGGGCCGGGAGCGCGCTGCGGCCGCTTCCGACCTGCGGACGGGGCCGGGCTGCGGGCGGTCCGGGCTGCGGGCTGCGGGCGGTCCAGGCTGCGGGCTGCGGGCGGTCCGGCGGTCTAGGCGACCCGGGCCGGGCGGCGGATCCGGCTCGCGGCGGCCCCGCGCTCCAGCTCGGTGACCACCCGGTGGCGGAGCAGCTCGTACTGGGCCTGGAGCCGGCCGGGGCGGGCCGGGCGGGCGACCGGGCGGCCGGGGCCGACCAGCTCCCTCGGGCCGAACTGCTCACGGGTGAGGTCGATCTCGAAGCCGGTGGCGAAGCGGTTCCACCAGTGGAGGTCCGTCCGGACCCCGTCGACGTGGACCTCGCCCATCATCAGCTCGCCGCCGAGCAGGTCGTGCACCACCATGGCCGTCACGCCGCACTGGCCGCGGGCGGGATTGTCGGGACGCCAGTGGGCCAGGTCCTCGGGCGCACAGGTGTCCAGACCCCAGGAGGAGCGGATCGCACGTTCGATGTCGTTGAGGGTCCACGCCGTCATACCGGGAAGCCTGCCACGCGGCACTGACAACGACACCGGCTTTTCAAAGGGTCATCGCTTGTTCTGCGGCGACCCTCCCCTTGTTCACCCGAACGAGGACACCGTGGGCCGTCGGCCCGGGGGCACAGCCGCTGGTGGGGACGGGAGTTCGCCCGAGGACGGCCGGACGGCGCGTCCGGCCGGTCGGCCCGCGGGCGGGAGTTCGAGGACCCGCCCCAGGGCCGACCGGCCGGGGCGCGTCACTTCGCCAGTGCGGCGACGCCGGCCTGCGCGAACTGCTCGTCCAGGTCGCCGCTGGGCGCGCCCGCCACGCCGATCGCCGCCACCGGGGCGCCCTTGGACTGCACCGGGGCGCCGCCGGCCAGGAACAGCGTGCCAGGGATGTCCTTCAGGTTCGGGGCCTGGGCCAGCCGCTTGGCCAGCTCCGAGGTCGGGGCGTTCCAGGAGACCGCCGTGAAGGCCTTGCGCTCGGCCGACTCCGGGGCCTGCGGGCCGGCGCCGTCGCCCTTGAGCAGGACGCGCGTGACGCCGTCCCGGTCGACCACGGCGACCGAGACGTGCTGGCCGGCCTTGGTCGCCGCGTCCAGGGCGGCCTGGGCGGCGCGGGTGGCGGCGTCGATGGTCAGGCCGGTGCTCTGGGCGAGGTCCTTGTTCTGCGTGTCGGCCTTCACCGCGGTCGGCGCGGCCGGGGTCTCGGCGCTCTCGGCACTGGCCGAGACGGCGCCCACGCCGGCGGCGGCGAGCGCGGCGACGGCGACGGTGCCGGTCAGCACCCGGGTGCGCACGGAGGTCTTCTTCATGGTCCAGCTCCTCAACTCAACGGGATCGCGGGGTTCGCGGGGTTCTGCGGCGCTCTTCAGGGCTCTGGGCGGTTCTGCGGGGTTCGCGGGGCCCGCAGCGGTCCGGGGCCGGGCGGCGGGGGGACCGCCCGGCTCTGCTTCGATCCTCCGGCCGGACCGGGGCGCGCGGCATCGACGGTCCGGTGCGACCGTCCGGGCATGATGGGGGACGCCGCCGTCAACCGATCGGCTGATGCGGGACCGGGCCGGACGGGTCACCATCGAGGGATCGGCGCAGGTCAGTGAGCCGATCGCGGCCGGCCCCGCCGAGCGGCCGACCGAGCACCGTGCCGAGCCCGTAGCGCCAGGAGCCACCCGTGCAGCAGCCCCGTCCGTCCACCGGCCGGCCCCTGGGCGGGCGCGACGCCGGGGACCCGGACGCCGGCCGGCTGGCGCTGCTGCTGGACTCCGCCTTCCTGCTGCTGCTCGCCGCGGCACTCAGCCGCTACCTCACCCACCACGGCGGCAGCCCCGGGATCCCCTGGGTGATCGGGCTGAGCGCCGTGCTGGCCGTCGCCCAGCCGGCTGCCTCCTGGCTCGACCACCGCCGCCCGGCCGCCCCGGGCCGTCCGCGCCGGTGGCCGCTGGCGCTGGTGGTCGCGCTCTGGGTGGTGCTGGTGGTGCTAGCGCCGAGTTTCGCCTGGTGCGCCGTCCCGCTGATCTACACCGCGCTGCGGGCGCTGCCCGCCGGGGCGGCGATCCCGCTGGTGGCGGCCCTGACGCTGCTGGTGGTGATCGCCGAGATCCGGCTGCCCGGCGGCGCGGACGCCACCCTCGTCCTGCTGCCGCCCGCGGTGGCCGCGCTGGCCACCGGGGTCTTCCTGTTCATGGCCCGGCAGGCCGCCCGGCAGCGGGCGCTGATCGCCGACCTGGTCCACACCCGGCGCGAACTCGCCGCCACCGAACGGCGGGAGGGCACCCTCGCCGAGCGCGAGCGGCTGGCGATGGAGATCCACGACACCTTGGCGCAGGGGCTGTCCAGCCAGCAGATGCTGCTGCAGGCCGCCGACCGCACCTGGGAGACCGACCCGGCGACCGCCCGTACCCACGTCCGCACCGCCGCCGAGGTCGCCGCCCGCAACCTCGCCGAGGCCCGCCGTTTCGTCCATGACCTCGCCCCGACCGAGCTGGCCGACGGCGGCACCCTGGAGCGGGCGTTGCGGGCGCTGGCCGAGCGGGAGTCCGCCGAGAGCGGGCTGCCGGTCCGCTTCCACCTGGACGGCACGCCCGTCCCGCTGCCCGCGGCCGCGCGGTCGGCGCTGCTGCGGATCGCCCAGGGCGCGCTGGCCAACGTCCGGGAGCACGCCGGGGCCTCGGCGGCCGCGATCACGCTGTCCTTCCTGGGCGACCAAGCCGTCCTGGACATCGCCGACGACGGGCAGGGCTTCGACCCGGACGCGGGCGAACGGCGTACCGCCGGCGGCGCCCGCGGGTACGGGCTGTCCGCCATGCGCGCCCGGCTGCGGCAGCTGGGTGGCACGCTGACCGTGGAGAGCACCCCCGGCGAGGGCACCGTCGTCTCCGCCGCGATCCCCCTGGAGCACCGATCGGAGCACCGATGAACGCGATCCCCGTCCGGTTGCTGGTCTGCGACGACCACGCGGTGGTCCGGGCGGGCCTGTTGGCGCTGCTCGCCAGCGCGGGCGACATCGAGGTGGTCGGCGAGGCGAGCACCGGGGAGGAGGCGGTCGCGCTGGCCGCCAAGCTGGTGCCGCAGGTCGTGCTGATGGACCTCCAGCTCGGCGACGGCATCGACGGCGTGGAGGCCACCCGGCGGATCACCGCCGCCCCGGGCGGCCCGCACGTCCTGGTGCTCACCACCTACGACACCGACGCCGACATCACCCGGGCCATCGCCGCGGGCGCCACCGGCTACCTGCTGAAGGCCGAACGGCCGGAGGAGCTGTTCGCCGCCGTCCACGCGGCCGCGCAGGGCCGGACGGTGCTCTCGCCGCCGGTCGCCTCCCGGGTGATGGCGCAGATGCGGGCGCCCTCGCCGCAGCTCACCGAGCGGGAGCAGGACATCCTCGAACAGCTGGCGCAGGGGCTGGGCAACCGGGAGATCGCCCGGGCTCTGTTCATCAGCGAGGCGACGGTGAAGACCCACCTGGGGCGGATCTACGACAAGTTGGGCGTGGACACCCGGGCGGGCGCGGTAGCGGTGGCCAAGGAGCGCCGACTGCTGCGCTGAGCGCTGAGCGCGCCCTCCGGAACGGCCCCCGGCCGGAACCGGGCCCCTCCGGACCAGTCACCATCCGGAATTGACGGATCCGTCACTGCGCTGGGCACTCGCGCGGTGTCACTCCGTGCTGTCATCATGCATGGAATGTCGGATTCCAGGTCGGGCGTCCCTCGTGCCCGGCGCGTGCGGTACGACCGCAGGCCATCCTGACGAACCCACAACTGCCTGGTGGGACGCCCATCACACCGGCCCGACCGGATCGTCATGATTGTGGATTTTTCGTGGATCCCACTATTGACAAACCAACCACGCGGTTTGTTAGCGTGAGATCAACGACGTCCCCGGGGGGTGGGGGCTCGCCGGGGTCTGTGCGGACGCTCTCGCCGGAGGGTGGTGCCAGGGGGGACGGCGGGGCTGCCGGAGGGTGTCGGGGGGAGCGGCAGCGCCGAAGCCGCGCGACGAGGCGGCGTGGAGCGGGTCCGGGGGGACTCGCTCCACGCCTCCCCCGGAACCGTCCCCCTCCCGGAACCGCTCCCCTCCCGGAACCGCTCCCCTCCCGGTCAGACCAGCGCGCTCCAGTAGGCGCAGTGCACATGGGGCAGCGGCGCCGGGTCGGGCTCGCCGGCCCCCGGCAGCCGGGGGATCCGCTCCGAACAGGCCACCCCGAGCAGACTCGCGGTCAGCCGGATGTCACCGAACTCACCGAAGCACAGCACCAGCTGAGAACCCTCCGGCGTGGTGGCGGCCACCCCGGGGCGGTCCTGCCCGGCGTTCAGCGAGGTGATCGTCCACCCGCGCCGCCGCCACTGCCGCTCCACCACGTCCGCCAACTCCCGCCGCCGGCCCGGTGATACGACGGTGAGCAGGTCCCGCCCCCGGGTGACGTACCAGAGCACCTCGGGCCCGCGCCGCCCCGGGGCGGACAGCCGCATCCCGGCCCGCGGCACCGTCTCCTGCCAGACCGGGGCCGGCCGGACGGCGTCCATGGTGTCCTGGAGCAGGGTCTCGCAGTGCTCCGCCGCGTCGAGTTGACCGACCGTCACATCCGGGGCCAGCACCGGCCACCAGTCCGGCGCGACCGACGCGCCGCCGCGAAAGCCGTCCGGGCATCCGAGGTTCAGTTCGGCACCACCTGACTGCACAGGGCCCTCCGTACTCCTCCCGGTGTTCAACCCGGGCAGGCATTCCGTCACTGCTTGGACGGTGGCCGGGCACCGACAGTTCCGCAAGTGGCCGACCCAGGATTGCACTGCACGGTGCAGTGAAATCTGTGCTCTGCACCGTGCCGCCTCCTTCTCCTGTCGCCGGGGCCCGCCAAGGCCCGCCGAGGCCTCACCCGCGACGCGGTACGTTGGCACCTCCGACGACAAGATCGGACCGGGCGGCCACAAGGTCCCGAAACGGAAGGGCTGGGATCGTCACGTGGCCGAGGACCTGAAGCACTGGGTTCGCGTACCGGTGGGGCCCGATGCGGCCCGATGGGCCACCCGCGGACAGTGCCGACGAGTCCTGCTGGTCATCCACAACGTGACCGCGGCGACGCGGCTGCTCGATGTGCTGCCGCTGTTCCGTGACGATCTGCGCATCCAGGTGTTGGCCACCTGCACCGGGTCGTCCCCCTTCCAGTCCGGCGTAACGAAGTTGCTCGCGGAGACCGGCGTTCCGGTCCTGCCCTGGGAGCAAGCGCTCCTGACCCCGGTGGACCTGGCCGTATCGGCCAGCTTCGGCGGTCAACTCGCCGACATCAAAGGCAAGTTGACAGTTCTCTCACATGGAGTCGGATACAATAAGAAGCTGACCACGCCGGACGCCGGACGCCGGACGCCGGACGCCGGACGCCGGACGCCGGACGCCGGACGCCGGACGCCGGACGCCGTGTTCGGGCTCGGCCCCGAGTGGCTCCTCTCCCCCGAAGGCACCCCGATCGCGGATGCCATGGTCTTCTCCCACCCCGAGCAGATCAGCCGGCTCGCCGAGACCTGCCCCGAGGCCGTCCCGACCGCCGTACTGGCCGGCGACCCGTGCTTCGACCGCATCCTCGCCGCCCGGCACCACCGCGAGCGGTACCGACGGGCCCTGGGGGTGCGTCCCGGGCAGCGCCTCGTCCTGCTCAACTCCACCTGGAATCCGACTTCGCTCTTCGGTGACGCCGGCCCGGAGGACGTCCTCCCGCTCCTGCTGCCCCGGCTGACCTCCGAACTCCCCGTCGACGAGTACCGGTTGGCCGCCGTCCTGCACCCGAACATCTGGCACGGCCACGGGCCCGGCCAGGTCCGCCTCTGGCTGGACCGGGCCCGGCGAGCCGGCCTCGCCCTCGTCGACCCGCTCGACGGCTGGCGCCAGACCCTGATCGCCGCGGACGTGGTCCTGGGCGACTTCGGTTCGGTCAGCTACTACGCGGCCGCCTGCGGCACCCCCGTACTGCTGGGCGCCGCCGGCCTGGAGGCCCTCGGGGCGTCGTCGCCCGTCGCGGCGTTCGCCCGGTCGGCGCCCCGCCTCGATCCGTACGGCGCGCTGCGGCCCCAGTTGGAGAAGCTGCTGGCCGAACACCGCCCCCTCGACGGGCCGGCCGAGCTGACCACCTCGGTGCCGGGGCGTTCGGCGGCGCTGCTGCGCGCCCTCTTCTACCGGCTGATCGGCATCGCCGAGCCGGCCGCCCCGGCGCTCCTCGACCCGCTGCCGCTGCCGCCGTACGAGCCGCCGTCGCGCACCGCACCGCTGCGCGTCCTCACCCACACCGGCGCGGACGGCACCGTCGCCCTCCAACGCTTCGCCGAGCCGCGGTACGAACCCGACGCCGTCGAGGGCGCGGGCCACCTCGCCGTCCACGAGGACACCCTCGATCCCGGCGTACTGGAGATCGCCGACCTCGTCCTCCGGTACGGCGAGGCGGACGACCACCGGCTCGGCCCTCCCCAGGCGTGGGCGGCCGAGGTCCTGGACCGCTACCGCTCCGCCTCGCTCGCCGCCTACGTCACCGGCCCCGGCGAGTGCAGCGTGCTGCACCGCAGCGGACTGCGGTTCGAGCTGACGACCGACAGCCCCGGAGACCCCGCCGCGCACGCTTCGGCACTGCTCGCCCGGCTGCACGACAGCCCGGAGGTGGCGAGGCTGGTGGCAACCGGCCTGACCGTCGAGACCGGCGGCCGGGTGGAGCGGGTGCGGGTCAGTCTCCTTCCGGACGACACCGGTCCCGCAGGGCGGCCAGGTAGTTGAGGTGGATGGTGGCGTTCTCCTGGCTCAGCAGGGCGGTGGCCTCGTCGATCAGGGGCAGCGCCGCAGTGCGCTCAGCCGTGTCGAGGTGGAGTTCGGCGAGGTCCGTCAGCACTCGGGCGGTGTTGTAGCGCTCGCCGGTGCCCCGGAAGAACTCCCGTGCGGCGCCCAGTCGTTGCTCCGCCTCGTCGAACCGGCCGAGACCTCGTAGCGCCCGCCCCCGGTGCCGCTCCAACAGCGCGCGGGCCCGCGGCACATCAGCGGCGCCCTCCTCCGCCGGACCGATCCCGTCGAGCAGACCGTCGGCCTCCTCGAAGCACTCCAGGGCGGGCCGGAAGCGCCACTGGCGCAGCCGCAGCAGCCCCAGCGACTCGATCGCCGTCGCACGACCGCGCGCGTGGCCCGCCCGGGCCTCGTCGTCCGCGGCCGCCGACAGCTCGCGCTCGGCCTCCTCGTCAAGCCGCAGTTCCATGAGCGCGAAGGCCAGTTGGGTGTGCATCCGGCCCGCGACCCGAGTGCCCGGGCAGTGCCGTTCGGCGGTACGGGCCCCAGCCCGCAGCGCGGGCAGCAGGGCGTCGTGACAACCCGCCTTGAGCTGGACGGCCCAGAGCGCCTCGACGGACTGGCACACGGTGTCGAACCAGCCGAACTCCTCGGCGGCGAGCACGGATTCCACCAGGTTGCCCACCTCCGCCACCAGCGCGGCCACCGCGGCGCCCTCGTCCTCGTACGGACCCGGTCCGAGCTCGGCGTAGAGCGGGCCGAGGTGCCAACGCTCCTTCAGCGCCGCGTAGTCCGCCCGGACGGCGAGCCGCAGGTACCAGTCCACCGCCCGGGCCACCGCCGCGGCGCACGCTGCCAGACCGTCCTCGCGGGTGGCCGCCTCCTCGGCGTGGGAACGCAGCGCCGGGCGGTACCGGTAGCGGCCGTCGTCCGTGCTCTCCAACAGCTGGAGCTCGGCCAGTTCGGCCAGCGCCCGCTCGGCCTCCGCCGGTGGGACGTCCGCCGTCGCCGCCACCGCGGCCGCGTCGAGGGACGGCCAGGGCCGCAGCGACCCCAGCCGGTAGATCCTGGCCGTCTCGGGCTCGAGCCGGCGATAGGCCTCCTCGGCCGCCGCCCGCACCGGGGGCAGCCGGTTCTCCGCCCCGCCGCCGGGCGGGACCGTCGTGAGGTACGGGGCCATGGCCCGGAGCGCGAACGGGGAGCCCGCGCACTGCTCCAGCACCGAGGGGAGTGCGGCACGGGCCGCCGTCATGGCCGGGCGCCCCGCGAGCTCGGCCAGCAGCCGCTTGGAGTCCTTGACGGACAACGGACCGACCGGGATGGTGACCGCGTCGAGACCGGTCAGCGGGCGACGGGCGACGATCACGGTGAACACCCCGGGCGCCGCCGTGATCAGCGGCCGGACCTGGGCCGCCGACTGCGCGTGGTCGAGCACGACCAGCAGCCGCCGACCCGCGAGCACCGAGCGGTAGAGGTCGATGCGGTCCTCCACGGAGGGCGGAACGTACTCCGCCGGCACCCCCAGGCGCAGCAGGAAGTGCCGCAGGACCGTCGCGGCGGTCGGGGCGGTGCTCGCCGATCCGCCCCGCAGATCCGTGTACAGGGTTCCGTCCGGGAACCGGCGGGCTTCGCGACCGCCCCAGTGGAAGGCGAGGGCGCTGGTGCCGATCCCCTCCGGGCCGTGCAGCACGGCCACCTTCGGAAGACCGTCGGGCTTGCGGTCGGCCTCGCGGTCCAGCAGCGCCAACGGGCCCTTCCGGTCGGTGAAGAAGCGGGCCGAGGCCGGGAGCAACCGCGGCACCCCGTGCGCCACCGCTCCACCGGCGCCCTTCCCGCTCATCACGGCGGCGAGCGCCCTGGCCTGCTCCGGGCTGCGGAGCGCCTCCGCCACCAGCAGCTCCGCCACCGACTCCCGGTCGGCCTGGCCGACCGGGGCCGGTACCTCCCGCCCCACCGCCCGGGCCACCAGCCCGCCGACCGTCTCCCAGGCCCGCTTCCCCGCCTCGTTGGCCATCCCCGCGCCGGCCGCGCCCAGGAAAGCCGTCACCGCCGACAACGACAGCGGATCCACCCCACCCACCCCCGGTCCTTCGTGAGGCAGCGGTTCACCGCCGCCCCAGTCTGTTGCGTCCGGCCCCACGGTAGCCTGCCGAAGGAAGCGGACGGAGGAACTCTGTCTGCCACCGCGACGGAGGGGATCCGGCTCCCCGGCACCCCCACCGGCTGCCCGGTCCACCCGATGACGCCGCATCATCAATCCGGGTGGACCCCGCGACGATCAACGGCACCGCCGGACCTCCACCACCCACCATGGGCCGCATGAATCCCGTGACCCGACGTACCACCCTCGCCGCGCTGGCCGCCGGCGTGGCCACCGCCGGCCTGCCCACCACCGCCACCGCCCAGACCGACAACCGGCCCGGCCCCGCCGAAACCCCGCAGTCCTCCTGGGTGCTGCCCGGCGACCAGGCCGCGACGGAGGGCGACCCCGAAGCCGACGAGGTCATCGACCGACTGGTGCGCGACGACCAGATGGTCCTGGCCAACCGGGTCTTCCACGACTGGACCCGCAACGACCAGCCGGTACCGGACGCGGCCCCGCCGGTGCTGCACGACTTCCTCCAGCGCAACGTCGTACTGAGCGCGGACGAACGCGCGGCCCTCGACCGCCTCGCCCACGGCGACACGCTCAAGCTCATCCAGGGCAACATGGAAGCCCTCACGGTGACCGAGGCGTTCGGCGGCCTCTTCGCCGCGCTGGCCGACCCGCTGCTCGCCAAGTCCGTCTGGTACGCCAAGTACGACCTCGTGATGGACATCGGCCGCCGCTTCTCCCGCACCATGAACACCCTGTGGGACATGCTCGGCACCAACAGCTGGGACCCGTCCGGCAACGCCCTGGTCACCCTGGTCAAGCTGCGCCTCGTGCACGCCGCCGCCCGGAACATGGGCCTGGCGCACGGCTGGAACCAGGCCCGGGACGGCATGCCGATCAGCCAGCGCCTGGAGGTCGAGGAGCTCATGTACGTGGGCGCCTACAACGTCCAGCTGGCGGCGAAGTACGACTTCCATCCCACCGCGCGGCAGATCGACGAACTGATGGCCGTGGTGCGGGTCGGCGGCCGACTGCTGGGCATCCAGGACCGGTACAACCCGCGGACCATCGAGCAGGCCAACCAGGTCCTCGCCGACGCCGCCGCGAACCACCGGGCCCCCTCCGACGAGGGCGTCAAGCTCGCCCACAACATGCTGGACTGGATGGACCGGAAGATCTTCCCCGGCGCCGGCGCCGTCGGGGCCTCCCTGGTGCGGATGATGGACCCGCACGTCGCCGACGTACTGGAGATCAAGGCCGACCCGCCCCTCGACACCTCCGTCGCCACCCTCGCCCCCTACCTCTACCGGCCCGCCTACGAGGTCCAGCAGAAGTTCCCGCTGCTCGCCCCGGTCCACGCTCGGATGTTCAAGATCGCCTCCCAGACGGTCGCCTGGTACGCCGTCGACTTCCGCGACTACGACCTCCAGATGCCCACCGGCCGGCCCACCGGCTGACCCCGGGCAGCTTGCTCCGGACAACACGAAAGCCGCAGGTCAGATGACCTGCGGCTGTCGGTATGGAGCGGGCGACGAGAATCGAACTCGCGCTCTAAGCTTGGGAATCTCGCCTACTGATCGTGCCCACATGCGCTCTGACGTGCAGTGATGCCCTAAGGCGACATCCTGCAGAGTTGAGATTAAGGGTCGCTGTTTACCGTGACTTACCGCTCGTTACCGCCTCGTGGGGCACGGATGGGGCACGCCTATTCAGTGACCTCGATCGTGGAGACGAGGCCCTTCTGAATGCTGAACACGCGCTCGGCCTCCTGCGCGACGTACCTGACGAAGTGGACGAAGTCGGCGTCCGCCTTGTACGCGTCAGCCTCGACAACACGACTGATGCCAGCTATTCCGCCGTTGATCAGAAACTTCGGCATGCCGCCGCCTCCAATGTGAGTCCCGTCACCAACTGAGGGGAGGCTACTCCGTTTGAGCGACAGGCCCGGCATGGCGCCCGGCGTGTCGCTAAGGCCGGTGAAGCGGTTCTGGCCGCCGGCCATGGCTCGGGCTGAGCGGGTGGTCCCCTCCTCGATCGGGCAGCTTCGCCGCACCCGGGTTCTCCTGGGGCCGTCAAGGCTCACCCGGTGACGCTTGCGCTTGGCCTTGGCGGCCCCAGGAGGTTCCGGGTACGCCCTTGGGTGTCCGTCGATGAGGGGGCCTCCCGCGACCCGCCCACGATCACCACGACGAAGCTGCACCCGTGCGCCTGCCCCGGTCCCCTCCGAGGAGGGCCCGGCGGAGCCTCGTCTTGACCCGCGCTGTCCGCCCGGCGGGCTCCCTCATCTCGGCATCCCCGGCCGCACGCTCGCGTGCGCGGCCGGCCGCCGCCGAAGCGGGGCGCAGACAGGAGCGACGGCGAGCGGCAGGGCCGCGCGCTGGCGCGCTGTGCGCGCCCTTGAACCAGTAGCGAAACTCGTAACAGCCACCTTCCAGCCCCACCCCCTCGCCCCAACTCCCCTGATCCTTATCCCTTCCCGTACACCGCCCGCCTGAGTCTGCGCGCGCTGGCACCCACACCCTGGCCCCGTAGCCACTCCCGCTCGCCCGGACCGCGCTTCCTGGCCTTTGGCTGAACCGCCCCGGCTGGCCGGCTCTCCGCGTTCCTGCTGATAGGTCCGTGGGCATGCTGACCGTGGTCGGGGAGGCCGTGCCGGAGGGGGACGAATGACGGAGCTGGTGGTCAAGCCGTGGCGGGTGCCGGGGAAGGAACGGCTCTACGTCAACAAGGCTGGCGCCCGCGGGGATTCGGTGGCCTGGCTGGACTGCAAGACCGGGGTCGTCACGGTCGATGTCCCAGAGTGGGAGGCTCCCGCACTGGCCAAGGTCGAGGAGTGGTGCAAGTCCTCCGGCAGTCATGTGCCACCGCGCACCGTTCGGCACCGAGGAGCGAAGAATCCGCCGCCGAAGCCGGCTCCCACACCCGTGCCGCAGCCGCGGGCGGAGGTCCCGTTCCTTCCACCGCTGCGGAATGAAGACGACCTTGCACGGAACCTACCCGGCGCAGGGCTGGAGAGCCTGGTGCGCGAGGGCGAGGAGAGGTACGGGCTACTCGTCCGACTTGCCGCCAAGGTCACCCGTCAGCGCCTCGGTGATTCGAGCACGCTTCGCGGTCTGGAAGGTGAGCAGATCGTCGGCGCCCGGCTGGAGCCGCTGAAAGCCGTCGGCTGGAAGGTCCTGCACGGGGTGCCACTGCCGTCAGGGTCCGACATCGACCACGTGGTGATCGGCCCGCCCGGCGTCTTCACGATCAACTCGAAGCACCACCCGGGCGCCACCGTGTGGGTCGGCGACAAGGTGGTGAAGGTCAACCGCAACGGCTTCCCGTACCTGGAGAACTCGGAGTTCGAGGCGAGCCGTACCGCCAAGTTGCTCACCGAGTGGTGCGGCTTCGAGGTCCCCGTTCACCCCGTCATCGCCGTCGTCGGCGCCCAGAAGATCACGCTCAGTGCGGAGCCCGGAGTGACGGTCATCGACGGCGAGCAGATCGCCTCGGTCCTCCCTGCCCGGCCGGCGGTGCTGTCCCCGAACAGGGTGGATCGGGTTTTCACCATCGCCCGCCACCGGCACGTCTGGAGCCAGATCGGCAAGCGCGGCCGGAAGACCAGCTAACTCAGCTCGCCTGCGGCATGTCGATGAGCGTCCGGCCGTCGTGCGTCCGGACGTGCGGGACCGTGTCGCCCCGGACTGCATCGAGCAGGCGGACGGCGTAGACCTCGCCCATGCGGTCGGCGATCTCTTCCGGGGTGAGCCACGCGACGGCCGTCGACTCGTCGGACAGCTGCTCGCTGCCGCCCTCGGGGTGGCACCGGAAGACCAGGGCGACGATGCCACGGGCGACGTTCTTGTAGACCCCAGTGAGCCGCTCCACCGAGACCTTGATCCCGGTCTCCTCGTACACCTCGCGGCGCACGCCGTCCTCGACCGTTTCCGAGAGTTCCAGGACTCCGCCGGGCGGTTCCCAGGTGCCATTGTCGGCCCGCCGGATCGTGAGAATCCGGCCGTCCTCGCGCACCACCGCCCCGGCCACGGACACGGAGTGGAGAGGCGTTGAAACTTGATTCGAGGACCTGGTACTCATGTACAGGAGAATAGGAGACCTTCAGCACCATGGCGAGTGGCGAGGCCGCATCAACGGCGAAGGCGAAGTACCAGCAGATCGCGGACGACTTGGCGTCGCAGATCCGGTCCGGGGTCCTGGCTCCCGGCGCGGCGATCCCAAGTGAAGCCGAACTCATGGAGCGCTACGGGGTGGCTTCCGGCACGGTCCGTAAGGCCGTCGCCGAGCTGCGAACGACCCAGCTGATCGAGACACACCACGGCCGCGGCTCCTTCGTTCGCTCCCGGCCCCCGGTGCAGCGCAAGTCCTCGGACCGTTTCCGCCGCGCGCACCGGCTCGCCGGCAAGGCGGCTTACCTGGCCGAGGCGGAGCAGTCCGGCGGCAAGCCCTCCGTGAACGTGCTCTTCGTCGGACCCGTCGACGCCCCGGAAGAGATCGCCGAGCGCCTGAATGTGCCCGCCGGCTCGAAGGTACTGGCCCGCAAGCGGCGGTACTTCCGCGACGGGACACCGACCGAGGAAGCGACCTCCTACCTGCCATGGGACGTGGTCAAGGACATCCCGGAGACCTTCGCCGAGAACCCCGGCGGCGGTGGCATCTATGCGCGGCTGGAGGAGCACGGCCACACCTTGGCGGAGTTCACCGAGACTGTCCGGGCCCGGCTGGCCACCAAGGCCGAGACGGCCGCGCTAGCGCTGAGCCCCGGCTCCCCGGTGATCCATCTCGTTCGGGATGCCGTCACCGATGCCGGCCGCGTGGTTGAGGTCTGCGACACCGTGATGGCCGCTGACCAGTTCGTTCTTGACTACCGCTTCCCCGCGCGCGACTGACGCCAGGTCAACTTCCGCAGCCCGCCGCAAGATTCTTTCTCGCGGCGGTTGACTCATGTACAGGAGTCAGGCACTCTTCTATCCACCAGCTCATGTACATGAGTGCATGAGAACACCTCCGTTAGAGGAGATGCCCCGGGCCGTCTACTTCGCCCGGGTGCCCGATGAAGGAGCCAGAACATGCGCTTCATCCCCGTCGACACGACCGCCGCGCTGGTGATGGTCGCCCAGGCGCCCCGCCCGAAGCTCAAGAACCGCCAGACCGGCGAGATGGCCATGGACACCGAGACCGGTGCGCCCCTGGTCACCCTGGACGTCACGTTCGTGGCCAACGGTGAGGCCGACATCCTGTCCCTGACCGTGCCGCAGCCGGGCATCCCGGACGGGCTGGCGCCCGGCGTGCTGGTCAGCCTCACCCGGCTGATCGCCCGGCCGTGGGAGAGCGAGTTCAACGGCCAGAAGCGCTCCGGGATCGCCTTCCGAGCCGACGCCGTGACGATCGCCTCCCCGGTCCTCGCCGGCGCGAACGCCTGATCACCATGGACGCCCTGACAACCACGCTCCTGGAGCTGGGCACCCCCGCCGCGGTCCTCAGCTCCGGCGCTCTCTACGCCAAGGCCAGGATGCCCCGGACGTACTGGGCGACGGTCGGCATCCCGCTGACCATCCACCGCATCCGGCACGACTACGAGAACGTCATGGAGGCCTGCGGGCTGACCGTGGAACCCTCGTTCTGGCGCGCCATGGCCTCATCCGCCACCAACCGGCCAGCGAAGCCCGCGATGCCCAAGATCCGTGGAGTGAAGGCGAGTTCGACCGGCCTTCGGGTCCGCCTGCGGCTCGCCCGTGGTCAGCAGACAACGGACCTGGTCGACGCGGCCGAGCGCCTGCGGCACGCGTGGGAGGTCCACGCGGTGCACGTCTCGGAGGTCAAGCCCGGTGTGGTGGACCTGCGGATCGTCGGCTTCGACGTACTGCGCAACGTGCGCATGCCGCGCCGGGCCGCCGCCAAGCCGGGACTGCTGCGGGTTCCGGTCGCGCTTCGGGCTGACGGCACCGTGCACTTCCGGGACTACCGGCAGGCCCCGAACGGGCTGAACCTCGGCGCCAACCAGTCCGGCAAGTCCATGTTCACCCGGAACCTGATCCACGGGCTCGCTCCGCAGCCGGTCGCCCTGGTGGGTATCGACTGCAAGCGCGGTGTGGAACAGCGCCCCTTTGCGCCGCGGCTGTCCGCTCTGGCTACCGATCAGGGCGAGGCGCTCGGGCTGCTGCTCGCGCTGCTGGTCGAGATGGACGACCGGTACGACCTCATCCGTGACCACCAGGGTGTTCCCGGGTCGGTGGCGGCCGAGGATGTGACCGCCGACATCTGGGGCCTGCCGGAGAAGATCCGGCCGGTGCCGATCGTCGTCCTGGTGGATGAGATCGCCGAACTCTTCCTGGTGGCCAGCAAGGCCGACGAGGAGCGGCGGAACCAGATCGTCACGGCACTCATCCGGCTCGCCCAACTTGCCCGCGCTGCCGGCATCTTCCTGGAGATCGCGGGTCAGCGCTTCGGCTCGGAACTGGGCAAGGGCGCGACCCTGCTCCGCTCCCAGCTCACCGGCCGCACCGTCCACCGGGTCAACGACATGGAGACGGCGAAGATGGGGCTCGGGGATGTCTCCGACGCCGCCGTCGCCGCCGCTACGAAGATCAGCCCGGACATGCCTGGCCTGGCCGTCGCCGGCGACACCTCCGGTCTCTGGTCCGAGATCCGCACGCCGTTCCGCTCGCTCGCCGAAGTCGCCGAGCGCTGCCGCGAGTTCGCGTACCTGACGCCCGACCTGGACCGCTTGGCGGCCTTCCGCCCGCAGGTCGCCACCCCCGTCATCATCCCGCCGATGCCCACCGCGCCGCCGGACCTGGTTCCGGTCTCGCTCGGCAAGTAGCGAAACCTCACCCATCGGCTGACGCGACCGCTTCGCGCCAAGTCCCTACCCCACCACGCCCTGACACGAGGAGATCCATGTTCTGCGAGCACTGCGGCGACGAGAACGGCGCCGAGACCGGCATCGACCACGACGAACGCGACTGCCCCTGGTACGGCTCCGCGGACTCGGACGAGGAGTGACCGCCATGTCCCGCAAGCCGTCCATCGCCGAGATCGGCGCCTTCCTCGGCCACCTCAAGGCCACCCGCGAGAACAAGGCCGACACCGGCCCGCTGCTCGCCGAGAAGGCCGATCTGCTGGAGCGCATCGCTGCGGCCAACCCGGACGACCACGACGCCGCCCAGGTCGCCCGTGAGGCCCGCGCCACCGCCGACCGCGCCCAGCGCGACAGCGAGTGACCCCGGTGGCCGCCCGCAAGCTCCCCGCGCCGCCGAAGCCCACGCCCTGCGAGCCCTGCAAGGGCACCGGCCAGATCACCGAAACCGTCTACGCCGGCCGGGGCGCCCGCCGTCACCGGATCGCCGACCAGGAGGCCACCTGCCTCGACTGCCTCGGCGCCGGAACCGCCCCCGCGTAACGCCAACGTCGACCGGGCGGCAAGCCCACCGTGCTCCGCCCCGCCGCCCTTCCCAGGAGACAGCAATGCAGCAGGACACCTACCACTGCGTCCTTACGATCCAGCGGACCACGAACAACGGGACCGCCAGCGCGACGTTCTCGGACACCATCACGCCGACGCCCGGGATGACCCGCGCCGACGTGTTCAACCTGGCGATCACCCACCTGACCCAGCGCCGGCCGGAACTGACCGGCGGCACGGTCCTGCTCTTCGCCCTCGACAAGAACCAGCTCTGACGGAGCCCGCCATGCGCCGACTCCCCAAGCTGGACGCCGTACTGGCCCAGGCGGTCATCGCCGCCGCTCTGTCCTTCGCCCACCTGCACGACCTGGCCGCAGCCGCCGGACAGGCCGGATGGAAGTCCTGGGCCTACCCGGTGTCCGTCGACCTCCTGCTCGTCGCTGCCTGGCGCCGGATGCGCTCCGGCACCTCCCGCCGACTCGCCTGGTGCTGGTTCGTGATCGCCTTGGCGGCCTCACTCGGCGCCAACGTCGGCACCGCCGGGCTGCTCGACCTCGGCAACGCCCCGGCCTGGCTCCGCGTCCTGGTCGCCGGATGGCCCGCCGCCGCCTTCCTCGGCGGCACCCTGCTCGCCCACTCGACCCCTGCGCCCGCCGACGAACCCCAGGTCGCGGAAGCCGAGCCGGACGACGCCGAGACCGACAACGCCCAGCCGCTCTACGTCCCGGCCGCCGAGCCGATCACCGAACCGGTCATCGAGCCGGAGTCCGTCGAACCGCCCGCGGCTGTCCCGGCGATCGAAACGGCCCCCGCCCCGGCGCCGACCCCGGCGCCCGTGCCGGTCATGGCCTCCGTCCCGACCCCGGCGCCCACGGTCCCGGCGTTCCTCCTCGACCACGCTCGCAAGGTCGCCGACGACCACCGCACCCGCACCGGCAACCCGATCGACGCCGCCACGCTCCGCGCCCGCCTCGGCGTCCAAGACCCCCTTGCCTCGGCCCTCGTCGCCGAACTCGTCTGAAAGGCCCGCCTGGTGAACATCCAGCTGCCGTTCATCGTCGTCCTCGCGATCGTCGCCTGGCTCATCGTCCGGCACCTCCGACTGCGCTGGTGGGCCGTCGCCGCGCTCATCCTCCTCGGCTTCTACCTCGCCGACACCTCCGCCGCCCCGCTGATCGACAACACCACCCGCGACGGCGTGTCCGTCGTCAACAAGACCAACAAGTAGCAAGCCAGAAAGGAGAGTTACTCATGCCGACCACCGTCCGCCTGCCGCCCCTCGTCACCGTCGACGGCTCCGGCCTCGTCGCCGAGATCGAGGCGTACTTGGCCTCGCTGCCCGCCCCGGCCCGCATCGCCGTCCCGTACGTCTCGCCGCTCGGCTCCACCCTCCAGCCCTGGAACGCCGGCTACCCGGTGCCCCGGCTCACGCTCCTCGACCGGCTCACCCACCGCCCGGCCCGGCCTGTCCCGGTGAGCGCCGCCGGCCACCTGCGGCTCACCTCCCGCTACATCGACGCCTTCGGCTGGCTCCAAGGCGCCATGTGGGACTCCGCCGGCCGCGTCTGCCTCCTCGGCGCCCAGGCCGCCGTCCTCGCCCACGGCTACGGCACCCCGGCCACCGTCACCACCGCCCGCGTCCAGGTCATGGAGATCCTCCACGCCACCGGCCGCCCCACCCGCTCGCCGGACGAGTACAACGACCGCCCCACCACCCGCCAGGCCGATATTCACCAGCTGCTCGACCGGGCCGCCACCCGCGCCCAGCGCCTCGGCCTCTGACCTCCCCGGGGACGGCCAACACGCCGCCAGCATCCCGCCGCCCCGGAGATCGCAACCCCCATCCACGCCCGCCCATCACGGAGGACCACCATGGATCTCCCCACGGCCTTCGCCGCCACTGTGCCACTGATCGGATGGACCACCCACAGCGTCTGGCTGAGCCAGCGCCTCGCCACCGCCCGCCGCGACCCGCTCACCGGGCTCCACACCCGCGACGGCTTCACCGCCCGCGCCCACCGGCTGACCCAACGCCGCCCGGACCGCGCCTCGGTGCTGCTGATCGACCTGGACGACTTCAAGGCCACCAACGACACGTACGGCCACGCCGCCGGCGACGCGGTCATCACCGCCACCGCCGACCGCCTGTCCACCTGGTGCGGCCGTCCCGGCATCGCCGCCCGCCTCGGCGGGGACGAGTTCGCCGCCGTCGCTCTGGACGCCCCCGCCCGGCTGCCTGACCTGCGCGCCGCTCTCAACCAGCCGGTTCCGTACGCCGGTCTCACGCTCCCGGCCTCCGCTTCGGTGGGCATCTGCCCCGTCGCCGAGCTGCCGGTCGTCTCGCTCACGGACGCGCTCGCCTCCGCCGACCGGGACATGTACGCGCACAAGCGCGACGGCCGCACGACCCGCCGCCGCTGACTCCAAGACCGGCCTCGGGGCGGCAACACGCCGCCAAGCATCCCGCCGCCCCGAGGCCGCAACCCCTTCCCGAACCGAAGCCCACGAAGGAGACCACCATCATGCCGCAGCACAACCACACTCCGAGCCGGATCTGCCCGAACTGTTCCGGTTTCGCCTCCGTCGCCATCGCCACCGGCGTCCGTCTCCGCGACGGCTCACGCGCCACCGTCCCGGTCAACTGCCAGACCTGCAACGGCATCGGCACCGTCGCCCGCCCGCTCGCCACCACCGCCAAGGCGGCCTGACCGATGGCCCTCCTCGACTGGCGCGACTCCAAGCACTGGGCCCCGAAGCCCGAGCCCTGCGGCGTCTGCGACAAGCCCACCAACCTGCGCTCCGACCGTGGCAAGCCCGTCCACAAGGTCTGCGCCGAAGAGTGGCTCGACCGCCACCAGAAGCCCGCCGACCAGTCCTAACCTGCTGGGCCCCGGGACTGGTGCTACTGGCCCGTCCCGGGGCCTCCCCACGGAGGGAGAACCGCCTTGAACCGCCACATCATCGACCTGTTCGCCGGCCCCGGCGGCTGGTCCGAAGGTCTGCGCCGCCTCGGCCACACCGACATCGGCCTGGAGATCGACGCCGCCGCCTGCGCCACCCGCGCCGCCGCCGGTCACCGGACCATCCGCACCGATGTCGCCGCCTACCCGACCGCCCCGCTCGTCGGAAAGGTCTCCGGCCTCATCGGCTCCTCGCCCTGCCAGCCTTTCAGCACCGCCGGACTCGGCGCCGGAACCGACGACATCGCGCTCTGCCACCAAGGCCTTGACGACCTCGCCGCCGGCCACGACACCCGTACCGCCCTTCGGAGCGCTTGCGCGGACCCGCACTCGCTCCTGGCCGTCGAACCCCTGCGGTACGCCCTCGACATCCGCCCGGACTGGATCGCCCTGGAAGAGGTCCCCTCGGTGAAACCCCTCTTCGCCCACATCGCCCGCATCCTGCGCGGCATCGGCTACTCGACATGGGTCGGAGTCCTCAACGCCGCCGACCACGGCATCCCCCAGACCCGCCGCCGGGCCTTCCTCCTTGCCTCCACAACTCACCAAGTCACGCCGCCCGAAGCCACCCACGCCAAGGTGCCCGAGCCCGAAAGCCTCTTCGGCCCCGGCCGCGCCGCCTGGAACACCATGGTCGATGCGCTCTGCCTGGCTGCCGGCGATGTCGTCACCCGCGGCGAACACACCGGTGGCGGCAACTGCTTCACCACCACCGGCCCCGCTTGGGCCCTTACGGGCCGCGCTCGCTCGTGGAAGCTCTCTGCCACGACCTCCAGCCCGGCGCGCGAACTGAGCACAATCGAAGCGGCGCTTCTCCAGGACTTCCCCGCCGACTACCCCTGGGCCGGCTCACGGACCAAGCAGTTCGAGCAGATCGGCAACGCCGTCCCGCCCGGCCTCGCCGCCGCAGCTCTCCGCTCGGTCCTGAAGCCCACCCGCCTGCCGCTGGCGGTGGCCGCCTGATGCCTGACATCCACTCCGAGCGCGAACACCTGGCCCTCTCCGACCTCGCCCGCCTGGCGGCCAGGGGAGACCTCCCCCGCCTCCACGACCAGCTCCGCCGTACCGGCGGCTGTGCCAACCCGATGCACCTCAAGGGCTTCCGCACCCTCACCCACGCTCCGACCGGCGCCGTCTGGCACCGCTACTCCACCGACCACGAGCCCGGCGGACGTCTCAAGGTCGCCTGCGGCAACCGCCGTTCCTCCCGCTGCCCCTCCTGCGCCCGCACGTACTCCGCGGACACCTTCCACCTGATCCGCGCTGGCCTCGCCGGAGACACCACCAAGGGCGTGCCCACCACGGTCCGCTCCCACCCCCGGGTCTTCGCCACCCTCACCGCCCCCAGCTTCGGCCCCGTCCACAACCGGCCCGACACCGGCACCTGCCGCTGCGGCCACACCCACCCCGCCGGGTCGCCCCTGCTGGGCACCCCGCTCGACCCGGAGAAGTACGAGTACGGGCACGCGGTGCTGTGGAACAACCACGCCCCCGACCTGTGGCGCCGCTTCACGATCTACCTGTTCCGCGTCATGGCCAAGATGGCCGGGCTCTACCAGTACGAGTTCAAGGAGCAGGCGAAGCTCTCGTTCGGCAAGGTCGCCGAGTACCAGCGTCGGGGCGCCGTCCACTTCCACGCCGTCATCCGCATCGACGGCCCCGGCGGACCCGACACGCCCCCGCCCGCGTGGGCCACCGTCGGTCTGCTGGACGCCGCTATCCGGGCCGCCGCCCGCCGCGCCGGCGTCCCCATCGCCGCCGGAGGTGACCAGTCCGCCCGCGTCCTAGAGTGGGGCACGCAGGTCGATGTCCGCCCGATCGGCGCCTTTGCTGGCGGGGAGATCACAGAGCGGGCCGTCGCCTCGTACATCGCCAAGTACGCCACCAAGTCCGCCGAGACGACCGAGACCGTGGACCGCCGCATCCTGGAGCGCCACGAACTCGACCGGCACGACCTGCCCGCCCACACCCGTCGCCTGATCGAAGCCTGCTGGGACCTGGACCAGCACTACCCTGGCCGCCTGCTCGCGCACTGGTCCCACATGCTCGGCTTCCGCGGCCACTTCTCCAGCAAGTCCCCCACCTACTCGACCACGCTCGGCGCCCTCCGCCAGGTCCGCGCCGACTACCGCGCCGAACAAGCCCGGACCGAACTCCGGGAACGGCTGCTCGCCGCCGGGCTCCCGGACCTGGATGACCTCCCCGACGCCGAAACTCTGGTCGTCGCCCACTGGGCCTTCGCCGGCGCCGGGAACTCCCCGGGTGAGTCCCTGCTCGCCGCCACCATCGCCCGGGACCTGCACGAACGCCACACCACCGACCGACAGGAGATGCGCGCACAACTCGCGCGAGAAGAGGGGGAACAGGCATGGACCGCCTGCTGACCGTCAAGGAAGTCGCCGAACGCCTCGGCACCTGGGAGACCAGCGGGGAACGATTCCCCCGCCGCCTGATCGCCGAACGCCGGATCGCCTTCGTCAAAGTCGGCCACCACGTCCGCATCCCGGAAACCGCCCTCGCTGCCTACGTGGCAGCCAACACCGTCCAACCCCGGTCCCGCCGACTGCGGGCGGTGGCCTAAGTGGCAAGCAAGCGACGGCAGTTCGGGCGTATCCGCAAGCTCCCATCCGGCCGCTATCAGGCCCGGTACCTCGACCCGGCCGGCCTCCTCCGGCCGGCGCCCGAGACTTTCGAGACCAAGACCGACGCGGACGACTGGCTGGCCGAGATGCAGACCAGCATCCGCAAGAAGGACTGGCGCGATCCCGACGCCGGCGCGGTCAACTTCGGCAAGTACGCCGACGCGTGGATCACCGAGCGCGGCCTGATGCCGACCACCACGGAGCTGTATCACCGACTGCTGCGGCTGCACTTGGAACCGACCTTCGGCGCCCTCGACCTGGACGAGATCACGCCGCCGCTCGTCCGCGCCTGGCGGGCCGAACTCCGGGCCACCGGCAAGCACACCACGGCCGCGAAGGCATACCGCCTGCTCAAGTCCATCATGGCCACCGCGACCGATGACGAGCTGATCCGCCGGAATCCGTGCCGGATCAAGGGCGCAGGCAAGGAGTCGGCCGAGGAACGGGGGGTTGCCAGTATCGAGAAGGTCTACGAGCTGGCTGAGTTCGTGGGGCTTCGCTGGCGCGCCATGGTCCTGCTCGCCGCCTTCACGACGCTCCGCCCGGAGGAGCTGGCCGAACTCCGCCGCAAGGACATCGACCTCGCGGCTGGCACGGTCCGCGTCCGGCTCGCCGCTCCCGAACTCAACACCGGCCGGCGCGCGCTAGGCGACACGAAGTCCGAAGCGGGCAAGCGCGTCGTGACCATTCCGGCCGCGGTTCTGCCGGATGTCCGGCTGCACCTGGAGCTGTTCGCTGAAAAGGGTGATGAGGGCCTGCTGTTCGTCGGCGAGAAGGGCGCCCCGTTTCGGCGGACCACCTTCGGCCGGGTCTGGCGAAAGGCACGTGCCAAGGCGGGCATGCCGGGCTTCCGCTTCTACGACCTCCGCCACACCGGCAACAACCTGGCCGCCGCCACCGGGGCCAGCCTCAAAGAGCTGATGGCCCGCATGGGGCACGCCTCTGTCCGGGCCGCGCTGATCTACCAGCACGCCACCAGCGAGCGGGACAAGAAGATCGCGGACGGCATGGGCGCGGCGATCAACGACGCCCTCGGTCGGGGCACGACACCGCCCGCCGAGCCGTAGGGGCACGCAGGGGGCACGGGAACCCAAGAACGCGAAAGGCCCGGGTCGGGGATTATGTCCCTGACCTGGGCCTTTACTGCTGGAGCGGGCGACGAGAATCGAACTCGCGCTCTAAGCTTGGGAAGCTCATGTTCTACCATTAAACTACGCCCGCCTGATGAGCTGTCAGAGACCGCTCGATCCAGTGTCACTGTACCCCATCCGTGACTGTGGTTGCACGGCCGGTCCGGGGCCGTGGCGGAGCCGGGTGGGGGCGGGTGGGGGGCGTACTGTTTGGGCGCGTGTGAGTGCTCCGGTGGGTGTGGGGTCGGGGCGGCGAGCCATGGTGTGGAATGTCCGGAACATCCCCTAATGTGACGCTGTCCCGGGGCCTGGCCGCCGGGGCGCGATGAGTACGGGTGAGTACTGGGTTAGGGATGGGAAGGGGATCGATGGAGCAGCGCGCCGTCGTTCGTTGTGCCGAGGGGCACCTGTTCAGCACCACCACGTTCCCGATGCAGAACCTCGGTCCCGGGCGGATCGGGCCCGGACGGTTGATCCGCTGTCCGCAGTGCGGACGGCTCCGGAGCTCGGTGCTGGCCGACGTGCGGGAGCTGTCGACGGCCCAACTGGCGCAGGCGATGCGGCTGGAGGCCGCTGAGTTCCTGGCCTGACGGCCGGCGGGAGGACACCTGGGGCCCCGGACGGATTCGTCCGGGGCCCCGTCGTGCACGTAACCTCGAAGCGTGCTGCTCTCTGACAAGGACATCCGGACCGAAATCGACCTGGGCCGGGTCGTCGTCGACCCCTTCGACCCGGCGATGATCCAGCCGTCGAGCATCGACGTGCGCCTCGACCGCTTCTTCCGCGTGTTCGAGAACCACAAGTACCCGCACATCGACCCCTCCGAGGAACAGCCGGACCTGACCCGGCTGGTCGAGCCGGACGGCGACGAGGCGTTCATCCTGCACCCGGGCGAGTTCGTACTGGCCTCGACGTACGAGGTCATCACGCTGCCCGAGGACGTGGCCTCCCGCCTGGAGGGCAAGTCGAGCCTGGGTCGGCTGGGCCTGCTCACCCACTCCACCGCGGGCTTCATCGACCCCGGCTTCAGCGGCCACGTGACGCTGGAGCTGTCGAACGTCGCGACGCTGCCGATCAAGCTCTACCCGGGGATGAAGATCGGGCAGCTGTGCCTGTTCCGGCTCTCCTCGCCGTCGGAGCACCCGTACGGCTCCGCGCGCTACGGCTCGCGCTACCAGGGCCAGCGCGGTCCGACGCCGTCCCGCTCGTACCTGAACTTCCACCGCAGCGAGGTCTGACCGCACCACGGCGGAGTGCACGCACGGCGGGCGGCCATCCCTCTTCCGAGGGGTCGGCCGCCTGCGGCGTTTCCGGGACTCGCCCGGGGTGTCAGGCCCGCCTGGGGTGTCAGGCGCGCCCGGGGTGTCAGGCCCGCTTGGGGCTGGTGACCGCGACCAGCTCGGCGCCGTCCTCGGACAGCCGCAGCTCGGTGCGCAGCTCGGCGAGCTCGCCCAGGTGGTGCAGGTGGGTGCCGCCGCAGAAGATCCGCGCGCCGCCCTCGGGCAGCTCGCAGTGCCACTGGCGGCGGGCGGTCAGCTCGGGGCCGGGGACCTCGATCCGGACCGGGGCGTCGGCCGCGACCCAGGCGGCGAGCCGGGCGTTGACGGCCTCGGTGAGGGCGGGCAGGGCGTCGGCGAGGGCGGGGAACTCCTCGGTGGCGTCGACGGTGAAGCCCTTCTTCTTCAGCGACTTGCCGAGGCGGTAGGTGTCCGTGCTGGCCTCGGTGTCCATCACCGAGCTCGCCATCGCGAGGCTGTCGAAGTCGGGGTTGCCGAAGGCGTCCGAGCGGCCCGGGTCCTTGCGCCAGCGCGGGGCGAGCGCGGCGTTGAGGGCGAGGGCGAGCAGGTGGCAGCCGCTGTGCGAGGCGCTCAGGGCGGCCCGGCGCCCGGCGTCGACGGTGAGCAGGGCGGTGCGGCCGGTGAGGTCGCCGGGGTCGGCGGCGAGGACGTGCAGCACCAGCCAGGACCACTCCTCGTCCCCGCGCTTGACCGGGATCTCGGCGCCGACCAGCGGCGCGCCGCCGTCCGGGCCGACCGCGCCGGTGAGGCAGTCCAGCACGGCCAGTTCGGTGCCGTCGACGGTCAGGGTGCCGTGGTCGGCCGGCTGGTCGGGCCAGGTGTGGTCGAGCGGGTGGAAGGGGGTGGCCGCGGTCACCACGGCGTAGCGACCGTCCGCCAGCGGGTGCACCGCCAGCACCGGTGACTCTCCGGTCACCGCCCCGGCCGGGAAGCTGACGTGGGTGGTGGGGAGGGTCATGGCTGGCTCCGGCGCTGGTGGAGGACGGGAGGGTGGGCGGGCCCGGGCCTTCCGGCCGGATCCGCCCACCATTCTGCCTGCCGGCCCCCGGCCCCGGTCCGGGAGCCCGATCGGCCCGGGGCCGCCGGCTTGATCAGCCCGGCGTCGGAAGCCCGATCAGCCCGGCGCCCGCAGCTCGATCAGCTCGATCAGCTCGATCAGCCCAGTGTCGGCAGCTTGATCAGCACCAGCAGCGCCAGCAGCTGCACCGCCGAGGCGGCCGCCGCCTTGCCCCAGGGCAGGTCGTGCACCCGCCGGACCATGCAGGTCAGCAGGTACGCGCAGAGCCCCCAGGTGGCCCAGCCGACCAGCTGGACGACCATGCTGCCGGAGGGCAGCACCAGGTCGAGCAGC
Organism: Kitasatospora sp. NPDC030952; assembly: GCF_055571335.1. Lineage (NCBI taxonomy): Bacteria > Bacillati > Actinomycetota > Actinomycetes > Kitasatosporales > Streptomycetaceae > Kitasatospora > Kitasatospora sp. NPDC030952. Next base: position 783,273 of record NZ_JBVIFM010000001.1, read on the forward strand.
AGCCGGGGCGCGTCGGTCAGCCAGCCGATCAGCGCGGCCAGCCCGACCGTGGACTTCCACGGGCCGTCGCCACCGAGCTGGCGGGCCAGCGCGTAGGTGACCGCCCCGAAGACCGCGCCGGCCACGGTGAAACCGACGGCGGCGGCGAACAGGCCGGTCAGGGCCACCGAGAAGGTCGAGTTGACGATGTCGTCGTGGGTCAGCCCGATGCCGAGCACCGCGAGCACGCCGTACGTCAGCGAGACGGTGAGGGCAGGAAGCCAGACCTGGTGGTCCCGGGTGCGGTCGAAGATCGCGGTCGGGGTGCGGAAGATGCCGACGAACAGCTCGCGCCACTGCGGCCGCGGCCCGCTGACGTGCGGGGCGGACTGGCCGCCGGCGCGGTAGACGGTGACGTTGTCCTGGCCGTACGGGGGCTGTTGGTCCGGGCCGCCGCCGTACGGGGGCGGGGGCTGCTGGCCGTACGGCGGGTGCTGCCCGTACCCGCCGTCGTCGTAGTGGCCCGGGCCCGGGGGTTGTCCGTACCGGCCGTAGCCGTGGTCCTGGCCGTGCTGCGGGCCGTACGGCGGCTGCTGGCCGTAGGGGTCGCCGCCCTGGTACGGGTCGCCGACCGGGAAGGCCTGGGTGTTGCCGGGCCGGTCGGCGCGGTACGGGTCGTACCCGTCGCCGACGGTTCCCCCGGGCCCTCCGGGGCCGCCAGGGGCCCCCGGCCCGCCGGCCCCCACCGTCGGGTGCGCGGACGTGAAGTACTCCGGCCCGTCCACGGGCCCGTCCGTCCGCCCGTACCCCCCGGGCGCCCCCGGCGGCGGCGGAGGGGCCGGCCATCCGCCGTGCGGACGGTCGGCGCCCTGACCGCTGTCGTATCGATTACCAGCCACGCTCCGAAGGTACCCGTCCGGCCCAGTGCGCGTCGGCCCCGGACGAAGCCGGGGCCGGTTTGCAGCGAGCCTGAGACGAACGGGTCCGAAACCCGCCTGCGCGATCGCCCGCGCCGGACGGGTACCAGGGCGTGTCTGACAATTCCCGCCCGGCGCGAATTGTCAGACACGCCCTAACGCTGGGCGCTGACCGACGGCCCGTGTACCGCGGCGGCCGCGGTGGTGCCGGCCGGGCAGCCGCCCGGGCCGGCCGTGGTGCGGACGGCGCCGACCGGCAGCAGGGTGCCGCAGGCGATCCGGATGCCGTTGGGCAGCTCGTTGTCGGACTCCACGATCGCGCCGTCGCCGATCACCGCGCCGTCCAGCGCCGAGCGGTCGCCGACGGTGGCGTAGGCGCCCACGATCGAGTCCTTCACCAGGGTGTCCGGGCCGATCAGCGCGCCGGGCAGGATCACGCTGCCCTCGACGATGGCGCCGGCCTCGACCACCGCGTCCGCGGAGACCACGGTGCCGCCGCTGAGCACCGCGCCGGGGTGGACGGTGGCGCCGGGCAGCAGCAGGGCGTCGCCGGTCGGGCCGGGGACGGCCGGGGAGTCGACCTTGCCGAGGACCAGGTCGGCCGAGCCGCGGACGAACGCGCCCGGGGTGCCGAGGTCCAGCCAGTACGAGGTGTCGACGACGCCGCGCAGCAGGGCGCCGGTGGCCAGCAGCTCGGGGAAGGTCTCGCGCTCGACGGACACCTCCCGGCCGGCCGGGATGCGGTCGATGACGGACCGGGTGAAGACGTAGCAGCCGGCGTTGATCTGGTCGGTGACGATCTGCTCCGGCGTCTCCGGCTTCTCCAGGAACTCCAGCACCCGGCCGTCGGCGTCGGTGGGGACGAGGCCGAAGGCCCGCGGGTCCTCCACCCGGGTGAGGTGCAGCGTGACGTCGGCCCCGGCGGCCACGTGGCCGTCCCGCAGGGCGGCGATGTCGAGGCCGGAGAGGATGTCCCCGTTGAAGACCAGGACCGGTTCGTCCGGTCCGCAGGTCAGCCCGGAGGCGGCGTTGCGGATGGCTCCGCCGGTGCCCAGCGGCTCGCGCTCGGTCAGGTAGACCAGCTCGATCCCGTACGGGGTGCCGTCCTGGAAGTGGTCCTCGAACACCTCGGCCAGGTAGGACGTGGCCAGCACCACCCGGGTGACGCCGGCGGCGGCCGCGCGGGCCAGCTGGTGCGCGATGAACGGAACACCGGCAACCGGCAGCATCGGCTTGGGAGTGTGGGTGGTCAGCGGACGCAGTCGCGTGCCCTTACCACCGACGAGCATGATCGCCTCGGTCATGGTCTGCGCTGTTCCCCTTGTGGTCTCTGCGGCCCGGCCCGGCGGGCCGATACCTCCGTCGGTGGTCTGGTCCCGTCCTGGAACGGGTCGACCGGCGCGCGGCCGGTCCGGCGCCTACTGTATTTCCTTCCGACCGAATGCCCGTCCGGCGGTCGTGCGATCAGCGTCACTCGCCGTCCGCCCGCCGTACCGCCGGCCGTCGCCCGGGGCACCGAAAAGCCCGGCCCGGCGGGCGCGTTGGCGGCGTCCTCCGGGCCGGGCGGTTGTTGCAGAACTGTCGAACAGCGGTCGCGGTTACGCGTCCACCGTCGCCGGCTCCTCGGCCTCGGCCGGCGGGGTCGCCTTCACCGAGTCGAGCAGCAGCTGGGCCACGTCGACCACCTTCAGGTGCTCCTTGGCCGCGCCCTCGTTCTTCTTGCCGTTGACCGAGTCGGAGAGCATCACCAGGCAGAACGGGCAGGCGGTGGAGACGATGTCCGGGTTGAGGGACAGCGCCTCGTCCACGCGCTCGGTGTTGATCCGCTTGCCGATGCGCTCCTCCATCCACATCCGCGCGCCGCCGGCGCCGCAGCAGAAGCCGCGCTCCTTGTGGCGGTGCATCTCCTGCTGGCGCAGACCGGGGACCTTGTCCATGATCTCGCGCGGCGGGCTGTAGACCTTGTTGTGGCGGCCCAGGTAGCAGGGGTCGTGGTAGGTGATCAGGCCCTCGACGGGGTTCACCGGGACGAGCTTGCCCTCGTCGATCAGGTGCTGCAGCAGCTGGGTGTGGTGGATCACCTCGAAGTGCCCGCCGAGCTGCGGGTACTCGTTGGCGATGGTGTTGAAGCAGTGCGGGCAGGTGGCCACGATCCGCTTGGTCGGGGCGTCCTCCAGCGCGGCGTTCAGCGTCTCCACGTTCTGCGCACCGAGCATCTGGAAGAGGAACTCGTTGCCCAGGCGGCGCGGGGAGTCACCGCTGCAGGTCTCCTCCTTGCCGAGGATGGCGAACTTCACGCCGGCGGTGTGCAGCAGCTCGGCGAAGGCCTTGGTGGTCTTCTTGGCGCGGTCCTCCAGGGCGCCGGCGCAGCCGACCCAGTAGAGGTACTCGACCTCGGCGGGGTCGATGTCCTCGCCGATCACCGGCACCTCGATGCCGGTCTCCTTCTTGAGCTCCTTGACCCAGTCCAGGCGGGCCTTGGTGGCCATGCCCCACGGGTTGCCCTTGTTCTCCAGGTTCTTGAGCATCGTCCCGGCCTCGGTCGGGAAGTTGCTCTCGATCATCACCTGGTAGCGGCGCATGTCGACGATGTGGTCGATGTGCTCGATGTCCACCGGGCACTGCTCGACGCAGGCGCCGCAGGTGGTGCAGGACCACAGGACGTCCGGGTCGATGACGCCGTTCTCTTCGGCGGTGCCGATCAGCGGGCGCTCGGCCTCGGCCAGCGCGGCCGCCGGGACGTCCTTGAGCTGCTCGGCGGTCGCCTGCTCGGTGCCCTCCATGTCCTTGCCGCCACCGGCCAGCAGGTAGGGGGCCTTGCCGTAGGCGTGCTCGCGCAGGCTCATGATCAGCAGCTTGGGCGAGAGCGGCTTGCCGGTGTTCCAGGCCGGGCACTGCGACTGGCAGCGACCGCACTCGGTGCAGGTGGAGAAGTCGAGGATGCCCTTCCAGGAGAAGTGCTCGACCTGGGAGACGCCGAAGACGGCGTCCTCGGCCGGGTCCTCGAAGTCGATCGGCTCGCCCTTGCTCGTCATCGGACGGAGCGCGCCGAGCGCGGTGCCGCCGTCCTCCTCGCGCTTGAAGTAGATGTTGAAGAAGCCGAGGAAGCGGTGCCAGGCCACGCCCATCGAGGGGTTGAGGCCGATGGTGGCCGCCCACGCGAACGAGATGCAGATCTTCAGCATCGCGAACAGGTAGACCAGGTTCTCCAGCGTGCCGTGCGACAGGCCGCTCAGCGCGGAGGTGATCGGGTACGAGACCAGGTGCTCCGGGCCGTACGAGTCGACGCCGGCCAGGGCGCCCTCCAGGGCGCGCAGCATCAGGATGCAGATGCCGATGCCGAGGATCGTGTACTCGACGTAGAAGGCCTGCCAGGCGATCGAGCCGGCGAACCGGGACTTGCGGCCCGACCGGGACGGCAGGCTCATCAGGCGGATCACCATCAGGGTGGCGATGCCCAGCGTGGTCAGGGTGCCGACGAGCTCGACGAAGAGCTGCCAGATCATCCAGTTGCCGATGATCGGCAGTTCCCACTCGGCGTCGAAGAGCTGACCCATCGCGTTGACGATGGTCAGCACCAGGCTGAAGAAGCCGACCGCGACGAACCAGTGGGCGATGCCCACGATCCCCCAGCGGTTCATCCGGGTGTGGCCGAAGAACTCGGTCGCGACGGTCTTGACCCGCTGGGCGGGCTTCCCGAAGCGGGTCGAGTCGGGCGCGCCGGTCAGCACGACCCTGAAGATGTGCCACGCCGCACGGAGGGCGAGCGCGGTGCCGATCACGAAGGTGACCAGCGAGATGACGATCGCTGCTAGTTGCATCGCTCTCCGTCTCCTGCGGCTTGCGGTTGAGCAGTGTCTGCGGTTCTGCGGTTCTGCAGGTTCTGCGGTTCTGTGGTATTCCGAACTGATTGTACTGGTCGGTAACTTGCCGGGCCGACGGCCCGGACATTACCGGTGCGCAACAGTTCTCCAGAAGGCTCCCAAGCTATGGCGGCAGTCACGTGACCGCACGCCCGCCGCCCCGGTCGTCCGTCGACCCCGCCCGCACTGACGCGGAGCCCGGCCTCAGCAAAGTTGAGCGACTGGCACTCATACCTGTTGACGCTCCCCGTCGAGTCGTGCATCCTTGAGCCCGTAAAGCTCAACTCTTCCGTGGAGGTACCTACGATGGCACGCGCGGTCGGCATCGACCTCGGCACGACGAACTCGGTCGTCAGCGTTCTGGAGGGTGGCGAGCCCACCGTCATCACGAACGCCGAGGGCGCTCGGACCACGCCGTCCGTCGTCGCCTTCGCGAAGAACGGCGAGGTTCTGGTCGGCGAGGTGGCCAAGCGCCAGGCGGTCACCAACGTCGACCGCACCATCCGCTCGGTGAAGCGCCACATGGGCACCGGGTGGAAGATCAACATCGACGGCAAGGACTTCAACCCGCAGCAGATCTCGGCCTTCGTGCTGCAGAAGCTGAAGCGCGACGCCGAGGCCTACCTGGGCGAGACCGTCACCGACGCCGTCATCACCGTCCCGGCGTACTTCAACGACTCGGAGCGCCAGGCCACCAAGGAGGCCGGTGAGATCGCGGGCCTCAACGTCCTGCGCATCGTCAACGAGCCGACCGCGGCCGCCCTCGCGTACGGCCTGGACAAGGACGACCAGACCATCCTGGTCTTCGACCTCGGCGGCGGCACCTTCGACGTCTCCCTGCTGGAGATCGGCGACGGGGTCGTCGAGGTGAAGGCCACCAACGGTGACAACCACCTCGGTGGCGACGACTGGGACCAGCGCGTCGTCGACCACCTGGTCAAGGTCTTCCAGTCCGGCCACGGCGTCGACCTGTCCAAGGACAAGATGGCCCTGCAGCGTCTGCGCGAGGCCGCCGAGAAGGCCAAGATCGAGCTGTCCTCGTCCTCCGAGACCTCGATCAACCTGCCGTACATCACGGCCTCCGCCGAGGGCCCGCTGCACCTGGACGAGAAGCTCACCCGCGCCCAGTTCCAGCAGCTGACCGCGGACCTGCTCGAGCGCTGCAAGGTCCCGTTCCACAACGTGATCAAGGACGCCGGCATCTCGCTCTCCGAGATCGACCACGTCGTCCTGGTCGGTGGCTCGACCCGCATGCCCGCCGTCGCCGAGCTCGTCAAGGAGCTGACCGGCGGCCAGGACGCCAACAAGGGCGTCAACCCGGACGAGGTCGTCGCCATCGGCGCCGCGCTCCAGGCCGGTGTCCTCAAGGGCGAGGTCAAGGACGTCCTCCTGCTGGACGTCACCCCGCTGTCCCTCGGCATCGAGACCAAGGGCGGCATCATGACCAAGCTGATCGAGCGCAACACCACGATCCCGACCAAGCGCTCCGAGATCTTCACCACGGCCGAGGACAACCAGCCGTCCGTGCAGATCCAGGTCTACCAGGGCGAGCGCGAGATCGCGGCGTACAACAAGAAGCTCGGGATGTTCGAGCTGACCGGCCTGCCGCCGGCGCCGCGCGGCCTGCCGCAGATCGAGGTCACCTTCGACATCGACGCCAACGGCATCATGCACGTCGGTGCGAAGGACCTCGGCACCGGCAAGGAGCAGAAGATGACCGTCACCGGCGGCTCCTCGCTGCCGAAGGACGAGGTCGACCGCATGCGCCGCGAGGCCGAGCAGTACGCCGAGGACGACCACAAGCGCCGCGAGGCCGTCGAGACCCGCAACTCCGCCGAGCAGCTCGTCTACTCGACCGAGAAGTTCATCGCGGACAACTCCGACAAGCTCCCGGCCGACGTCAAGACCGAGGTCGAGACCGCCATCGGCGAGCTCAAGGAAGCCCTCAAGGGCGAGGACATCGCGAAGATCCGCGAGGCCTCCGAGAAGGTCTCCACCACCGCCCAGAAGCTCGGCCAGGCGCTCTACGCCAACGCCGACGCCGCCGCCGGTGCCGGTGCCGCCGCGGCCGGCGAGTCCACCCACGCCAAGGAAGACGACGTCGTCGACGCCGAGATCGTGGACGACGAGAAGCCCAAGGGCGGTGCGTCGGCATGACGGACAAGCCGCAGGGCGGTAAGCCCGGCGACGACTCCGCCGCCGAGGAAGCCGTGATCAAGGCTGCCGAGGAGGCCGCGGCCGGCGGTGCCGGCGAGGGCTCCGACGAACTCGCCGCGGCCAAGCGCGAGCTGGCCGAGCGCACCGCTGACCTGCAGCGCCTGCAGGCCGAGTACCAGAACTACCGCAAGCGGGTCGAGCGCGACCGGCTGACGGTCCGCGAGATCGCGGTCTCCAACATCCTGGAGTCCCTGATCCCCGTGCTGGACGACATCGGCCGCGCCCGCGAGCACGGCGAGGTGACGGGCGGCTTCAAGTCCGTCTCCGACTCCCTGGAGATGGTCGTCGCCAAGCTGGGCCTGCAGCAGTTCGGCAAGGAGGGCGAGCCCTTCGACCCGACCCAGCACGAGGCGCTGATGCACAGCTACTCCTCGGACGTCACCGAGGACACCTGCGTGCAGATCCTCCAGCCCGGCTACCGCATCGGCGAGCGGATCATCCGGCCGGCCATGGTCGCCGTCGCCGAGCCCCAGCCCGGCACCCAGACGACGCCCGGCCCGGACGCCGAGGCCAAGTCCGCCGACCCGGACAAGTCCGACGGTGGCTCGGACAGCTGACAACCTGTGACAGCTGACAACCAGTGCGCTGCGGAGTCGTACGCCGGCCAGTACGGCGGCCGGCTCCGCAGCGCGCTGTCAACAGCACTTCTTTCGGCTGCTGTTGACAGCGCAGTGACGATGGACATCGGGAGGTGGCGGAAGCCGTGAGCGAGCGCAGCGGGCGAACCATTCTGAAGTGCGTGTACCGCTCCGCGGCTGCCGAGCTCAGCGAGGTGGGCGCATGAGTGGCAAGGACTACGTGGAGAAGGACTACTACAAGGTCCTCGGCGTGCCCAAGGACGCCACCGCCACCGAGATCAAGAAGACCTACCGCAAGCTGGCCCGCGAGTTCCACCCCGACGCGAACAAGGGCGACGCCAAGGCCGAGGAGCGCTTCAAGGACATCTCCGAGGCCTACGACGTCCTCTCCGACGAGAAGCGCCGCAAGGAGTACGACGAGGCCCGCAGCCTCTTCGCCAACGGCGGGTTCCGCACCGGCGGCCCCGGCACCGGCAGCTACGGCTTCGACTTCGGCGACCTCTTCAGCGGCAACCAGGGCGGCGGGGGCGGCGGCGGAATCGGCGACGTCTTCGGCGGCCTCTTCAACCGCGGCGGCACCCGGCAGGCCCAGCCCCGCCGTGGCGCCGACGTCGAGACCGAAGTGACGCTCTCCTTCGAGGAAGCCGTCGACGGCGCGACCGTGCCGCTGCGGATGACCAGTCAGGCCCCCTGCCGCCTCTGCAACGGCACCGGCGCCAAGTCCGGCACCACCCCGCGGGTCTGCCCGACCTGCGTCGGCGCCGGCACCGTCAGCCGCGGCCAGGGCGCCTTCGCGCTCTCCGAGCCGTGCAAGGACTGCCGCGGCCGCGGCATGATCGTCGACGACCCGTGCCCCGACTGCCACGGCAGCGGCCGGGCCAGCTCCGCCCGCACCATGCAGGTCCGCATCCCGGCCGGCGTCCAGGCCGACCAGCGGATCCGGCTCAAGGGCAAGGGCGCCCAGGGCGAACGCGGTGGCCAGCCCGGCGACCTCTACGTCACCGTGCACGTCGACCCGCACCCGGTCTTCGGCCGCAAGGGCGACAACCTCACCGTCACCGTCCCGGTCACCTTCCCCGAGGCCACCCTCGGCGCCACCATCGAGGTGCCCACGCTGAACGGCCCCGCCGTGAAGCTCAAGCTCCCCCCGGGCAGCGCCAACGGCCTCACCATGCGCGCCCGCGGCAAGGGCGCCACCCGCAAGGACGGCACCCGCGGCGACCTCCTCGTCACCGTCGAGGTCGTGGTGCCGCAGCACGTCACCGGCGACGCGCTGAACGCGCTGGAGCAGTACCGCGAGGCCACCGCCTCCGACGACCCACGAGCCGCTCTCTTCCGGGCGGCGAAGGGAGCGTGACGACCAGATGTCCCCGAATCCCCTCAACCCGATGAACCCGATGAATCCGATGGGCGCCGACGGCCCGATGGACTCCAACGGCCCCATCGGCCCCGGCCTCGGCGAGGGCCTGCCCGGCAACGGCCCCCGCCGGCCCCGCCGCGCCGCCGCCCCGCCGCAGTACGTGCTCACCGAGGACACCCCGGTGTACGTCATCTCGGTCGCCGCCGAACTCTCCGGCCTCCACCCGCAGACCCTGCGCCAGTACGACCGCCTCGGCCTGGTCTGCCCCGACCGCACCGCCGGCCGCGGCCGCCGCTACTCCGCCCGCGACATCCAGCAGCTGCGCGAGGTCCAGCGGCTCTCCCAGGACGAGGGCATCAACCTGGCCGGCATCAAGCGGATCATCGAGCTGGAGAACCAGGTCACCGCCCTCCAGTCCCGCATCACCGAGCTGGTCGACTCCCTCGAAGGCGCCGCCACCGCCCTCCAGCAGCGCGAGGCCGCCGTCCACGCCTCCTACCGCCGCGACCTCGTCCCCTACCAACCCCCCACGCCGCAATCCAGCGCCCTCGTCGTCTGGCGCCCCAAGCGCTGACCCGGGGCCCGGACCGCACCACAGCCGCCGGCTCCCTCCTGTTCGGGGGGTGCCGGCGGCTGGGTGTTGGTGAGAGAGTGGCGGCTTCGGGTCGGCTACCGGGCGTCTTGACCTCCTCCGTTCGAGCTGAGCGTCGGATCGCGGTCTCCGATTAAGATCCCTGAGGCCGCGGACTTCAGTCGCGTTGACTACTTGTCCGGTCGACGACAAGGAGCCGAAAGTGAGTGATCGAGAACACCTGGTGAACCACCACGGTCGCTCGCCGATCCTGTCTCCCGGCGCCCGTACGCTGTACCTCAAAGCGCTCACGGGGGACGGTCGACTCGTCAGGGCCACCTGCACTCAGGACGAGAACGAGGCACTCCAGGAGTTGCTGGAACTCGGGCTCCTGATATCGGATAATGACGAGCCCGGGTCATTGTTCGCCGCCGACCCAGAAAAACTCGCCGCCAGCCTGAGTTCGACTTGGCAACGCCAGGCCCTCGACCTACTGGCCCGCGCGGTTTCAATTCCAGGCGAATTGACAGAGCTGGCAGAGGCATTTCACACACCGGATCAGACCGGTGGCCCCATCGAGTACGTCCAGGGCCGGGCGCTTATCAACCAACGGCTGCAACAGGCGATGGCCGGCGGCATGACCGAAGGTCTCGCGATGCAGCCCGGGGGGCCACGCCCCTCCGAAATGCTGACTTCATTCCTGGAGCGGGATCTCGACATCATTCGCACCGGCGCATCGATGCGATCGATCTACAATGCGAGCACTCGGTACCACCAGCCCACCAGGGACTATGTCGCCACGCTCGCCAAAGAGGGATGGCAGTTCCGGACCCTGGACGAGCCTTATACCAGACTGTTGATCTTCGATCGACGACTCGCCGTAATTCCGGTGGCCGGAGACAACCTCGCTGCCTTCGTCCACGACGCAGCAGTGATCAACTATCTCGCCCAGGAGGTCTTCGAACGGAACTGGAGCAGAGCCCTGGATTTCGAGGGCGATCGCACCGTACCCCAGCAGGTCGTTTCGCAGCTCCGGCAGACCATCATCGACCTGCTGCTGTCCGGAACGAATCATCGAGTCATCGCACGGCGACTCGGCATCAGCGAACGGACCCTCGCCAGGCACATCGCCGAAATGCGTGAGGAGTACAACGTGGACTCCCTGTTCCAGCTCGGCTATGTCCTCGGGCACGCGGCGAAGACAGGCCGCGGGAACACTGACACCACGCCCCTGGGTCACTCAGCGCTCGACGGGCTGCACTAGCCGACGCGGGTACAGGTGCACCCGTCGGCAACGCGGAGGACACCAGCTCGGCGGACTCGGCGCACCGGACCCCGAGGATCACTCACCATGCGCAGGGCATACAACGCTCCGCGCACCAGCCTGCCGGTGGGGCAATCCGCTTACGGGCGGGCCCTACCAGTGAAAGTCGTCAGACACCGTCTCAGCCCCGACAACAGCGACGGTTGCACGGTCATGCGCCGCCCCGGAAGCCCCATAACCCGCAATAGAGATGCAAGCCGCCAAGAGGGAAGCGCCCGCTACCGTGGACAGCACAGCCTTACGGACAAGTCGGTGCATACGGGACATGGACCCACCCTCTTTCCCCTCAAGTCCGCAAGTTGGACTAATAGCACTAGCGTCCACATGATGCCGCATGCCTCGCTCCTTTGTCACCCGCCGACCGGCAGGCCGGGCGTCATCTCTCTGCCAGGCATCCAGATGCCAGGGCGTAGCGCTAGACGAGGCCATCGCCACTGATAGACGATCAGTTCGCTCCCGATGGTCCCACGCAGGCGGCAAACTTGCCGCTGTACCGTCAAATTTCCGCTCTGCTTAACCACCGGATTCCTTGAAGCAGCAACCAAACACGCCTACCGGCACCGCCTCTCCCACCCGGTCGGCCTTCCCCCGGAGTCGACATGACCGAGCCCTACCTGCGTCACAGCGACAGCCAGGCCCCTGAGGGTCGGCGTGCACGTGTGTTCCTGGCCGCGCCGCTGATGCGGCTGACCGGCCCCGCGGACAGCGTGGTGACGCTCGCCAGCCGGACGCGGCTGACGACGCTCCGCACCACCCTGCTCCGCAGCGGTGCCGCCGTGTACAGCGCGCACCACAGCGACGCCTGGACCGTTGCCGGCCGGGCGCCCGAGCCCCGGGTGCCGTCCGACTTCCGGGCGCTGCAGTCCGCGGACCTGGTGTTCGCCTACGTCGGTGCCCCGCTCTCGGCTGGCGTCAGCCTCGAACTCGGTTGGGCGTCGGCGCTGCGGAAGCCGATCGTCCTGCTCGTCGACGAGGCCATCACCCACAACCCGCTGATCGCCACCATCGAGCAGGTCGCCCCCGTCCTGCCGCTGGTCTTCGACGACACCTGGTCCCAGGAGGCCCTCCACCACACCGTGGAGACCGCCCTGGACTGGGCCGGCATGGCGCTCTCCCTCCGCGAGGGCTTCTGGACCGCCCCCGGCGACCGCTTCAACGTCCCCCGGCAGCAGACCGCCCTCCCCGGTTACTGGCCGACCGGCGCCGCCACCGGCTGAGCAGAACTCACCCACCGGACTCCCCCGTCCGGGCTCCCCGCATCTGCCAGCCGAGCTGGAACAGGGTCTCGGCGTCGTACACCTCACGCAGCCGGGCGATGTGACCGGCCACGGTCCGCTCGCTCAGCCCCATGCGGCTGGCGATCGCCCGCTGCGTGAGACCCTTCGCGAGCAGGCGACCCACCTGATCGTGGGCCAGCGGCGTCGCGCCCGCTACCAGTGATCCCCAGTCCACGACCTGGGCCTGACGCCACTGCTGCTCGAAGACCCCGACCAGGTAGGCGACCATCGCGGCATCCTCGACCACGGCCGCGACCGTGTGATCTCCGGTGGCCGGGATCAGGGCCACGGTGCGGTCGAAGACCAGCGTCTTGGTGAACGGCCCCTCGATCAGACGGATCGGGGCACCGGCCCGGGTGGACTCCAGCGCGTACTCGACCGTTCGCGGATCGGAGCGGGCCGCCGGTTCGAAGACCGTGCGCATCACCCCGCCTGCTTCTATGTAGCGGCGGGTGTGGTCGAGGTTGTCCTGCATGTGGTCGTGCGGGCGGGGCCCGCCGGGCTGGGCGGCGAGGGCCTCGTGCGGGTGGTCCTTGACCAGTTGGGAGATCAGGTGCCGGATCTCCAGCATGCCGACCACCCGCCGCACGCCACCGACGGATTCGGCCTGGCGGGGCGTTGTGTCGTAGGCCTGGGTCAGGTCCTCCAGCAGGTCAGGCACTGCCGCCGCCCGAGCGAGGAGGCGGGCGCTCTCCTCCCGCAGATCCGCACCGATGCGCTCACCGACGGCACGGGGGTTCACCGCGCTGTAGGTGCTGTCGGCAACGCGAAGGACGATCAGTCCGAGGTCGGCGAGTTGCTTGACGGTGGCTCCGTCCTCGGGGCGGATCTCACCGATGTGTATCCGGCCGCCTTCGGCCAGGATCGCGCGGTAGAGCTCGCGGGCGGCGGCGTCGGGTAGGTCGAGTACCGGCTCAGGCATCGCGGGCTCCTCGCATCTGCCAGCCGAGTTGGAACAGGGTCTCGGCGTCGTACACCTCACGCAGGCGGGCGATGTGACCGGCCACGGTGCGCTCGCTGAGGCCGAGGCGGGTGGCGATGGCGCGCTGGGTGAGGCCTTGCGTGAGCATGTGGCCGATCTGGTCGTGGAGCGGAGCCTCGACTGCACCATTGGCGAGGGCCGCCCAGTTCACGCCTTCCGCCTGCTGCCAGTGCAGCTCGAACTCCCGGACCAGGAAGTCGACCACAGCCTGGTCCTCGACGAAGGCCGCGCAGCTGTAATCCTGGCCGACGGGGATCACGGCGACGGCTCGGCCGAAGATGAAGAGCCGGGTGAACGGAATTGGCAGGACCCGGATGGCGACGCCGAGTTCGGTGGCCTGTGCTGCGAAGGCGACAGTCGGTGGATCAGAGAGGGCCGACGCCTCGTAGATGGTCCTCATGGTGCCGCCCTTCTCGATGTGGCGGCGATCGGATTCGAGGGCCTCGGCCAGGTGTTCGGCAGGTCGAGCGCCTCCCGGCTGCCGAGACAGGGTCTCGCTCGGGTGGTCGGTGTGGATCTGTGCGACCTGGTGACGGATCTGCTCCGGACCGACGACGTACTGGACGGCGGGCGAGCGTTCGGGCTTCCGGCGAGGTGCGAGGTCGTAGGCCTGGGTGAGGTCGTCCAGCAGCTCGGGGATGCGCGCCGCCCGCGTGATCAGCCGGGCGCCCTCCTCCCTAAGTTCGGTGCCGATCCGCTCACCGACGGCCCGGGGGTTCACCGCGGTGTAGACGCCGTCTGCGATGTGCAGGAAGAGCAGGCCGAGATCGGCGAGCTGCCGGACGCCGGACTCGTCCTCGGAGCGGATGTCGGCAATCCGGAGCCGTCCACCGTCCTTCAGGATCGCGCGGTAGAGCTCGCGGGCGGCGGCGTCGGGCAGGTCGAGTACCGGCTCAGGCATCGCGGGCTCCTCGCATCTGCCAGCCGAGTTGGAACAGGGTCTCGGCGTCGTACAGCTCGCGCAGGCGGGCGATGTGGCCGGCCACGGTCCGCTCGCTGAGGCCGAGGCGGGTGGCGATGGCGCGCTGGGTGAGGCCTCGGGCGAGGAGGCGGCCGATCTGTTCGTGGGTGGCGGACTCGGCGGAGCCGTCGGCGAGGGCAGCCCGGTTCACGCCTTCGGCCTGCTGCCAGTGCGTCTCGAAGTCCTGGACCAGGAAGTCGACCACGGCCGGGTCCTCGATGAAGGCCGCGCTGGTGTCGTCCGGACCGACGGGGATCACCGCGACGGTCCGGTCCAGGATCATCAGCTGCCTGAACGGCACGGGCAGGACCCGGATCTGGCAGCCGACCTCCGTCATCCGCGCCGCCATCCTGACCGTCGGGCCGTCGAGCCGGGCCGCGACCTCGTAGATCGTGCGCAGTGTGCCGCCCGCCTCCGCGTAGCGGCGGGCGTGCGCCACGATGTCGTCCGCGGCCTCGGCCGGCCTGGCGCCGCCCGGGCGCAGGGACAGCGCCTCGTGGCCCAGCTCTTCGACGAGTTGGGAGACCCGGTGCCGGATACTCGCGTATCCATGGACGACCTGGGTGGCCCCGGCGCCGTCGTGGCGTCGCGGAGCACCGTCGTAGGCGGCGGCCAGGTCGTCGAGGAGATCGGGCACTTCCTCCGCCTGAACCAGAAGGCGAGTGCCGGCCGACCGTAGCTCGGCGGCGATCCGAGTGGTGACCGTGCGCGGATTGACCGCGCTGAGCACACCGTCCGAGATGTACGGCTTCAGGAGCCCCGTCTCCAGCAACGTCTGGACGGTGTTGGCGGCCTCCTTGGGAATGTCGGCGATCCGGAGCCGTCCACCGTCCTTCAGGATCGCGCGGTAGAGCTCGCGGGCGGCGTCGGGCAGGTCGAGTACCGGCTCAGGCATCGCGGGTTCCCCGCATCTGCCAGCCGAGTTGGAACAGGGTCTCGGCGTCGTACAGCTCGCGCAGGCGGGCGATGTGACCGGCCACGGTGCGCTCGCTGAGGCCGAGGCGGGTGGCGATGGCGCGCTGGGTGAGGCCCTGGGCTAGGAGGCGGCCGACCTGCTCGTGGATCGCGGATTCGGCCGAACCGGCGGCCAGCGCTGACCAGTTGACGCCTTCGGCCTGCTGCCAGAGCGTTTCGAAGGTGTCGACGGCGAAGGCGACCATCGCCGGGTCGTCGACCACGGCGGCGCTGGTGTAGTCGGCGGCGGCGGGGATGAGGGCGATGGTGCGGTCGAAGACCAGGAAGCGCTTGAACGGTACGGCGAGGACGCGGGTGGTGGCGCCGAGGTGGGCGGCCTCGGCAGCGAACCGGACGGTCGGCGGGTCGTACTTGGCCGAGAGTTCGTAGAGGGAGCGCACGGTGCCGCCGCGTTGGTGGAAGCGGCGGGCGCGCTCCAGGGCGTCCGGCAGCTCGATGGCGGGGCGGGGGCCGCCGGGTTGGGCGGCCATGCATTCGCCGGGGTACTCCTGACTCAGCTGCTCGAGCTCGTGTCGGATCTCTTCCTTCTCGGTGATGTACCGCACCCCCGTCGAAGCGCCTCGCCGCTTCGGGCTGGTGTCGTAGGCCCGGGTGAGTTCGCCCATCAGCTCGGGGAGTTGCTCGGCCTTCGCGAGCAGGCGGGCGCTCTGTCGGCGGATCTCGGTGCCGATCCGTTCGGTGGCCACCCGAGGGTCGACCGCGCTGTACGAGGCGTCCTGCAACCGCGGTACCAGAAGGCCGAGTTCCACCAGTTGTCCGAGCGCCTCCCGGTCCGCCAGGCCGATGTCGGCGGCGCGGATGCGGCCGCCCTCGCGGAGGATGGCGAGGTAGAGGGCGCGGGCGGTGGGGTCGGGGAGGGCGGCGGGGTCAGCCATGGCGTTCGCCGCGGAGGTGCCAGCCGAGGTGGAAGAGGGTCTGGGCGCCGTAGCGGTCGCGGAGGCGGGCGATGTGGGCGGCGACGGTGCGTTCGCTGAGGCCGAGGCGGGTGGCGACGGCGCGTTGGGTGAGGCCGCGGGTGAGGAGGTGGCCGATGCGGACGGTGGTGGGGTGGGGGGCGCCGAGGTGGTGGTCGGCGGGGGTGGCGCGGGCCCAGTCGCGGTGGAAGTGGGCGACCAGGTGGGCGACGGTGGCGGGGTCGGTGAGGACGGCGACGCAGTTGCGGTCCTCGGCGGCGGGGATGACGGCCACCGAGCGGTCGAAGACCAGCATCCGCTCGTACGGTTCGGCGAGCACCCGGGTCTGGGCGCCCTGGCGGCTGCGGAGGCCGATCTGGTGCAGTACGGCGGGGTCGTCGAGGGTGGCGGGCTGGTAGAGGGTGCGTGTGGTGCAGCCGCGGCGGAGCAGGGAGAGGTCCTGGCCGAGGGTCAGTTGGAGGAGTTCGGCGGGGCGGGGGCCGGGCTGGGCGGAGAGGAACTCCTCCTTGCAGTCGGCGAGGAGTTCGGCGAGGCGCCGGCGGATGGCGGTGTGGCCGTCGATCTGGGTGGCGGAGAGGGCCCCGTCGTCGAGGTCCCCGCCGGCCGGGCCGCCCGACCGGCGGAGCGCCTCGTAGGCGTGGGAGAGCGGCCGGAGGGCGCCCGGGAGCCGTTCGGCGTGCACGAGCAGCCGGGTGGCGCGGAGCCGGAGTTCGGCGCCGAGCCGGTCGCCGAGGGCGCGCGGGTTGGCGGCGGTGTAGCCGGTGGCGGTGGGGGTGAGGAGGCCGCGGGCGACGAGGGCGGCGACGGTGGGCCGGTCGGCGGGGGCGAGGTCCTCGTGGCGCAGCCGGCCGCCGCCGCGGACGGCGGCGAGGTAGAGGTCGCGTTCGGCGGGGCCGGGTTCATCGGTCATCGCGGGCGCCTCTCATCAGCCAGCCGAGCTGGAAGAGGGTCTGGGCGCCGTAGCGGTCGCGGAGGCGGGAGATGTGGCCGGCGACGGTGCGTTCGCTGAGGCCGAGGCGGGTGGCGACGGCGCGCTGGGTGAGGCCGCGGGCGAGCAGGCGGCCGACCCGGTCGGGGATGGTGCGGGCGGGGCCCTGGCCGAGGGCGGCGGCGGCTTCGGCGGTGTCGGCGCGGGCCCAGTCGCGTTCGAAGCCGGCGATCAGGAAGGCGAGGGAGGCCGGGTCGCTGATGAAGGCGGCGGTGCTGTTGTCGTCGTTGGCGGAGATGACGGCGACGCTGCGGTCGAAGACGATCAGCCGCTGGAAGGGCTCGTCGAGGACCCGGATCTGCGAGCCGTGCCGGGTGACCTGCTCGGCGTAGGCGATGGCGGGCGGTTCGGCGAGCGCAACCGGCTGGTAGACGGTGCGCAGCGAGCAGCCGCGCTGGAGGAGTTGGACGTCCTGGGCGAGGGCGACCTGCAGGGTGTCGGCGGGCCGGTGGCCGGGTTGGGCGGTGAGGACCTCGGAGCGGCAGTCGGAGACCAGTTGGGAGATCCGCTGGCGGATGTGGACGTGGCCCTCGACGTAGACGGCGCCGCCGGCGCGGCCGGACGGGCGGGGCATCGCGTCGTAGGCGCGGGTGAGGCCGTCGAGGGCGCCGGGGAGGTTCTCGGCGCGGACCAGCAGGCGGGTGGCCTCGCTGCGGAGTTCGGCACCCAGGCGGTCGCTGACGGACCGCGGGCTGACGGCGGTGTAGCAGCGGTCCAGCCGGTTGGCCATGACCAGGCCGATGTCGAGGAGTTGGCGGAGCGCGGTCCGCTCGGCGTCGGTGATGTCGGCGAACGGGATGCGGCCGCCTTCGGCGATGATCGCCAGGTAGAGCTGCCGGGCGGCCTCGTCGGGTTCCTCGCCCTCGGGTCCCGCCTGGTGCGGCGCGTCCGCCGGTTCCGCCGTCACGTCGTAACTCTCCCTGCCGGACGCTCTCCCCTGGTGCCTCCCCGCCGGTACGCGCGCGCCGTGGCGGTGCGCGGTCCGCGGGTGCCGGTGGCCGGGCGTCTCACGCTACCGGCCGGACGGCGGGCCCCCGGGTCCGGGTGCCGTCGCACACGGGCTCCCGGGGGCCGCCGTCGGTACGCCAATGCCAGGGCGATTCCGTCGAGGCGGAGCAGCAACGCCTCGCCGGATCCGGCCCGGGCTCCATCACCACACATGGATCCCGGCCGGCGCTCTTCCCCCCCGTTCCACGGCCGCGGGATGTTGCACCCGTGGTCAGTTCTGAAGAGCGAATCACCACCATCGGGCTGCGGTGCCCGGACGGCCTGGCGTGCCTCCACCCTCACAGCGTGACGGCCGGTGGACAAGTGCCGCCCGAGTGCAGGTTCACGCAATTGCAACTTTCCGCATCCCGCAGTGGGCCCGGGGGCGTGGGCGGCGGACGGGATTCCGGTAAAGGCCGAGGCCAGCGGGGGGCGGGGGCGTTGGGCGGCGGTTGGCTGTGCACCGTCATCCCGTAGCTGCGCGTTCCTGCAACGGCGGCGTGCTCATGAGCAGCGAGAACCGTCCGGCGAGAGCTGTCCGGCGGGGTCCACCACGGCTGTGCCCCGCCGCTGAGCCGGGCCGGCGCCGGCCCGGTTCAGCGCGCCAGCAGCCGCCCGCGCACCAGCCCGGCGGCCGTACCGCCCGCCGCCAGCACCCAGGCGGTGCCGAGGAGCAGGTAGAGCCCGACGGTCAGCGCGGTGAAGCCGCCGAAGCCGGTGTGCTTGGCGAGCGCGGCGGCGCCGGTGACACAGGTGCCGATCGGGAAGGTGTACGCCCACCAGGTCATCGCGAAGGGCATCCCGGCCCGCCGGGCGCGCAGGTTCGCGGCGAGCGCGACGGCCAGCCAGAGCATCGCGACACCGATCACCGCGACGCCGTACAGCTCGGCCAGCGGCAGCAGGACGGGCGCCAGCGCGGGCAGCACCGGGCGGGCCGCGTCGGCGAGCTGGTGGATCGCGGTGACGGACTGGCCGAGCGGGCCGAGCACCAGGAACAGCGCGGGGGTGAGCACCAGGGTGGGCAGCTTGCTGTGCAACAGCCCGGTGAACACCACCGGCAGCAGCACCAGGGTGGCCAGCAGGCCGACCCCGAACAGCGCCCAACAGCCGTACAGCAGGGCCTGCTGGGGCGTTCCGGCGGGCAGGTGCGGGACGAGGGCCGGGCCGCAGGCGGAGGCGACCAGCGGGGCGACCACGGGCAGCAGCCAGGTCGGGTTGGCCTCCAGGGCGGACACCCGGTGCCGGGTGATCATCAGGTACGGGATGCCGGCCGCGACGGTCAGCGCGTAGAGCGTGCCGACGCCCCACAGCACGGCGTCGACGGCGACGGCCGGGCCGATGCCGATGACCCGCGAGCCGAGCAGCAGGGTGCCGAGCCCGACGGCCAGCAGCGCCATCGGCGGACAGCCGTAGAAGACGGCGGTGGCCGGGTTGTCCAGCAGCTGGGTCCGGGCCGCCTCCCGGTGCCGGGTGAGGTGCACCAGCCGGGCGCCGGCCAGCACCAGCAGGGCGGCCGCGCCGAGCGCCCACATGACCTCGCCGAAGCCGATCAGGCCGGGCAGCCGGACCGGCAGGGCGGCGGCGCCGTTGGCCACGATCGCGGTGCCCATCACGGCGGCGTACCAGTTGGGGCCGAGTTGGGAGAGGTCGAGGCGGGAGGGCCGGGAGCCGGCGGCGGGGATCGCGGGAACGGCCGGGGCGGCCGGGGCGGCCGGGGCGGCCGGGACGTCAGTGGGGCCGGCGGGGACGGCCGCGACGTCGGTGGAGCCGGCGGGGGCCGCGGGGCGGCGGGCGAGTGGACGGACATCGGCCGAGGTGGACATGGATCCACCGTCGCCGAGCGGCCCGCCCTCCGGTAGCGCCGCGGATTCTATGAGGGCATAGCCTGAACCTATGCCCCTCTCCCCGCACGTCCCCGAACTGGGCGCCCTGGAACTGCTGCTCTCGGTGGCCCGGCTCGGCAGCGTCGGCCGGGCGGCGGCCGAGCTGGGGGTGAGCCAGCCGACCGCGAGCGCCCGGATCAAGGGCATGGAGCGGCAGATCGGCGTCCCGCTGCTGGAGCGCTCGCCCCGGGGCAGCCGGCCGACCGAGGCGGGCCGGCTGGTGGTCGAGTGGGCCCGGCAGGTGGTGGAGGCGGCGCAGGCGCTGGACGCCGGGATCGACGCGCTGCGCGAGCGGCGGGACGCCAAGCTGCGGGTGGTGGCCAGTCTGACCGTCGCCGAGTACCTGATGCCGGGCTGGCTGCTGGCGCTCTCCGAGGCCAGTCCGGGGACGGCGGTGACGCTGCGGACGGCCAACTCGGCGGAGGTCGCCGGGCACGTGCTCGCCGGGGACGCCGACCTCGGCTTCGTCGAGGGCCCGTCCACGCCGCCCGGGCTGGCCGGTGCCGTGGTGGCGGCGGACCGGCTGGTGGTCGTGGTGGCGCCCAACCACCGGTGGGCCCGCCGCCGCACCCCGCTGACCGGGACGGAGCTGGCGGCCACCCCGCTGGTGCTGCGCGAACCGGGCTCGGGCACCCGGGAGGTGCTGGAGATGGCGCTGACCCCGTACGGGGGCGCGGTGCCGCCCCGGATGGAGCTGGCCTCGTCCACGGCGCTGAAGGCGGCGGCGATGACCGGGGCGGGGCCGGTCTGCCTGAGCGAGCTGGCGGTGGTGGAGGAGCTGGCCACCCGGCGGCTGGTCGAGGTGCCGCTGGCGGAGGAGCTGGACCTGCGGCGGCCGCTGCGGGCGGTGTGGCCGGCCGGGCAGCGGCCCGGCGGGCCGGCCCGGGAGCTGCTGGGGCTGACCCGGCGCCGCCCCGGCCAGTCCCCGCGGCGGAAGGCCTGAGGCGGGAGGGCTCGGACGGACGGGCTCGGACGGGCGCCAGCAAAAATGCTTCGCCGAAAAGTTGAGCGGAATACACTCAACTTAGTGCATGCTGTATGTAGCAGTACTGAAGGACGACGAGGGAGGATCCCCCAGCAGTGGACGCGAGCAAGTTCACCACCAAGACGCAGGACGCCCTGTCCGCCGCGATCCGGCAGGCGGGCGCGGCCGGCAACCCGGACGTCAAGCCGGTGCACATCCTGATCGCCCTGCTGGAGCAGCCCGAGGGCATCGCCCGGCCCCTGCTGGAGGCGGTCGGGGTGAACGCGGCCCGGATCGACGCCGAGGCGCGCCGCCAGCTGACCGCGCTGCCCAGCGCGATGGGCTCGACGGTCGCCGCCCCCCAGCTCGCCCGGGACACCCTGGCCGTGCTCACCGAGGCCGGCAGGCGCGCGGACGACCTGGACGACCAGTACGTCTCCACCGAGCACCTGCTGGTCGGCCTGGCCGCCGAGGGCGGGGCCGTCGCCGAGCTGCTGGTGCAGCAGGGCGCGACGCCCAAGGCGCTGCTGGCCGCCTTCAAGGACGTACGGGGCAGCGGCAAGGTCACCTCGCCGGATCCGGAGGGGACGTACAAGGCCCTGGAGAAGTACGGCACCGACCTCACCCAGGCGGCCCGGGACGGCAAGCTCGACCCGGTGATCGGCCGTGACCACGAGATCCGCCGGGTGGTCCAGGTGCTCTCCCGCCGGACGAAGAACAACCCGGTGCTGATCGGCGAGCCCGGTGTCGGCAAGACGGCCGTGGTCGAGGGCCTGGCGCAGCGCATCGTGGCCGGGGACGTCCCGGAGTCGCTGCGCGGCAAGCGGCTGGTCGCGCTGGACCTCAGCGCGATGGTCGCGGGCGCCAAGTTCCGCGGCGAGTTCGAGGAGCGGCTGAAGGCCGTCCTGAACGACATCAAGTCCTCCGACGGCCAGGTCGTCACCTTCATCGACGAGCTGCACACCATGGTCGGCGCGGGCGCCGGCGGCGACTCCGCGATGGACGCCGGCAACATGCTCAAGCCGATGCTGGCCCGCGGCGAGCTGCGGATGGTCGGCGCCACCACGCTGGACGAGTACCGCGAGCGGATCGAGAAGGACCCGGCCCTGGAGCGCCGCTTCCAGCAGGTGCTGGTCGGCGAGCCCAGCGTGGAGGACTCGATCGCCATCCTGCGCGGCCTCAAGGGCCGGTACGAGGCGCACCACAAGGTGCAGATCGCGGACGCCGCCCTGGTCGCCGCGGCCACCCTGTCCAACCGCTACATCACGTCCCGCTTCCTGCCCGACAAGGCGATCGACCTGGTCGACGAGGCGGCCTCCCGGCTGCGGATGGAGATCGACTCCTCCCCGGTGGAGATCGACGAACTCCAGCGCGCCGTCGACCGGTTGCGGATGGAGGAGCTGGCCCTGGAGAAGGAGTCGGACCCTGCCTCGGTCGACCGGCTGGCCCGCCTGCGGCGCGATCTCGCCGACCGGAACGAGCAGTTGAGCGTGCTGACGGCCCGCTGGGAGCAGGAGAAGAAGAGCCTCAACCGGGTCGGCGAGCTCAAGGAGCGGCTGGACGACCTGCACGGAGCGCTCGAACGGGCCCAGCGCGACGGGGACTTCGAGCGGGCGTCCAAGCTGATGTACGCCGAGATCCCGGCCGCCGAGACGGAGCTCATCGAGGCCCAGGAGCGCGCCGCCACCGCGAACACCGAGCCTGGGTCCGCCTCCGCCTCGATGGTCAAGGAGGAGGTCGGCCCGGACGACGTGGCCGACGTGGTCGCCTCCTGGACGGGCATCCCGGCCGGTCGGCTGCTGGAGGGCGAGAGTGCCAAACTCCTGCGCATGGAGGACGAGTTGGGCCGGCGCCTGATCGGCCAGGCGGAGGCCGTGCAGGCCGTCTCGGACGCGGTGCGCCGCACCCGTTCGGGCATCGCCGACCCGGACCGCCCGACCGGCTCCTTCCTGTTCCTCGGCCCGACCGGCGTCGGCAAGACCGAACTCGCCAAGGCCCTGGCCGACTTCCTGTTCGACGACGAGCGGGCGATGGTCCGGATCGACATGAGCGAGTACGGCGAGAAGCACTCGGTCTCCCGGCTGGTCGGCGCCCCGCCCGGGTACATCGGCTACGAGGAGGGCGGCCAGCTCACCGAGGCGGTCCGCCGCCGCCCGTACAGCGTGGTGCTGCTGGACGAGGTGGAGAAGGCCCACCCGGAGGTCTTCGACGTGCTGCTCCAGGTGCTCGACGACGGCCGGCTCACCGACGGCCAGGGCCGCACGGTGGACTTCCGCAACGCGATCCTGATCCTCACCTCCAACCTGGGCTCCCACTACCTGGTGGACCCGGCCATCCCGGAGGACAAGAAGAAGGCCCTGGTGCTGGACTCCGTCCGGGCCGCGTTCAAGCCGGAGTTCCTCAACCGGCTGGACGACATCGTGGTCTTCGACCCGCTGGGCACCGCCGAGCTCAGCCGGATCGTCGACCTCCAGGTGGCCCGCCTCGGCGAGCGGCTGCGCGAGCGCCGGCTCACCCTGGAGGTCTCCGCCGCCGCCCGCGACTGGCTGGCGCTCACCGGGTACGACCCGGCGTACGGCGCCCGCCCGCTGCGCCGGCTGGTGCAGTCCGCGATCGGCGACCAGCTGGCCCGGGCGATCCTGTCCGGGCAGGTGCACGACGGGGAGACCGTGCTGGTCGAGCGGGACGACGAGGGCGACCGGCTCACCGTCCGTAGCCGGGGCCCGCTGGAGAAGTAGGCACCGGTGCCTGGGCCGCCTCCCCGCTCGCGCGAGGGGGCGGCCCGTGCCGCGTCCGCGCCCTGTACCGCCGTACCGCCGTACCGCCGTACCGCTGTACCGCCGTCCACCGTCCGCCGTCCGCCGTCCGCCGTACCGCCGCCGCGCCCTACCCCGCCGTACCGCGCTGCTGCCGCCGGGAGCGGTCCCGCCAGGCCCGCGCCAGCCGGTGCAGCTCGGCCCCCTGGGACTCCGGCAGGTTCCAGGTCTGGGTGAGCAGCCGCAGGGTGGACACCCGTGGGCAGGACACCCCCCGCTCCAGGTCGCGGATCGACCGCACACTCAGCCCCGACACCTCGCCCAGTCGCTCCTGCGTCATCCCCCGGTCCAGCCGGATGTTCCGCAGCAGCGCCCCAAGCGACGCGCCCTCCCCGGTCACCGTACGCTCCATCCCTGATCCCCCCATCGGTCCAAATCACCTCAACTCGCCCGGGGCAAAAGGGTTTTGCCAACGGCGAGTTCCGTCGCACGCTAACCGCATCCGGCCCGCGCGGCAGCCGAACCCGGCCGCCGGGCGCGTGACTTGGCTCACCCACCCACCCGGGGCCCGACGGGTCGGTCGGACCCCGCGCACCCTGGGTGACGGCGACCTCCGCACGCCCCCGGAGGAAGATCGACGCGCCCCCCGGCTCCCCTGTGAGCGAAGCCCCTAATGAGGCAGGATGGGAGGTGGAAAGGGCGGCCTCTCATTGCCGGCCACCCCGTGCACTGAGGAAGAGGACCCCCATGAGCATCGACCCGTCGTCCATCCCGTCGTTCGGCGCGCCCCAGGGCGGCCAGCCCGGCGGCCAGGGCGGCCGGCCGGCCGGCCCTCCGCCGATCATCGTCCCGGACCAGGCCCTGGTCACCCAGCTGCTCGACCAGATGCAGCTCAAGCACGTCGTGGACGAGGAGGGCGACCTCACCGCCCCCTGGGAGGGCTTCCGCGTCTACTACATGTTCCGCGGCGAGCAGAAGGAGCTCTTCGCGGTGCGCGCCTTCTACGACCGCTCGTACCCGCTGGAGAAGAAGGGCGAGATCCTCGACCTGATCGACGAGTGGAACCGCGAGACCCTCTGGCCCAAGGTGTACACCCACACCCACGAGGACGGCGTGGTCCGCCTGATCGGCGAGGCCCAGATGATCGTCGGCACCGGCGTCAACCTGGACTACTTCGTCACCACCACCGCGAACTGGACCCAGGCCGCGGTCGGCTTCGAGCAGTGGATCGTCGAGCGCCTCGGGCTGCAGAACGAGATCGAGGGCGAGGACGGCGAGGGCGAGGACGGCGAGGAGGCCTGATCCCGGCCCCGGCGCGCACCCCTGCGGCCCGGTCCCCGGCACGGCCGGGCGCCGGGCCGTACCCGTTTCCGTACCCCCGCACCGCCGGGCCGTCCTTGTCCCCCGCCCCCGGCTGCCCCAGGATGGCCCTGACGACGAGCCGTGAGGAGCCACCGATGGGTACCAGGCCGCTGCTGAACCGCCGATTGGCGGGCATGGGGACGACGATCTTCGCCGAGATGTCCGCCCTGGCCACCGCCACCGGCTCGATCAACCTCGGCCAGGGCTTTCCGGACACCGACGGGCCCGAGGAGGTCCGCGAGGCCGCCGTCCGGGCCCTGCGCGAGGGCCGCGGCAACCAGTACCCGCCCGGCCCCGGCGTCCCCGAGCTGCGCACCGCCGTCGCCGAGCACCAGCAGCGCTTCCACGGCCTGTCGTACGACCCGGACACCGAGGTGCTGGTCACCGCCGGCGCCACCGAGGCCATCGCCGCCGCCCTGCTCGCCCTGCTGGAGCCCGGCGACGAGGTGATCGCCCTCGAACCCTTCTACGACTCCTACGCCGCGTGCATCGCCATGGCCGGCGCCACCCGCCGCCCGCTCACCCTCCGGGCCCCGCACTTCCGCCCCGACCTGGACGAGCTGCGCGCCCTGATCACCCCGCGCACCCGGCTGCTGCTGATCAACACCCCGCACAACCCCACCGGCACCGTCCTGACCGCCGAGGAGCTGGCCGCCATCGCCGCCCTCGCCGTCGAGCACGACCTGCTGGTGGTCACCGACGAGGTCTACGAGCACCTGGTCTTCGGCGCCACCCACCACCCGCTCGCCGCCCTTCCCGGCATGCGCGAGCGCACCGTCACCATCTCCTCGGCCGGCAAGACCTTCTCCTTCACCGGCTGGAAGGTCGGCTGGGTCACTGGGAGCCCCGCCCTGGTCTCCGCCGTCCGCACCGCCAAGCAGTACCTCACCTACGTCAGCGCCGGGCCCTTCCAGTACGCCGTCGCCGAGGCGCTCCGCCTCCCGGACAGCTACTTCGACACCCTGCGCACCGACCTGCGCCGCAAGCGCGACCTGCTGCTCGACGGCCTCACCGCGGCCGGCTTCCGGGCCTTCACCCCCGAGGGCACCTACTTCGTCACCACCGACATCACCCCCCTCGGCGAGAAGGACGGCATCGAGTTCTGCCGCGCCCTCCCCGAGCGCTGCGGCGTGGTCGCGATCCCCAACGCCGTCTTCTACGACGACCCCGACGCGGGCCGCAGCCAGGTGCGCTTCGCCTTCTGCAAGAAGGACGAGGTGCTCACCGAGGCCGTCGCCCGCCTGCGACGGCTCTGACCGAACGCACGGTGGACGAGCGCGCTCAGCCGCCCGGGGCGACCAGACCGGACTCGTGGGCGAAGACCACCGCCCGGGCCCGGTCGCGCAGGCCGAGCTTGGTCAGGATGCGGCTGACATGCGTTTTGCCGGTCTGCTCGGCGAGACCGAGGTCAGCGGCGATCTCGCTGTTGGCCAGACCCCGGGCGACGAGCAGGAGGACCTCGGTCTCCCGGGGGCGGCCAGCAGCGCGCCGAAGCAACCACGTCAGACCCCTGCGGCCGTACCGAGCAGACGGACGGCCAGCCGCCGCTGGGCGACGACGAGCACCCGGAACACCGGCAGCAGGATCGCCAGGGTGAGCAGCCCGACCCCGAAGTGCGCGGCCCACGCGCCGACGAGCGTCGGACCGCCCCAGGCCTGGCTCACGTCCCGCCCCCACACCGCCAGCGGGTAGCAGACCCCCCGGGCCAGGAAGTCGGCCCACAGCGCCCCGGTGAGCAGACCGGCGAGGACCTGCAGCGGCAGCGCCAGCACGCCGTGACCCAGGACCCGCACCAGCCGGCCCCGCTCGGCCTCGTCGATCCGCGCACCCAGCAGCCCTGCCGCGAGCCCGCGCTGCATCCGGTAGGCGACCCGCGATCCGCCGAACAGCGCGAGCGGCAGGGCCACCAGCCCGACCGGCAGTGCCGCGACGGCGTACGCCGAGCTGCGCCAGTCGTAGCTTGCGCGAAGCCAACCTTCCTTTGCAGCAGGCGACTTGGCGGCGAACCCGGAATGCGTGGCGAGTGCCATGAGGTGTTTCTCCCTGCGGGGGCGATCGGTTGGCTTGAGCCTAGATTTCGCCCGCTCTCGCCCACGTCCCTCCACGGAGGCAACCTCGACCCCCTACCGGGGTAGCGGGTCCACCTGAGCAGGCGTCGGGGGACGGGCCAGCCCCTCCACGGCCGCCTGGCCGCCGTACCACTTGGCGAAACGGGCGAACCGTACAGCGGCGGCCATCGCACCCCTCCCCCTCGGTTCCGTCCACCCGCCCACCCGGCATATCCGCTGGTCAGCGGCCGATCAGGCGGTCCGCACGACGATGCGGCGGAGCGACGAGTTCCGCAAACCCTCTGCCGTCCGCCCGCCTCAACGTCCTTGTCACCATGAAGAGTTGGGCGATCACACCGTCCGGCACCGGCACCGGCCGAGCGCCATGACCTAGCACGCCGGCGCGACCACCGGCAGGCCGTCGCCGCCCATAGCCCGGGGGCGGGGCGGTTTGTGCAAAGGGGTCGGGTGCTCCGGGGGTGCGGTGCGTGCAGACGGCGCTCGAATAGGTTTCGCGCGCCCCCTGTTGGGCGGGTCCAATTCTGGCCCGGCGGTCGTGCTGATTGGCTCTCAACTTCCGTGGGTGGCAAGCTTCTTTGCTGCCGGTGAGGCAAACCGGGCGACCCGTCCGGCACGCCGGGGCGGCCCTCCGCGGCCGGTGCGTCGAGGGCGGCGGCGCGTGTAGCGCGCGAACAGCGCACTACCGGCGCACACGGCGCACGGGCCGGTTGCAGGGGCGCGCGCTGTGCAGAGTCGCACACCGGGTCGATCAGAGCCGGGAAGCAGGTGTGCTCGAAACGGTGAATGCTTGACAAAGTTGGGTAAATCACCGACGGACCCGGCGTATTCATGCTTCTCTGCTGCTGAATCTCCAGCCGGAATCCTTCCTTCCACGGTCGGCCGCGCCCAGGGCCGCACAGCCACGAACAGCCTCGCCATCGGCCCAGGCCTACTCGATGCTGCTCGGCGGGCGCGCACGGAGCTGAAACGCGGAGCCGAGCATGCTCACCACACTGCAGACCTCCTACACGGACACCCGCGCCGGTGACCTCGCCTGGTGCCTCGGCGGCGAGCCGCTGCCCGCTCTCGCCGTCCGCGACCTGAGACTCGACACCGACCGCCCCGGCACCTCCGGCACCCTCCAGCTGCGGCTGCTGGGCGCCTCGCACCAGGTGGTGATCTCGGCCGGCCCCGGCGAGTGCCTGGAGACCGTCGCCTGCCTGCCCGGCCGCCGCACCCCGCTGCCCGCCCGGGTGGCCAAGCAGGTCGGCGGCTGGGAGTACGAGTTCGCCGCCCGGATCGAGGCCCTGCCGCCGCACGACTTCGCGGCCCGCGCCCAGGAACTGCTGGCCCTGGTCGAAGGGCACCCGCGCGGCCTCGCCGGAGTCTTCCCGGGGGACCCGAGCGCCTTCACCGCGCTCGTCACCCAGGGCGGTACGGACCGGCTGCTCTGGCGGACCTGGCACGCCTACCCGCAGGAGGGGCAGCTGGTCTGCACCCGCTCCTCGCTGGTGGTGTCGAGGGCGTGACCACCGACGGACCGGGCGCCCAGAGCCCGGGCGGCACCGCCGATCCGGTCATGCACCACCCGGCACAAGCCTACGAATCGCACGCAGGAACGATTCGTCAATCCGACGGCCCCCGCTGTCCGTCGGATGGGCGCAGCGATCCGTCCCGCACGTCCCCTAGCGTTTGTTCGTGATCAACCATCCGGCCGGTCCGCCCGCACGCCCGCGAGTGGACCTCGACGACGGCACCCCACCCCGGCCCGGGCGAAGCCTCACCCCCCTGCCCACCCGCCGTCGATCCCGGCTGCGCTCCCGACCCCGGCTCGCCCGGCTGACCGTCCTGCTGGCCGCCTTCGTCTGCGCGGCCTGCGGACTCGTCTACGAACTCGAACTCGTCGCGCTCGGCGACTACCTACTCGGGGACGCCGTCACCCAAACCTCCGTCGTGCTCTCCGTCATGGTGTTCGCGATGGGCCTCGGCTCCCTGCTCGCCAAACGGCTCACCAGCCGACCCGCCACCGCCTTCGCCCTGGTCGAATGCGCCCTCGCGCTCACCGGCGGACTCTCCGTCCTCGCCCTCTACTCCTGCTGGGCCTGGATCGGCCGCTACCAGGCCGCGATGGTCGGCCTCACCTGCCTGATCGGCATCCTGATCGGCGCCGAGATCCCCCTGCTGATGACCCTCATCCAGCGGATCCGGCGCGAGGACGCCGGCCGCGCCGTCGCCGACCTGTTCGCCGCCGACTACGTCGGCGCGCTGGTCGGCGGCCTCGCCTTCCCGTTCCTCATCCTCCCCCTCCTCGGCCCCGGCGACGGCGCGCTGCTCACCGGGGCCGTCAACGCCGTCGCCGGGGCGGCCGTGGCACTCTGGCTGTTCCGCGAGGAACCCGCCCCCCGGATACGACGGTTGCTCTGGGCCGGCTGCACCCTCGTCCTCGCCCTGCTCGCCGCCGCCGCCGTCGGCTCCGACGCGATCGAACGCGCCGCCCGGCACGCCCTCTACGGCGACCAGGTCCGCTACGCCACCCGCAGCCGCTACCAGGAGATCGTGCTCACCGGCCCCGCCGAAGGCCCGCTCCGGCTCTACCTCGACGGACGGCTCGCGGTCTGCGGGCCCGACGAGTACCGGGGCAACGAAGCCCTCGTCCACCCCGCCATGGCCGCCGGGCCGGACACCCGGGTCCTGCTCCTCGGCGGCGGCGACGGCCTCGCCCTGCGGGAGGTGCTGAAGCACCGGGGCGTCCGCAGCGTGCGGCTGGTCGACGCCGACCCGGCACTCCCCCGACTCGCCCGCACCGACCCCGGGCTCGCCGCCCTCGGCGACCACTCCCTGGACGACCCCAGGGTCCGCACCACCGCAGCCGACCCGATGGCCTGGCTGCGCGGCGCCCCCGACGAGGAGTACGACGTGGTGCTCGCCGACCTGCCCGCGCCCTCGGACGGCGGACCGGTCAAGTTCCACTCCCAGGAGTTCTACGGCCTCGCCGCCCGGCTGCTGGCCCCCGGCGGCCGGATCGCCGTCCGCGCCGGAGGGGGCGGCGGGAACGACGGGAACGGCGGGAACGGCGAGGTCAACGGCGGGGTCAACGACGGGAGCGGCGAGGTCAACGACGGGAACGGCGGGGCCGACGACGGGCTCTGGCGGATCGAGTCGGGCCTCCGGGCGGCCGGACTGCGGACCACCCCGTACGCGGTCCCGGGCAGCGCCACCGCCGACTGCCGCCCCGGCCCGCCGGACACCGCCCAGGACTTCCTGCTCGCCGCCGCCACCCCGCCCCCGCTCACCCTCGCCCCCGACGCCCCGTCACCCCGCGCCCTCACCCCTGACACCCTCCACGCCTCCAGCACCCGCCTCACCGCCCTCCGCCCACCCCATCCCCCGGCCCCACTCACCCTCCTGGGCCCCCGCTGACGGAACCGCCGGAGGTGGTCGGGCGGAGGGCGGTGAGGCGGGTGGACACACCGGGCGGGGTTCCGGGTGGGGCGGGAAACAGGCGGGCGGACACCCCGACGGAGACCGATAGGGCCCACCGGCCGCTGCGGGCAGGGAAACGGGCGGATCGACACCCCGCTGACGGGACCCCCGGAGGTGGGTCGGGCAGCGGGCGGTGGGCGGTGAGGCGGGTGGACACCCCCGGGTGGGGTTCCGGGTGGGGCGGGAAACAGGCGGGCGGACACCCCGACCGAGACCGATACGGCCCACCCGCCGCTGCGGGCAGGGAAACGGGCGGATCGGCACCCCGCTGACGGGACCCCCGGAGGTAGGCGGGCAGCGGGCGGAGGGCGGTGCGGCGGGTGACACCCCGGGCGGGGTTCGGGGTGGGGCGGCAAACAGGTGGACGGACACCCCGACCGAGACCGATAGGGCCCACCCGCCGCTGCGGGCAGGGAAACGGGCGGATCGACACCCCGCTGACGGGACCCCCGGAGGTGGGTCGGGCAGCGGGCGGAGGGCGGTGAGGCGGGTGGACACCCCGGGCGGGGTTCGGGGTGGGTGGCGCGGGGCGCAGGGGTGTGGAGGGCACTGGTGGGGTCGGGAAAGTCGGCGGTGGTGGGTAGGGACCGGGCCGGGTGCAGTCGGTAGGCTCCGTGGCATGGAGCATGAGGTTGTCGTCCCGATGTCCGCAGAGCTGGTGCGGCAGGCCCTGCAGGATCCCGCGCTGCTGGCGCGGAGCGTGCCGGGGCTGAGCACCGAGCCGGCCGCGGTCGGGGCCGGGCTTGCGGAGGAGATCGGCGGGCGGCTGAAGCTGCGGATCGGCGGCTCCACGATCACCTACAAGGGTGTGCTGTCGCTGATCGAGGGCCGGGGCGGCGTGCTGACCGTGCTCGCCGAGGGGCAGGAGGCCCGGGGTGACGGCGAGGCGACCGCCACCGTGCGGGTCAGCGTCGCGGAGGGCGCCGAGGACGGCACCGCGGCGGTCCGCTTCACCGGCGACCTGAGCGCCACCGGTCGGCTGACCGAGTTCGACGCCGAGACCCTCGACGCCACCGGTCGCCGCCTGCTGGAACGCTTCGCCGTCGCGCTCACCTCCCCGGACGCCCCGGTGGAGGGCGACGAGGAGCCCGCCGACGGGACGACGGACGAAGCCGGGACCGGCGCCGAGGACGCGGCCGACACCGGCACCGACACCGACACCGACACCGGCACGGACGCCGAGGTCGTCTTCATCGAGGACCGCCAGGACCAGCCCGGCGACGACCTGGACGACGACCTCTCGGACCTGATCGCCTTCTCCGACGCCGACGCCGAGCGCTTCGGCCTCCCCACCGGCTCGGCCGCCGACGACGAGGACGACGCGGACGACGTCGACGAGCACGACGAGGCGGACGCCGGCGACGGCGGCCCCCAGGACGGGGTGGCCGAGGAGCTCCCGGTCGAGCCGCTCTTCGCCTACGAGGACGAGCCGGAGCTCAGCGGCCCGGTCCGCCGCAGCATCGTCGGCCGTTCGGCCGAGGAGGTGGACCACGCCCCGCCGCGCGGCCGCTACGCCCCGGCCCTGCCGGCCCGCAGCGCGCGGGCCCGGGCGGCGTCCCGCTGGGGCGGCGAGGCCGGCGGCATCGTGGTGCCGGGCGCGGGTGGCCGCAGCGCGGTGCCGTGGGTGATCGGCGGCTCGGTGGCCCTGCTGGGCGGCGCCGTGGTGCTGGTCAGGGCACTGCGCCGGCGCTAGTCGCGAGCGCCCCCCGAGCGTTCAGGCCCTAGACTGAACGCTCATGAGCAACGACCGCGACGCCCTGCTGGCACAGATCAAGGACAAGGCCGTCGTGCACGGCAAGGTCACCCTTTCCTCCGGCAAGGAGGCCGACTACTACGTCGACCTGCGCCGGATCACGCTGGACGGCGAGGCCGCCCCGCTGGTCGGCCGGGTGATGCTGGACGCGACCTCGCACCTGGAGTACGACGCCGTCGGCGGTCTGACCCTGGGTGCCGACCCGGTGGCCGCCTCGATGCTGCACGCCGCCGCCGCGCGCGGACAGAAGCTGGACGCCTTCGTGGTCCGCAAGGCGGGCAAGGCGCACGGCCTGCAGCGCCGGATCGAGGGCCCCGAGGTGAAGGGCCGCCGGGTGCTGGCGGTCGAGGACACCTCCACCACCGGCGGCTCGGTGCTGACCGCCGTCGAGGCGCTGCGCGAGGCGGGCGCCGAGGTGGTCGGCGTCGCGGTGATCGTCGAGCGCGGTGGCGCGGGCGCCGTCGAGGCGCAGGGCCTGGCGTACGTGACCGCGTACACCCTGGACGACCTGGGCCTCTGACCCGTACGGGGACTCCGAACAGCACGAAGGGCCGGGCCCTGTTTCACGTGAAACCACGTGGAACGGGCCCGGCCCTCTGTCGTGAACGCCGTGGAGGCCGTCGGCACTGCGAAGGCCGTGAACGCCGTGGAGGCCGTCGGCACTGTGAAGGCCATGAACGCTGTGATGGCCGTCGAGGCCGCAGCAGGGGCTCAGCCGCGCCGGTGCCGCCCGCTGCCGCTCTGCGCCGCGTCGGCGGCCGGGGTCTCGACCAGGCCGGCCTTCTTCTTCCGGCGCTCCCGCATGACCTCGACCAGGATCGGCGAGATCGACAGCAGCACGATCAGCAGCACCGCCGGGATCAAGTACTTGTCGATCACCGGGGCGAGGGCGTCGCCGAAGAAGTAGCCGATCAGCAGCATGGACTCGGTCCACAGCACGCCGCCGATGACGTTCCAGACGAAGAAGGTCCGGGCGGGCATCTCCAGGGTGCCGGCCACCGGGTTCAGGAAGGTCCGGATGATCGGCATGAAGCGGGCCAGCACCACGGCCTTGCCCGAGCCGAACTTGTTGAAGTACTCCTCCGCCTTCACCACGTACTCACGGCGGAAGATCTTCGAGTCGGGCTTGTCGAACATCCTCGGCCCGACCTTGGCCCCGATCAGGTGCCCGAGCTGGGCTCCGGCGACCGCCGCGATCGGGCAGCCGACGAGCAGCACCGCGATCGGCAGCTTCGCGCCGTCGCCGAGCACCGAGGAGGCCGCGTTCGAGGCGGCGACGCCTGCCAGGATCAGCAGCGAGTCACCCGGGAAGAAGAAGCCGACCAGCAGGCCGGTCTCCGCGAAGATGATCGCGATCAGCCCGATGGCGCCGAGGGACGAGATCAGGGATTTGGCGTCGAGCAGATTGACGGCCAGCTGGTTGTAGTCCACGGGCGCAGGATAGCGGGCGTACCTTTCCGGCGACTTCCGGCCAAGCCCCGCGGGCCCGGTCCGGGCGGGCCGACGGGTTCCGGCCGAGCCGTCCCGTGCGACGTCCCGACAGGCGGGCTCCTGCTGACCTGCGGGCACGAGTCTGGGAAGATGGCCCAGGCGTCCGGTCCGCGGCGGCCCACCACCCTCAGGGCCCTACCGCGGAGGTCGCCTCGAACCTTGGTGCCGGAGAGCCACACCGCAGCGCCGCGCGTCGGCGGGCCGGCACGGAGTCGTCACGAAGGCGTACACAGCGTCGGACAGCACCGTCCGTACGCCGCAACCCGACAGGAGCGGATCGCATGCCCATCGCAACTCCCGAGGTCTACAACGAGATGCTGGACCGGGCCAAGGCGGGCAAGTTCGCCTACCCGGCCATCAACGTCACCTCGTCGCAGACCCTGCACGCCGCGCTGCGTGGTTTCGCCGAGGCCGAGAGCGACGGGATCATCCAGATCTCGACCGGTGGCGCGGAGTTCCTGGGCGGCCAGCACAACAAGGACATGGTGACCGGCGCGGTCGCGCTCGCCGAGTTCGCCCACATCGTCGCCGCCAAGTACGACATCACCGTCGCGCTGCACACCGACCACTGCCCGAAGGACAAGCTGGACGGCTACGTCCGCCCGCTGCTGGCGGTGTCCGCCGAGCGCGTGGCCAAGGGCGAGAACCCGCTGTTCCAGTCGCACATGTGGGACGGCTCGGCCGAGACCCTCGCCGACAACCTGGCGATCGCCCAGGAGCTGCTGGCCCAGGCCGCCGCCGCGAAGATCATCCTCGAGGTCGAGATCACCCCGACCGGTGGCGAGGAGGACGGCGTCACCCACGAGATCAACGACGAGCTGTACACCACCGTCAACGACGCCGTGCGCACCGCCGAGGCGCTGGGCCTGGGCGAGAAGGGCCGCTACCTGCTGGCCGCCTCGTTCGGCAACGTGCACGGCGTGTACAAGCCGGGCAACGTCGTGCTGAAGCCGGAGCTGCTGCGCGAGCTGCAGGACGCGATCGGCAAGCAGTACGGCAAGACCGACCCGTTCGACTTCGTCTTCCACGGCGGCTCGGGCTCCACCGCCGAGGAGATCGCCACCGCGCTGGAGAACGGCGTCGTGAAGATGAACCTGGACACCGACACCCAGTACGCCTTCACCCGCCCGGTGGCCGGCCACATGTTCGCCAACTACGACGGCGTGCTGAAGGTCGACGGCGAGGTCGGCAAGAAGAACACCTACGACCCGCGCACCTGGGGCAAGCTGGCCGAGGCCGGCATGGCCGCCCGCGTGTTCGAGGCCGCCGAGCAGCTGCGCTCGGCCGGCAAGCGCCTGAAGTGACAAACGTCTGACGTGACAAGCGCCTGAAGTGACGGGCGCCTGACGTCACCGGCCCCGGAGCGACGGGCGCCTGAACCGACCGTGCCCCCGGTGGATGATCCACCGGGGGCACGGTCGTGTCCGGGTCCCTACAGCTCGGACGACTGCTTGAGCTCGGTGTACGCCTCCGCACTGCTGTCCTTCAGGAACTGCCAGCAGCGGGCCTCCTCCTCGGTCTCCTTGATCGCGCCGGCCGCCCGGGCGAGCGCCGCCAGGCAGCGCAGGAAGCCGCGGTTGCCGCGGTGGTCCCACGGCACCGGGCCGTGGCCCTTCCAGCCGGCGCGGCGCAGCGCGTCCAGGCCGCGGTGGTAGCCGGTGCGGGCGTAGGCGTAGGACTCGACGTGGCGGCCGGCCACGTAGGCGTCGTCGGCGAGCATGGCCCAGCCGAGGCAGAAGGCCGGGAATTCGGCGACCACCTGGGTCGGTGAGGCCGACTCCTCCGCCAGCATCCGGTAGGGCTGTTCGTCCTCCGGCAGAAGGGTCGGTTCGGGGCCGTCGAGAAGATTCTTGTGAATCGCCATGGAGTGCAGTCTGCCATCCGGGGCCCTGGGGTCAACCGCCCGGCCGTGATCGGGCGCCCGCTCGACCGGTACGGGGCCGGGGTCCGCGCAACGCCCGGCTCGCCCCGGAGGTTGCATACCGGGTATATGGACATTCACCCGTTCGCCATGCCAGGGTGTGGCTCGTGCCCGCAGCCAGATCCGCCCGCAGGCGAGCCACTCCACCCAAGAACGCTCGCAACAGACGCCGCCGGTCACGCCGCAGGATCAGCCCTGGCATGCTCACGGCAATGATCGCCTCCGTCGTCCTGCTGGGCGTCGCGGCCTTCGCGCTGAACGGCTCCACGGACACTCCGGCCCCCGCCACCACCCAGGCCCGGGTCGCCCCGCCCGCCGAACAGTCGCCCGGCACCGCGTCAGCGTCGGCGACACCCACCAGCGCGCCCACGGCGACCCCGACGCCGACCCCGACGCCCACCGCTCCGGACCCCGGCCCCACCAAGGGCTCGGGCACCTTCAGCATCGCCCCCGCCAGCGCCAAGGCGGTCGGCCGCGGCACCGTGCGCCGCTACCGGGTGGAGGTCGAGGACGGCATCGGCATCGACGCCGCGTCCGCCGCCGCCCAGATCCACGGCATCCTCGGCGACCGCCGCGGCTGGACCAACGACCGCAAGAACGCCTTCCAGCTGGTCGCCGGCGGCTCGTACGACTTCACCGTGAAGATCGCCTCCCCGGTCACCGTGGACAAGATCTGCGGCGCCTCCGGCCTGGACACCCACGGCGAGGTCAACTGCAACGTCGGCAACCAGGTGCTCGTCAACTCCAAGCGTTGGAACACCGGTTCACCCCAGTTCAGCGGCCCGCTGGACGAGTACCGAGCGCTGATCATCAACCACGAGGTCGGCCACCGGATCGGCCACGGGCACGAGACCTGCCCCGGCCCCGGCAAGCCCGCGCCCGCGATGATGCAGCAGATCTACGGCCTCAAGGGCTGCGCGCCGAACGCCTGGCCGTACTCGGCCGAGGGCACCTACCTGAGCGGCCCGGCCGTCCCCTAGCGTCCGTCCGGCGGACCTTGCCGGACGGACCCCGGCGGTACGGACCGGAACGGAGTTGAGACCTGATCGGCGATCCCCCGGCACAACCAGCGCCTACCCTGCGGTCATGACCGCTGCCCAACGCCGAAAGCTCACCGCCGTGTTCGCCGCCGCCGGGATCGCCCTGGGCGCCGCCGCCTGCTCGTCCTCGTCCGACACCGGGGCGGGCGGCGGGGCACTGTCCTACGACCGGGTCCGGTCGACCGCCCTGGACCTGGTGAAGAACAAGTCCACCAGCTGCCCGTTCGGCCTCGACCTCGCGAAGGCGACGGCCGCCGCCGGGATCAGCGGCACCGTCGCCCCCGCCGTGACGGACGGGCGTTCCGTCACCGGCAACACCGGCGACGGCGTGCCCGCCCAGCCCTGGCCGTCGGCGGTCAGCCACCCGCCGACCATGCCCGAGATGCCGGCCACGCCGCCGAACGCCCAGATCACCTGCTCGTACACGGTCGGCCCGTCCACCGTCGACCTCGAACTGCTGGCCGTGCCGAAGAACGACTACGGCGTCAGCATGATGCTCCCCGCGATCCAGCGCGCCGGGCTGCTCAGCGTGGATCAGCTGACCCAGTTCTCCACCGACCGCCCCTCCGTCGGGCAGACCAGGATCACCCCGGGCCAGGGCACGGCCGCCGTCGCCCGGATCGCGCTGCACGGCGACGGCGACCTGGTGCTGATGCTCGACCAGAACACCACCGTCCAGGACACCCGGAACCCGGCCCTGGCCGGCGAACCCCTGCGCAAGACCGCCGAGAACCTGGCCGGGCAGCTGCACTAGCCAAGTCCTAGCCCAGGACCGGCAGGTACTCCCCCAGGTCGCTGCGCTCGCCGGAGGCGGACACCTCGTGGTCCGCCACCGCGGCCGCCCACGGCACCCGGCCGGTGGCGAGCCGGATCCAGGTCAGCGGGTCGGTCTCGACCACGTTGGGCGGGGTGCCGCGGGTGTGCCGGGGGCCCTCGACGGCCTGGACGACGGCGTACGGCGGGATCCGCAGCTCGACCGCCCCGCCGGGGGCCCGGGCGGCCAGCGCGTCGGCCAGCAGCCGGGTGACGGCGGCGAGGGCCTGGCGGTCGTGCGGGAAGGCGGCCAGGCCGAGGGCGTCGGCCAGGTCGTCGGCGTGCACCACGGTCTCGACCAGCCGGGTGACCAGCAGGTCGGCGAGCGTCATCGAGCCCAGCCGGATCTCGAACCGCCGCGCCGGGTCGGCGGCTTCGGGCCTCGCGAGCAGTCCGGTCAGGGCGTCGGCGGCCCGCCCGAAGGCCTCCGCGACCGCGGCCGCGTCCCCGTCGAACTCCGCCCCGGCCCGCTCCCGGGCCTGCTCGTCCAGCAACGGCGCCACCGTGCCGACCGCCGCCACCCAGCCCGTCAGGTCGAGCTGCGGGCGCCCCTGGAGCGGGTCGTCCAGGTGCGCGGGGAGGTACTCCAGCTGGACGGCCAGGTGCGCGATCAACTCCCGCACCCGCCAGTCCCCCAGCCTGGTCGGCAGGTCCAACTGCCCGTCGGCGAGGCCCGCCACGGCGGCACGCAGCGCCCCGGTCTGGGCGGCCAGCGCGGCGCGGACCTTCTGCGGTTGGTAGGTACGGGACTTGGCAGGCATGGGGCCCAACATACGCCGAGGGCCTGTCTCCCGGGTTTTGTCGGCTCAGGCAAGGACCCGGGAGACAGGCCCTGAGGGGCGGGCGGTTCAGAACGAACCGCCCGCCCCTCGGAACAGCCGATCAGGCCAGCAGGGCCTCGATGACGCCGGTGTGGGCGTCCTTCAGCTCGGCCAGCGTGACGCTGAACTGCCCCTGGACGTCGATGCTGTCGCCGTCCACGACACCGATCCGGGTGGCCGGCAGGCCACGCGCGGTGCACATGTCGTTGAAGCGGAGCTCCTCGCTGCGCGGCACCGCCACGACGGCGCGGCCGGCCGACTCCGAGAACAGCAGGACGAACGGGTCGGTGCCCTCGGGCACGACGATCCGGGCGCCGTGGCCGCCCTTGAGGCAGCTCTCCACGAGCGCCTGGCCGAGGCCGCCGTCGGAGAGGTCGTGCGCGGCGTCGATCATGCCGTCGCGCGAGGCGGCGATCAGGATGTCGCCGAGCAGCCGCTCGCGCTCCAGGTCCACCTTGGGCGGCAGGCCGCCGAGGTGGTCGTGGACGACCTGCGACCAGGCCGAGCCGCCGAGCTCGTCCGCGGTGTCGCCGAGCAGGTAGAGCAGCTGCCCCTCCTCGGCGAAGGCGACCGGGGTGCGCCGGGTGACGTCGTCGATGACGCCGAGCACCGCGACGACCGGGGTCGGGTGGATGGCGACGTCGCCGGTCTGGTTGTACAGCGAGACGTTGCCGCCGGTGACCGGGGTGCCGAGCACCAGGCAGGCGTCGGCCAGGCCGCGGGTCGCCTCGGCGAACTGCCACATGACGTCCGGGTCCTCGGGGGAGCCGAAGTTGAGGCAGTCGGAGACGGCGAGCGGCTTGGCGCCGCCGGCCGCGACGTTGCGGTAGGACTCGGCCAGGGCCAGCTGGGCGCCGGTGTACGGGTCCAGCTTGGCGTAGCGGCCGTTGCCGTCGGTGGCGACCGAGACGCCGAGGTTGGTCTCGTCGTCGATCCGGATCATGCCCGAGTCCTCGCCGTGCGAGAGCACGGTGTTGCCGAGCACGTAGCGGTCGTACTGGTCGGTGATCCAGGACTTGGAGGCCTGGTTCGGGTGGCTCGCGACCTTCAGCAGATCGGCCTTGAGGCCCTCGCCGGTGGTCGGGCGGGCCAGCCGCTCGGCGGTGGGGGCGTCGGCCTGCAGCGCGTCCTGCCAGCTCGGGCGGGCGTAGGGGCGCTGGTAGGTCGGGCCCTCGTGGGCGACGGTGCGCGGGGGCACGTCCACCACGAGCTCGCCGTGCCAGAAGATCTCCAGGCGCTCGCCGTCGGTCACCTCACCGATGACGTTGGCGATGACGTCCCACTTCTCGCAGATCTCCAGGAAGCGGGCGACCTTGTCGGGCTCGACGATCGCGCACATGCGCTCCTGCGACTCGCTCATGAGGATCTCCTCCGGCGAGAGCGTGTGGTCGCGCAGGTGCACGGTGTCGAGGTCGATCCGCATGCCGCCGGAGCCGGCCGAGGCCAGCTCGCTGGTGGCGCAGGACAGGCCGGCCCCGCCGAGGTCCTGGATGCCCTTGACGAGCTTCTCCCGGAAGATCTCCAGGGTGCACTCGATCAGCAGCTTCTCCTGGAACGGGTCGCCGACCTGGACGGCCGGGCGCTTGGCCGGCTTGGTGTCGTCGAAGGTCTCGGAGGCCAGCACCGAGACGCCGCCGATGCCGTCGCCGCCGGTGCGGGCGCCGTACAGGATGACCTTGTTGCCGGCGCCGGAGGCCTGCGCGAGGTGGATGTCCTCGTGCTTCATGACGCCCACGCACAGGGCGTTGACCAGCGGGTTGCCCTGGTAGCAGGAGTCGAAGACGACCTCGCCGCCGATGTTCGGCAGGCCTAGGCAGTTGCCGTAGCCGCCGATGCCCGCGACGATCCCGGGCAGCACGCGCCGGGTGTCCGGGTGGTCGGCCGCACCGAAGCGCAGCGGGTCCATCACGGCGACCGGGCGGGCGCCCATCGCCAGGATGTCGCGCACGATGCCGCCGATGCCGGTGGCCGCGCCCTGGTAGGGCTCGATGTACGAGGGGTGGTTGTGCGACTCGACCTTGAAGGTGACCGCGTAGCCCTGGCCGACGTCGACCACACCGGCGTTCTCGCCGATGCCGACGAGCATCGCGTCCGAATCCGGCTTCTTCTCGCCGAACTGCTTCAGGTGGACCTTGCTGCTCTTGTACGAACAGTGCTCGGACCACATGACCGAGTACATCGCGAGTTCGGCGCCGGTCGGGCGGCGGCCGAGAATCTCCCGGATGCGCGCGTACTCGTCCTGCTTGAGGCCGAGTTCGGCCCACGGCTGGGCGGCGTCCGGGGTCTGCTCGGCGTTCTTGACGGTGTCGAGGCTCATCAGGCGTTCACCAGCTGCTTCAGGACGGAAGTGAAGAACCCCAGGCCCTCGGTGCTCGGGCCGGTGAGCGGCTCCACGGCGTGCTCCGGGTGCGGCATCAGGCCGACGACATTGCCGGCGGCGTTGGTGATGCCGGCGATGTCGCGGTACGAACCGTTCGGGTTGACGTCGAGGTACCGGGCCACGACCCGGCCCTCGGCCTCGAGTTCGTCCAGGACGTGCGCGTCGGCGACGAAGCGGCCCTCGCCGTTCTTCAGCGGGACGACGATTTCCTGGCCCGCCGCGTAATCCCGGGTCCAGGCGGTCTCCGCGTTCTCGATGCGCAGCTTCTGGTCGCGGCAGATGAAGTGCAGCGAGTCGTTCCGGGTCAGCGCGCCGGGCAGCAGGTGCGATTCGCACAGCACCTGGAAGCCGTTGCAGATACCCAGCACGGGCATTCCGAGCCTGGCCTGCTCGATGACGGTGTCCATCACCGGCGAGAAGCGGGAGATCGCGCCGCAGCGCAGATAGTCGCCGTAACTGAATCCGCCGGGCAGGACGACGGCGTCGACCTGGTGGAGATCCTTGTCACGGTGCCAGAGGGCGACCGGCTCCGCGCCGGCCAGGCGGACCGCGCGCTGGGCGTCGCGGTCGTCGAGGGATCCGGGGAAAGTGACGACGCCTACGCGGGTGGTCACTTCGCCGCCTCCTCGACCCGGACGGTGAAGTCCTCGATCACGGTGTTGGCGAGAAAGGTCTCGGCGGCTTCGCGGATACGGGCGAGCGCGGCGTCGTCGACCGGGCCCTCCAGCTCCAGCTCGAAACGCTTGCCCTGGCGGACGTCGGCGATCCCGGTGAATCCGAGACGGGGCAGTGCACGCTGCACCGCCTGTCCCTGGGGGTCGAGGATCTCCGGCTTGAGCATGACGTCGACTACGACGCGTGCCACTGGCACTCCCGGTGGTGTCTTCGGTGAGGCGGGGGAACTCCAGACTACCGGCCGTTCGGGGCAGGATTGCTGGCCGGGGCGGGTGACGCGCGTAGACCCAGGACCCTTACGGCACAAGGGATCCAGCACCCCCACCCCCCGCACGACCCGGCCCGTTTCCGGTGATTCGCGGGCCCAAACCACGACCCGCGAAGAACACCCGAATACGGCACTTGGGGACAGATCCGCCCGTCCCGCACTCCGGTATCCCGCAGTGCCGCGAAGACTCGTGAATATCCGGAAAAGAATGTCGAACTCTTCGATTTCGACCCCCTTCGGGTGCAGAATAGGGCCACCTGTCGCGGCAAGTGCTGCGTATCCGGCGGGCCACCAGGCCTGCCCGTATGCGCTTGCGCGAGTTGGTGCACATCAGGCCACCCGTCGCACTCCGCGAACCGGCGGCCGAATTGCCCGAGAGGATTGACACCCATGGCTCAGCGTGTAGTTGTCACGCTCTCCGACGACCTGGACGGCGGCGCCGCCGCAGAAACCGTCCACTTCGGCGTCGACGGGAAGTCGTACGAGATCGACCTGTCCGTGGACAACGCGGAAAAGCTGCGGGAGGCCCTCGCTCCGTTCGTCGCGGCCGGCCGTCGCCAGAGCCGCACCGGAAAGTCCTTCCGCCGCACCGCGCTCACCCCGGACCCGGCCGCCGTGCGCGCCTGGGCCCTGTCGCGCGGGATGGAACTGCCGGCCCGCGGCCGCATCCCCAAGCACGTGTACGAGGCGTTCGCCGAGGCGAACTGACCCCGTCGGGGCACCGCCCCCGGTCGCCCTGCCCGCCTGGACCGAAAGGGTGGGGCGACCACCCCGAACGATGCTGTAGAGTAATCCTCGTCGCCGCAACGGAGAGATCCGAAGAGGCGGCGGGTGCCCCACCAGGCACCATGCGGACGTGGCTCAGTTGGTAGAGCATCACCTTGCCAAGGTGAGGGTCGCGAGTTCGAATCTCGTCGTCCGCTCGCAGTGCGCGAGCACAGCACAACTCAATAGTTTGACCATGCGGACGTGGCTCAGTTGGTAGAGCATCACCTTGCCAAGGTGAGGGTCGCGAGTTCGAATCTCGTCGTCCGCTCCAGCACGAAGGCCCCCTCGATCGAGGGGGCCTTCGACGTATTCCCGCACTTCCTCCGCCGCTCCTCCCCATGACATTTGTCATCGCCGACCCGTGGATCCGCACCGCCGATTCATGACGGCGCGCACTGCCCGCGCGGCCGGGCCGGCGGAAGGCTCGGGGCATGGAGAAAAGCCAGCCCGCCCGCCCCGGCGACAGCGTGATCGAGGTCACCGACCTGCACCGCCGCTACGGCACCGGCGCCACCGAGTACCACGCCGTCCGCGGCGTCGACCTGACCGTCGGCCGCGGCGAGCTGTTCGCCCTGCTCGGCACCAACGGCGCCGGCAAGACCTCCACCATGGAGGTCATCGAGGGCCTGGCCGCGCCCGGTGGCGGCACCGTCCGGGTACTCGGCCGTGACCCCTTCAAGGAGCGCGCCGCCGTCCGGCCGCGGATCGGCATCATGCTCCAGGAGGGCGGCTTCCCCGGCGAGCTCACCGCCGCCGAGACCGGCCGCACCTGGGCCGGGGTGACCAGCGGCGCCCGCCCGGTCGCGGAGGCCCTGGAACTGGTCGGCCTCGGCCACCGCGCCGACGTCCGGGTCAAGCAGCTGTCCGGCGGCGAACGGCGCCGGCTCGACCTCGCGATGGCTCTGCTCGGCCGCCCCGAGGTGCTGTTCCTGGACGAGCCCAGCACCGGCCTCGACCCGGAGGCGCGCGCCGCCGTCTGGCGGCTGGTGCGCGAACTGCGCGCCCAGGGCACCACGGTGCTGCTCACCACCCACTACCTGGAGGAGGCGGAGGAGCTCGCCGACCGGCTGGCCATCATGCACGGCGGCCGGGTCGTCACCACCGGCACCGTCGCCGAGGTGATCGCCGGCCGGCCCTCCCGGATCACCTTCGAGCTCCCCGAGTTCACCGGCAGCGCGCTGCCCGTCCTGCCCGGGGCCGAGGTCACCGTCGACGGCCGCAAGGTCACCGTGCAGAGCACCGGCCTCCAGGACACCCTCACCGACCTGCTCGGCTGGGCCCGGCACCACGGGATCGCCCTCGGCGCCCTGGACGCCCGCAGCGCCTCGCTGGAGGAGGCCTTCCTCGCCATCGCCTCCGAGGCCGCCCACCAGGCCCCGCCGCAGGCCCCCGCCGCCGCCCGTCCCGCCCGCCGCCGTCTGATCGGATCCGCCCGATGACCACCGCCGCCGCCGCCACGGGTGCCCCGAGCACCACCGCCGGCCGACTGTTCGCCCTCGGCCGCGCCGAGGCCACCCTGCTGGTGCGCAACCGCACCGCGCTGTTCACCGCCGTGGTGCTGCCGGTCGTGCTGATCGGCACCCTGCGCGGGATTCTCAAGCAGCAGGCCGAGACCACCCCCGGGCTGGACGTCGACTCGATGCTGGTCTACGGCTCGGTCGGGATGATCCTGGCCTTCGTCGTCTACTACAACCTGACCGCCGCGTACGTCGGGCGGCGCGGCGAGCTGGTGCTCAAGCGGCTGCGCACCGGCGAGGCCAGGGACCTGGAGATCCTGCTCGGCACCGCCGTCCCCTCGCTCCTGCTCGGCCTGCTGATGGCCGCCCTGATCGGGATCGGCGGCAGCCTCGGCCTGCACCTGGCGGTGCCGGTCAACCCGCTGCTGATGCTGGCCGGCCTGGTGCTGACCCTGGCCACCATGATCGCCCTGGCCGCGCTGTCCAGCGCCTTCACCAAGACCGTGGAGAGCGCGGGCATCACCACCCTGCCGGTCATGCTGGTCATGCAGTTCGGCTCCGGCCTGTTCGTCCCGCTGGAGGTCATGCCCTCGCAGCTGGCCGACGTCTGCCGCCTGCTGCCGACCACCCCGGCCTTCCAGCTGATCCGG
Organism: Kitasatospora sp. NPDC030952; assembly: GCF_055571335.1. Taxonomy (NCBI): domain Bacteria; kingdom Bacillati; phylum Actinomycetota; class Actinomycetes; order Kitasatosporales; family Streptomycetaceae; genus Kitasatospora; species Kitasatospora sp. NPDC030952. Next base: position 827,699 of record NZ_JBVIFM010000001.1, read on the forward strand.
GTCGGCTGGTTCGGCACCGACGGCTCGGCCGCCCCGACCGACTTCCTCGGCAGCTGGAGCGCCGCCGCCCCGCACCTGGTCACCGGCACGGTCTGGTTCGGCCTGGCGGTCTGGGGCGCGGTCCGCTACTTCCGCTGGGAACCGCGCCGCTGACCTGGGGTGGGAGAGGGAAACCAAAAGACCAGCCCGTGTTCCACCTCTGATATGAAGGCAGCGACACGATCGTGATCAGACGGGGAGCACTGCGATGGTCCGGGGGCCGATCCGACGCTGGCGGAGCTACGGCAAGCCGCAGCGCGCCGAGCTGTACTTCCGCTGGTCGCTCTACCTGGTGGCATGGTTCACGCTGCCGGTGAACCTGCTGGCCAGCGCCTCCGCCGTGCGGATCCAGGGGGCGACGTCCACCGCCCAGGTCGGCCTGGTCCTGTCGCTGGCCTCCGTGCTGGTCACCCTCCGGGCCTACCGGACCTCGCTCGACCACTACCTGGGACGGCCCAGCACGTACCGGCGGTGGCTGATCGTCAACACCGCTCTGAGCGTGGCCGGTTCCTGGATCGTCCTGCTGCTCGGCCCGGCCTCCGACGGGCTGTCGACCCACCCCGGCCCGCCGTTCACCGCGGTGATCGCCGCCGCCCTGGTCGGAGCGGCCGCAGGCCCCACGGGGGTGGGCCTGCGGTGGCGGTGGACCTCGCTCGTCGGAATCGCTCTGCCGTTCGCGATCGCCCCGGCGATGCTGCTGGCCGGAATCGGCTTCGGCACCACCTGCGGATGGGTCTGCGGTTCGATCTTCGGCATCCTCGTCCTGATCGGCAGCTGCCGCAGCTTCGCCTGGGTGACCGCCGTGGTCTGGGAGCTGGACGCCGCCCGCGAGGCGCAGTCCCGGCTGGCCGTCGCCGAGGAGCGCCTGCGGTTCTCCCGCGACCTGCACGACGTGATGGGCCGCAACCTCACCACCATCGCGCTGAAGAGCGAACTCGCCGTCCAGCTCGCCCGGCGCGGACGGCCGGAGGCCTCCGAGCAGATGGCCGAGGTGCAGAGGATCGCCCAGGAGTCGCAGCGCGAGGTCCGGGACGTCGTCCGCGGCTACCGCACCGCCGACCTGCACGCCGAGGCGATCGGCGCCCGCGCCGTACTGCGCGCCGCCGACGTCAGCTGCGAGATCGACCTCGGCGAGGACGTCGACCGGCTGCCGCACCCCGTGCAGTCGGTGCTCGGCTGGGTGATCCGCGAGGCCACCACCAACGTGCTGCGGCACAGCGAGGCCGCCCACTGCCTGATCCGGCTTCGGCAGCGGGACGGCCGGGCGGTGCTGGAGCTGGAGAACGACGGGGCGCCCGCCGTGCCGCTGCCCTCCCAGGGCGGCGGCACCGGACTGGGCGGCCTGCGCGAGCGGCTGGCCGCCCACAACGGCGAACTGAGCGTCCCGGCCGCCGCGCCCGGTACCTTCCGGATGCTCGCCACCGTCCCGCTGCCAGGCTGAGAGAGGCCCCGATGACCGAGAACACCGCGCCCGTCCGCGTCCTGCTCGCCGACGACGAGCACCTGATCCGCGGCGCGCTGGCCGCGCTGCTCTCGCTGGAGGACGACATCGAGGTGGTCGCCCAGGCCGGCTCCGGCCCGGAGGCGCTGGCGATGGCCCAGTCGCACCGGCCGGACATCGCGGTGCTGGACCTGCAGATGCCCGGCAAGGACGGCATCGAGGTGGCCACCGAGCTGCGCCGGCTGCTGCCGGACTGCCGCTGCATGATCGTCACCGGCCACGGCCGGCCCGGCTACCTGAAGCGGGCACTGGAGGTCGGGGTGCGCGGCTTCCTGCCGAAGACCGTCTCCGCGGCCGACCTGGCCGGCATCATCCGCACCGTGCGCTCCGGCGGCCGGTACGTGGACCCGGAACTCGCGGCGGACGCGATCAGCGCCGGGGAGACCCCGCTGACCCCGCGCGAGACGGACGTCCTGGAGCTGGCCGCGGACGGCACCCCGATCGCGGAGATCGCCGAGCGGGCCGCGCTGTCCCAGGGCACCGTGCGCAACTACCTGTCCTCGGCGGCCACCAAGCTGGGTGCGGAGAACCGGCACGCGGCGGTGCGGATCGCCCGCGAGCACGGCTGGATCTGACGCCGTACCCGCGGGCCGTCCGGGCGGCTCAGACCCAGCTGGTGCCGGTCAGCCGCTCGTACACCTCGATGTACTTGGCGCGGGTCCGCTCGACCACCTCGGCCGGCAGCTCCGGCGGCGGCTGCTCGCTGTAGCGGTCCCAGCCGGAGGCCGGGGAGACCAGCCAGTCGCGGATCAGCTGCTTGTCGAAGGACGCCTGCGAGCGGCCCGGCCGGTAGTCGTCGGCCGGCCAGTAGCGGGAGGAGTCCGGGGTGAGCACCTCGTCGCCGATGATCAGCTCGCCGTCCAGCAGGCCGAACTCGAACTTGGTGTCGGCCAGGATGATGCCGCGGTCACGGGCGATGTCCCGGGCCCGGGCGTAGACGTCCAGGGTGGTGCGGCGGACCTGGTTGGCCAGCTCGGCGCCGATCCGGCGGGCGGTCTCCTCGTACGGGACGTTCTCGTCGTGCTCGCCGACCTCGGCCTTGAGGGCCGGGGTGTAGATCGGGGCGGGCAGCTCGGAGCTGTTCTCCAGGCCCTCCGGCAGGGCGATGCCGCAGACCGTGCGGCTCTCCTCGTACTCGGTCAGGCCGGAGCCGGCCAGGTAGCCGCGGGCGACCGCCTCGACCGGGATCATCTCCAGGCTCTTGCAGACCAGCGTGCGGCCCTTCCAGTCGGCGGGGGCGCCGGCCGGGAGCTCGGTGGAGATCACGTGGTTGGGGACGATGTCGGCGATCCGCTCGAACCACCACAGCGAGAGCTGGGTGAGGACGCGGCCCTTGTCCGGGATCTCGTTCGGCAGCACCCAGTCGTGGGCGGACGTCCGGTCGCTGGCCACCATCACCAGCTCGCCCGCTTCGGTGCGGTACAGGTCGCGCACCTTGCCGGTGTGCAGGTGGACCAGGCCGGGTACCAGCACCGGCTCGGGCTTGGTGACAAATCCGCTCAAGGTGTTCAGTCCTCAGGGGTCGTTCACGGGCGTGGGGCACCGCGAAAGGGGAGGTCACTGCTCCCGCAGTCTTTCACGCCCGCCCGGGCCCGGTTCCTGCGGAGCCGGGGCTCAGTTCTTGCAGAGCCGGTCCAGCAGGTTGGCGGTGGCCCGCTGGACCCGCTCGTCGGTGAGCCCGGGGCGGCCCAGCGCGGGCGACCAGGCGAAGGTGCCGGCCGCGAAGACGTACGCGCCGCTGGGCGCCCGGTACAGCGAGGTCTCCTGGTAGCGGGTGCGGCCGGCCAGGTCCCGGTACGGCGAGTGGGCCAGCAGCACCCGCTCGGTGTGCTCGGGCAGCGCGACCTTCGGGTAGTACCGGTCGGCCTCCCCCGCGACCAGGCCGGGCAGCTCGTCGCCCTCCTGCAGCCCGGTGCCGTCCCAGAGCCAGTGCCCGGTGTGCCGGGCGACCAGCGGCACCGGCGCCGCGACCCGGCCCGAGTACTGCACCCCCAGCAGGTGCTGCTCGGGCTCGCCGGCGTCCCGCCACAGCGCGCTGGCCGCACCGGGCACCCCGGCGGCCGGGCTGCCCGGTCCGGCCTTCTGCCGCTTGCGGCAGTTGAGCAGCCGGTTGGGCTCGCCGGAGGCGGCGGCGGTCAGCTCGACCCGCCAGTACATGGTGTTGGCGGACAGGAAGACCAGCGAGGTGCCGCCGTCCCGGGCCCGTTCGGCGGCCCGTCTCATCGGCTCGGACCAGTACTCGTCGTGGCCGGGGAAGACCAGCGCGCGGTGCTCGGCCGGGTCCACCAGGCCGGCGTGCAGGTCGGTGGCGGTGGCGTAGGAGAGGTCGTAGCCGTAGCGCTCGGCCCAGCGGATGAAGTCGTACGCGTGGCCGACGTGCAGCGGCAGTCCGGCGGTGGCGTGCGGGCGGTCGAAGGACACCGTGACGGCCGCCTCGGGCTCGCCGACCAGGCCGCCCCGGCCGTCCCAGGCGTGGTAGAGGCTGGCGCCGGTGCGGCCGTCCTCGGGGAACAGGTTGTACGCCTGCCAGGTCACGTCCGGGAGCACCAGGAGCAGCTCGGCGGTGCGCCCCTGGTCGGCGAAGTCCCGTACGGTGAACGGGATGTGGCTGCGGTGCAGCATGTCGGCGGTGGTCAGCACGGCGACGTACGCGCCGGGCTTCCAGTGCGCCGGGATCTGCAGTCGCCAGGAGTGCCACCAGTGGTGGCAGGAGACCGTCCGCTCGACCACCAGCGGGGCGGGCTGGGCGAGGCCGGCCACCAAGGGGCTGTCGGTCATGTGGCGGGCGCCGTCGCCGCCGTAGTGGCCGATCCGGTAGACGCTCACGGTGAAGTCGCGGGGCGGGTTGACGGTGACCCGGAAGTCCACCGAGCCGCCGGGGCGGACCACCCCTGCCGAGGCGAAGCCCTTGATCTGCTGGTCGACGTCGTTGGAGCTCTGCGGGGTGCCGACCGGCGGCTTGGTCCGCGCGCCGGCCGACAGCGGCTGCTGGCCGGGCGCGTCCACCGAGACGTACCAGGGCACGGCGCCCTCGGCCCCGGCCAGGTACTGGTCGGGGCTGCGCAGCCAGGGCAGCGGGCCCTGGCCGAAGGGGTCGGAGACGCTGTAAGCGTGCGTGCCCGACTCCCAGCGGCGGTTGAGTTCGGTCCCCACGCGCCCCTCCCAGGTGCACTTCCGTCCGGTTGGCACGTGCCCCCCGGATGTGCGTGCGGTCTAATACACCACACGGCGCTGGCGCTCCGTCACCCCACGGTAGCAATTGGTGTCGGGAATCTTCCGGGCCGTCAGGACAGGGCCTCCGGCCTGCGGATACGGCCGGCGGCCGAAGCCCCCGGGGGCGCGTGCCGGGGCTCCGAGCGCCGCCCGGGACGGCTGCGACGTCAGAGGCGGACGGGTTTCTCGAGCCGGACCTCGGCGGCGTCCAGCCAGGCGCGCAGCGGACCGTCCTGGCCCTGCTCCACGGCCTGGGCGACCGGGCCGGCCAGGTCGGTGCGGCGGACCCCGCCGAGCAGCAGCACCGGGCCGTCCAGCCAGTCCAGGCCGGGGGCGCCGCCCGCGGTGTCCACGGCGGCGCAGCAGACCATCGCGGTGACGTGGTCGACCAGCAGGTCGCGGCCGGTGCGGTCGGGTTCGAGCAGCGGGGCCGGGGCGGTGGTGCGGGCCAGCTGGGCGGCCAGGGCGGCCGCCAGCTGCTCGCCGTCGCCCTCGGCGAGCCGGAGCAGCAGCCGGGTGAGCGTCGGGGCGCCGGGGCGGGACTGCGGGGCCAGCCGGTCCAGCGCGGACTGCAGGCCGGTGGCCCGGGCCCGCCAGCCGACGTCCACCACCCCGGCCGGGTAGTCGGCCCACTCCAGCTCGTGCCAGGCGCCGGCCGCCGGACGGCCGAAGAACAGCTCGGCCGCGAGCCGGGAGACCGCCCGGTCCACCTCGCCGGGCTCCTCCAGCAGGTCGCAGGCGGGGCGGTCGCCGAGCCGGGTGCCGTAGCTGTCGGCCAGCCGGTCGCGGCGGGACAGCTCGGTCAGTGCGGCGACCACGCCGGCGTTCAGGTGCACCGGGTGGCGGCCGAGCCGCCAGGCGGGCAGCGCGACCCGGGTGAGCAGCCGGTCCCAGCCGGCGTAGGCCAGGCCGACCTGCTCCTGGGCGGCGATCCGCAGGCCGTAGTCGACCGTCCGGGCCTGCTCGGAGGCCCAGCTCGCGACCGACCGCTCCAGCTCGGCGGAGTGGCCGCGGCACGCGCCCAGCAGCCGGCGGGTGACCCGCCGGGTGAGCCGGTCGGCGAACCCGGCCGGGCCGCGGCGGGGCGGGGCGGGCGGCCCGGCCAGGGTGCCGCCGCCGAGGCCGGGGGCGGTGCCCGCGCCGGAGTCCAGGCAGGCGTCCAGGCTGCGCAGGAAGCGGCGGGCGGCGGCGATCTCCGGGTCCGCGGAGGCGGCGGTGCCGGCCACCACGGGGGCGAGCAGGGCGCGCAGCTCGCCGGCCCGCATCCACCACAGGAAGGGCGAGCCGATCACCAGCACCGGCGCGGGCGGCCCGGCGTGCGGTCGCGGCCCGCGGGGGCGCCGGGGCGGCGCGACATCCTCCAGCCAGCTGTCGCAGTCCGGGGTGAGGGCCACCGCGGAGGGCGCGGGGACGTCCAGCCGGTCGGCCAGTTCGTCGATCAGCCGGTACAGCTCGGGGGCGGCGCCCCGCTCGACCGGTACGGCCGGGGTCCGTGGCGGGACGGCCCGGCGCAGGGCGCGGGCGGTCAGCCCGGCCACCAGCAGGGTCAGCGCGGCGACCGCGCATATCACCCAGCGGGCGGCGTCCCAGCCGGCGGCGTCGGAGGAACCGGCGGCCCCGATCCGGCCGGTGAACCGGCCCGCGAGCAGGACCACCGCGACGGCGGCGGGCAGGACGGCCGCGGCCAGAGCGAGGCCCCGGATCCGCAGGACCGCTTGGGCGTGAGCGCGCGCGGTGTCGACGGCCATACGGTGCGGCACCCCCTTCGGAGCCCTCGGGCGCCCGTTACGGGCCCTGAGCCGACTCGAAACGATCAGTTCCGACCGGGAAGCGGAGGTGTCCGCTCCCCGGCAGTGCATGCTGTGTGGCGCTACTGACATTTTCGACGCCCCGATCCGGGCGGGTGTTCCGGATCGGCCCGGTTTCCACTCGTCCCGGTGACGCCGCCCGGTCGCTGCGGTGACGCCGTCCGAATTCCGGACGCCCACGACCGGTCCGATGCGAAGCACCGGGCGACCGCCTGGCCGATCGCCGTCCAGCATCCCCCCGCGGGCGCGCCGCTACCCGGCGGCGACCCAGGCGCACGGCCCGTCGCACGGCGATCCAGCGCACCATAAGGCCGAGCGCCCGGTTACGTCAGCTGGATGCGGGTGCTATCACCCGATGGGCTGGAATCCGCCCGCCGAACGGTGAGTCGGCCCGCCGGACCACCCCCACCCCGGAAACGCCGGAGGCGCTGCGCCCTGTGGGTTGCCGCGGCCCCCTTTTTGGGCTCGCTCGGCTCCGGGGCGCTCGGACCCGGTGCCGACCCCCTTTCTGGGGCTCGCTCGGCTCCGGGGCGCTCGGACCCGGTGCCGACCCCCTTTCTGGGGCTCGCTCGGCTCCGGGGCGCTCGGACCCGGTGCCGACGGTCGGCGGGCGCTGCGCCACCTCCTTCGTCGGCGGCTTGGCCCTTCTCCCTTTCGGCACCGGCGCGCCCCTTCGGCTCGCTCGCGCCGTGCGTGGCGCGGGCCCCGTCACGCAGAACCCGTAGCGCAGGCCCGATGGTTCAGGCCCGATGGCGCAGGATCCGTGGCGCGGGGCCTGTTTCGTTGGGCCCATGGCTCGGCCCCCGTGCGAGGGGTCGCACGGGGGCCGCGAGGGGCGCGGGACCTCAGGCGGTGGCCGCCTTGAGCGCGATGTCGGTGCGGTGCTGGCCGCCCTTGAGGGAGATCCGGTCCACCGCCGCGTAGGCGCGGTCGCGGGCCTCCGCCAGGTCGGCGCCGGTCGCGGTGACCGACAGGACGCGGCCGCCGGCGCTGAGCACCCGGCCGTCCTGGTCCGTCGCCGTGCCGGCGTGCAGCACGTACGCGGTGCCGTCCGCCTCGGCCTCGGCCAGGCCCTCGATCGGGTCGCCGGTGCGGGGCGCGGCCGGGTAGCCCTCGGAGGCGACGACCACGGTGACGGCCGCCCCCTCGTCCCAGCGCAGCGGCTCCAGCTGGTCCAGGGTGCCGGTGGCGGAGGCCAGCAGCACGCCGGCCAGCGGGGTGCGCAGCCGGGCCAGCACGACCTGGGTCTCCGGGTCGCCGAAGCGGGCGTTGAACTCGATCACCCGGGTGCCGCGGGAGGTGAGCGCCAGGCCCGCGTACAGCAGGCCGGAGAACTCGGTGCCGCGGCGGCGCAGCTCGTCCACCGTGGGCTGGAGGACGGTGTCCAGGACCTCCTGGACCAGCCCGGCCGGGGCCCAGGGCAGCGGCGAGTAGGCGCCCATGCCACCGGTGTTGGGGCCCTCGTCGCCGTCCAGGGCCCGCTTGAAGTCCTGGGCGGGCTGCAGCGGCAGCACGGTGGTGCCGTCGGTGATCGCGAACAGCGAGACCTCGGGGCCGTCGAGGTACTCCTCGATGACCACGCGCTCGCAGGAGGCGGCGTGCGCCAGCGCGGCGGCGCGGTCGGAGGTGACCACGACGCCCTTGCCGGCCGCCAGGCCGTCGTCCTTGACCACGTACGGGGCGCCGAAGGCGTCCAGCGCCTCGGCGGCCTCCTCGGCGGTGGTGCAGACGTAGGAGCGGGCGGTGGGCACGCCGGCGCCGGCCATCACGTCCTTGGCGAAGGCCTTGGAGCCCTCCAGCTGCGCGGCCGCGCCGGAGGGGCCGAAGACCGGGATGCCGGCCGCGCGCACGGCGTCGGCGACGCCGGCCACCAGCGGGGCCTCGGGGCCGACCACCACCAGGTCGGCGCCGAGCTTGGCGGCCAGTTCGGCGACCTGCGCGCCGTCCAGCTGGTCGACCGGGTGGACCGTCGCCACTCGGGCCGTACCGGCGTTGCCCGGGGCACAGTGCAACTCGGTCACGGAGGGATCTTGGGACAGGGAGCGGCACAGGGCGTGTTCGCGGGCGCCGCCGCCGATGACGAGGACCTTCACGCCAGGCAGCGTAGTCGGTGGCCAGTTCCGGCCGCTCTCCGGTCCCGTCGGATCCTCCAGGAAAGGCGCTCCGTACACCGATGACGTAGGAGGATCCTCCAAACCAGGACGGTCCCGGATGCGCGGCGAGTGTCCGGGTCAGGACGGCGGGTCACCGGCGCCTCGCTCGGACGGGTGAAATCTCGCCGACCCCCGCAACCGCCCCACCTCGGGTTCCGGTGGCCGAAACCGGTAACGATCAGCGGTGAAGGGCACCCACGGTCAGCCATTTGGCGGTAAGAAGTGCTGTTGGAGAACCACCGGCAGACGTCACGTCAGCCGATGCGCCGACAGACCCAGCCGCCCGCCCGCCACAGGGAGCCCCACAGGTGAGCCAGCCGGAAATGCAGCCCGAGGAGAGTGCCTGGGGCAAGGAGATCGGTGAGGAGGACCAGCCCGCCGCAGCCGTGGCCCGGCGGGCCTCCACCCGCCACCGGGGCGATCTGAGCGCCCGCCAGTTCCCGCTCGGGGACTGGGGCGAGCCCGCCGAACGGCTGGAGGAGCTCTACCGCTGGTCCGAGGAGCGGGCGGTCGAGGCGATCGAGTGGTACCGCCGGGACCGGATCTGGAAGCGCCGCTGGGCCCGGCTGCTGCGGTTCGGGTCGGCCGGCTTCGCGGTGGGCGGGGTGACCGCCCCGCTGGTCCAGCTCACCGGCACCGTCGCGCACGGCGCCGGCTGGGGCTACGTCGGCCTCGCGCTCGCCGCCGCCTGCTACGGCACCGACCGGGTCTTCGGGCTCACCTCCGGCTGGATGCGGGACGTCTCCACCGCGCAGGCGCTGCAACGCCGCCTGGAGGCCTTCCAGTTCGACTGGGCGTCGGAGTGCGTGCGCGAGGTGCTCGGCCCGACCGAGGGCACCGCGGGCGAGGCCGCCGAGCGCTGCCTGGGCGTGCTGCGCCGGTTCTGCGAGGACGTCTCGGACATGGTCCGCACCGAGACCTCGGAGTGGATGCTGGAGTTCCGCGCGTCGATGACCCAGCTGCCCACCCAGTCCGCGGGGACGTGGGGCGGGCGCACCGAGCCCGGGGTGGGCGCCCAGGTGCGGGTGCTGCCGCCGCCGGGGGCCAGGCCCACCATGCCGCGCCAGCGGCCGCCGGAGGGGCCGCTGCGCTAGGCCCGGCGGGAGCGGGACGCGCTACGCGAAGACGATCATCGAGCCCTGGGCGAGGCTGCGGGTCGCCGCCGCGTACAGGCCCGACCAGGCGTGCCGCTCCCGGGCGAAGGGGTGCAGGTCGTCGATCGGCGGCCCGAACGGCTGCTCCAGGCCGGTCGGGCCGAGCGGCCGGGTCGGGGCCGGCGGGTTGAGCGGGTCGATGCCCAGGGCCGGTGCCACGGCCTGGAGTTCGCGCAGCAGCCCGTGGCTGGAGCCGAGCGGGCCGCCGGAGGCGAGCAGGGTGTCGTCCACCAGCGGGGCCGGGAACTCGATCGGCACGTACGCGCCGGCGTGGTCGAAGTGCCAGACCAGGTGGGACTGTTCGGCGCTGCTCTCGAACATCTCCAGCAGCTGCTCGTAGTCGCCGCCGAGCGCGTCGACCGGGGTGATGTCCAGGCCGGTGAGGCCCAACAGGTAGGCGCGGCGCAGGAAGTGCAGCGAGTCGTAGTCGAAGGCGGCTATCGGCTCGACCGCCCCGCTGAGCCCGGGGACGAACTGGTAGACCGGCACCTCGGGCAGCCCGCGTGAGGTCAGCACCGCGTTGTAGAGCGCGAGGTCGTCCCGGAAGGGGTTGTCGGGGCTGTGGCTCAGCACGTCCACCAGCGGGACGAGCCAGAGGTCGCAGGCCATGGCCGGCAGTTCCTCTCCGGGCGGCGGGAATCGCCCGCGGGAGCGGGGCGACGGCGGGGGCGGAGTCGGTACCCGGACGGCCCGTGCGGGCGCCCGGTTCGACGCCCGCCCACCCTACCGGCCCGGAGCCGGGTGCGGATCGGGCCGTCCCCGCGGGGCCTCGGGGGGTGGCTCGGGCAGCTTCCGGCCGAACCCGGTGTGCGGCGGCACCCAGCGCGGCTGCGGTACCAGGCCTAGGCCCAGGCCCAGTTCCCGGCCCAGCTCGCGGCCGACCTCGTCGCTCCGCCGGGGCCGCCCGGACCGGGCCGTCCCCGTCGCCGTCGCTGTTCCCGCTCCCGCTCCCGCTCCCGACGCGGGCTCCGCCGACGGCCGGGCCGGCGACTGGGCCGACGGCTGGACCGGCTGCGGCCCCGGCGGCTCGACCGGGACGGGTAGCGGCTCCCCGTCGGCGACCTCGGTGAGCAGCCCGAGCACCGTCACCGACTCCAGCGGCCGCCCGGCCAGCCCGGCCAGCAGCCGGACGGTGAACAGGTTGTACTCGCAGATGATCCGGTGCGCGCCGATCAGGTCGTGGGTCGCGATCGCGTCGACCAGGTCGGGGTGGCGGTCCCAGCAGACCCCGGCCAGGGTGGGCATCGCCCGCAGGTAGGGCGCGGCGAACATCCAGGACTGCACCCGCAGCCAGTCCAGGTAGTCCCCGATCCGGCGGTTGCCGAGCAGGGCGGAGACCTCCTGCCAGAACCGGCGGTCGCAGCCCACCATCACGTCCAGGTTCCCGGCCCGGGCGGCCCGGACGGCCGCGTCGGCCCGGCGGCTCAGTGAGGGCAGCCGGCTGAGGTCGGGCAGCGACCGGCGGGTGGAGAACTGGCGGTAGAAGCTGTCGGTGAGCAGCACCCGGGACTCGAAGATCTCCAGGAAGTCCTCCCAGCCCAGCTCCGGCACCGTGAAGCCGCGGTGGTGCTCGGCCCGCAGCAGCCCCTGGGCGCCGAGGTCGACCAGGGCCTCGCGGGCCGGGGTCGCGGAGACGCCGTACAGGTCGGCGATCTCCTTGACGGTGAAGTTGCGGCCGGCCTCCAGCCGGCCGGCCATCATCTCCTCGCGGAGCGCGCCGGCGATCTGCTCGCGCAGGCTGTTGCGCTGGATGACGGGGCGGGGGGTGTCGCCGGCGCCGGTGCCGGACATGCGCGCGACCTCCTCGGGCGGGCCGCCGTGCCGACCCGCGACGGACCGGCCGACCGGCGGCGGGGAACACGACGAGTGCTCATCTTCTCAAACCGGCCCGGAGCAGGTACGAACCAACCCTCCGGAAAGCCGTGCCCCCGCCCGCGCCTACCGCTGGACCGGCGCCGGGATCCCCAGCAGGCGGTCCCGCAGCACCGGGAAGTCCTCGCGCGCCCGGCCCACCTCGGCCGGGTCGAACTCGACGGTCAGCACCTGCTCGTCCGGCCCGGCCTCGGCCAGCACCTTGCCCCACGGGTCCACCACCAGGCTGTGCCCGGCCTGCTCGACCCCGGCGTGCGTCCCGGCGGTGTTGCAGGCCAGCACGAAGGCCTGCTCCTCCAGTGCCCGGGCCCGGGCCAGCAGCGTCCAGTGCTCGCGCCGCTTGGCCGGCCAGGCCGCCGGGACCACCAGCAGCTGGGCGCCGGCGTCCAGCAGCGCCCGGAACAGCTCCGGGAAGCGCAGGTCGTAGCAGGTGGCCAGGCCCAGGGTGCCGAACTCGGTGGGCGCGGTGACGATCTCCTGCCCGGCGCCCATCACCACCGCCTCGCCGCTGTCGAAGCCGAAGCGGTGGATCTTGCGGTAGGTGTGCACCAGCTCGCCGTCGGGGGCGAACACCATCGAGGTGTTGTAGATCGGACCGTCCGGGTCGCGTTCGACGATCGAACCGGCGTGCAGCCAGACCCCGGCGGCCCGGGCGGCGGCCGCCATCGCGTCCGAGGTGGGCCCGTCCAGCGTCTCGGCGCCGTCCGACCAGAGCTCGTGGGCGAAGCCGCCGAGCGGCCACAGCTCGGGCAGCACCACCAGGTCGGCGCCCTGTTGGGCCCGTACCAGCGACGCGGCCCGGGCCCGCCGTTCGGCGGGCGGCTCGGCGTCGGAGACCGCGAGTTGGATCAATGAAGCGCGCACAGTACCACCGTCCACGGCAAGAGACCTACGATCGTCACCCGAAAGCGCTGCCCAGCTGTCTCCCGGCAGCGTAACGTGCGGTTAGCGTGCGCGCCCGGAAGCCGGCCATCCCGGCCGAGAGCGACGGCCGGGCGCGGAGCGTAGGAAAGCTGACGGAGGGCCGGAGATTCCCGTGACGGACAACCAGACCGTGCAGGCTTACACGGAGGCGTGGACGCAGAGCATCGAGGCCATATCGGAGCTGGTCGCCCCCCTGCCCGAAGGCTCCTGGAACCGGGCCACCGAGTGCCCCGGCTGGTCGGTCCGCGACGTCGTCTCGCACGTGATCGCGGTGGAGTCCGAGCTGCTCGGCGATCCCCGCCCGATCCACTCGCTGCCGCGTGACCTTCGCCACGTGACCACCGAGTTCGCCCGCTACGTCGAACTGCCGGTCGACAAGCGCCGCTGCCACACCGCGCTGGAGATGACCAGCGAGCTGGAGTACACGATCATCCGCCGCTCGCGCGCGCTGCGGAACGCCAAGCAGACGCCGCAGGAGCCGGTCCGCTGGCCGGGCGGCCCGCTGGCCAGGGACATCCCGTACCACGAGCTGCTGCGGGTGCGGGCCTTCGACGTCTGGGTGCACGAGCAGGACCTCCGCCGGGCCCTGGACACCCCCGGCGACCTGGACTCCCCGGGCGCCCTGGTCGCCCGGGACTACCTGCTGCAGTTCCTGCCCAAGGCCGTCGCCCACAACGCCGGCGCCCCGGCCGGGACGGCCCTGGTGGTGGACGTGACCGGCCCGGTGGAGTTCCTGCGCACCGTCCGGGTGGACGCGGCCGGCCGCGGCGTCGTGGACGAGTCGATCAGCCTGGCCCCGGACGTCCAGCTCACCATGGACTGGGAGACGTACGTCCGGCTCGCCTGCGGCCGCGGCCGGCCCGGCCCGGTGGGCGTCGAGGGCGACAAGGAGCTGGCCGAGCGGGTGCTGGCCAACTTCTCGGTCACCGTCTGAGGCCCGGGGTTCAGGAGGCGGCTGCGACCTTCCGGCGCAGCCGCAGGATCATCGCCGTGCCCAGCGCCAGCGGGACGTACTGCCAGCAGAACGCCCAGCGGAAGGCCTCGGCCGAGTACGCCCCGGCGCCGGCCGGGGAGAGCGCGTCCAGCAGCACGCCGATGCCGAACAGGGTGATCATCGTGCCGATGAAGCCGCCCATGTTGACGATCCCGGAGGCGGTGCCGAGCCGTTCCACCGGGTTGCGGGCGCGCGCGTAGTCCAGGCCGACCAGCGAGGCCGGGCCGTTGCTGCCCATCACCAGGATGATCCCGACCAGCAGCCAGAACGGCGGGTGCCCGCCCGGCCAGGCCAGCACCAGCGCCCAGCCGAGCCCGGTGGCCGCGAGGACGCCGAACACGATCGGCATCCGGGCCCGGGCCGTCCGGGAGATCAGCCGTCCGAAGACGAAGCCGCAGCTCATGTTGGCGAGCACCAGCACGGTCAGCAGCCCGCCGGCCTCGCCCCGGGTCATCCCCTGGGCCTCGACCAGGTAGGGCAGGCCCCAGAGCAGACCGAAGGCGTTGCCGGGGAACTGGGTGGTGAAGTGGATCCACAGGCCCAGCCGGGTGCCCGGCTCCCGCCAGCAGTCCAGCACCTGACGGCGAACCTTCGGCCGCTCCCGCCGCTCCCCGGCCGGCCGCACCGGCTCCTGCTGTGCCGGGGTGTCCTGGAGGAAGAGCGCGACCAGCGCGAACACCGCCACGCCGAGCAGCGCGATCGCCGCGAAGGTGGGCGTCCAGCCCTCGCTGTGCAGCGCCTGGGCGAGCACCACGGTGGTGACCAGGTTGCCGCCCATCCCGGCCAGGCCGGTCAGCTGGGCGACGAACGGGTTCTTCGCCGCCGGGAACCACCGGGCGGCGATCCGCAGCACGCTGATGAAGGTCATCGCGTCGCCGCAGCCGAGCACCGCCCGGGAGGCCAGTGCCGGGGCGAAGGAGGAGCTGAAGGCGAAGGCCAGCTGACCGGCGCTCAGCAGCAGCACGCCGAGCAGCAGCACCCGGCGCGGCCCGAACCGGTCGACCAGCAGGCCGACCGGGACCTGCATGGCCGCGTACACCAGCACCTGGAGGATGGAGAAGGTGGACAGCGCCGAGGCACCGATGCCGAAGCGCTCGGCGGCGTCCAGTCCGGCCACGCCGAGGCTGGTGCGGTGGATGACGGCCAGGATGTAGACGCTGACGCCGATGGACCAGGCCAGCCAGGCCGCGCGGCCGCCGGGCGGCGCGGGGACGGTGGCGGCGGGGAGCCCGGCGGTGGCCGGGGACTCGGCGGTGGCTCGGGGCTCGGCGGTGGCTCGGGGAGCGGGGACGGACAGGGGCGGGGCTGAACGGGCGGGCTCCACGGTCATAGTCCGTCCAGACTAGTCATCCCATGATTGGACGCCCAGATCCGGGGGGTGTGACCTCGCGGACTCCGGACTCCGGCCCCCACCCCCGGCCGCCCCCAGCCCCCAGCCGCCGGCTGCCGGCTGCCTTCAGCCGGCCCCGGCCGACGGACCCGCGCCGGCGACGCTCAGCCGGTGACCGTCCAGGACACCGACCGGGTCATGTAGCGGTCCCGGAAGGCCTCGTCCCGCACCCAGTCCGTGGAGTCCCGGACGATCGCGGTCACGGTCACCGTCCGGCCCGGGGGCAGGTCCAGCAGGGCGGTGTCCAGCCGGCCGCCGTCCACGGCCTGCGGGGCGGCCGGGGCGCCGTCCACCTTCCAGTCCACCTGGAGCTGCCGGGTGCCGGTCAGCGGCAGCGGTCGGACGTCCAGCCGTGGACGCCCGGTGACCTCGCCGGGCGGCGGCGAGGGGGCGTCGGTGGGGCGGACCTTGCGGTACAGCTCCTCGATGATCGCCTCCCGGGAGGGCAGGTTGTAGGCGCTGCCGAGGGTGCGCATCACCGAGTCGGGGGTGGGCCGGTAGAGGCCGTTGGCGCTGCGGTACGCCCCGACGGTGCCGGCGCCGTCCGGCGACACCGCGCCCAGCCAGCGCCACCACTTGGTCTGCTTCTTGCGCATGTCGTCGGCGTTGAGGGTGGAGAGGTTCGGGTAGTCGGCGTCGTCCGGGGCGCTGTCGTACTCGTCCCCGAGGTCCCCCACGGTGTGCCCGATCTCGTGCTGGATGATCCGTCCGGCGTCCGGGCTGCCCCCGGCCAGGGTGGTCACCCCGGTGCCCCCCGCACCGCCGTACTCGACCGAGTTGGCCA
Organism: Kitasatospora sp. NPDC030952; assembly: GCF_055571335.1. Classification (NCBI taxonomy): domain Bacteria; kingdom Bacillati; phylum Actinomycetota; class Actinomycetes; order Kitasatosporales; family Streptomycetaceae; genus Kitasatospora; species Kitasatospora sp. NPDC030952. The sequence continues at coordinate 843,531 of NZ_JBVIFM010000001.1, forward strand.
GCGCTATCAGGTACTGCGGCCCGGCGCTGTCCCCGGCGTAGCGGGCGGTGGCGCCCTCGTCGGCACAGAGCAGCCGGGCGGTGCCCTCGCACCAGAAGTGCATGCCCAACGGGGTGGCGGGGTGGCGGCCACGGCCCTCGGTCTCGGCTATCCCGGAGACCGGGGAGACCACCTCGACCCGCCGTATGTTGAAGAACCCCTGGTAGGTGCGGAAGGGCTCGACGTCCATCAGCGCGTGCCAGGCCTTGTCGGCCTGCTGCCGGAAGGCCTCCTGTTCGTCCGTCGTGTAGCCGTCGCCGAGCAGCACCAGGGTGATCCGGTTGGCCGGGTCCCCGGTGCGGCGTATGTCGAAGGTCGGGGCGGCCGCGGGCAGCCGCTGGTCGGCGCGGAGCACGGTGTGCGGCGGCAGCGCCCGGTCGGCGGGGGCGCCGGCTCCGATCACGCCGAACGGCGAGGGGCCGACGAGTTCCAGGGCGGCGGGGAGTACGGCGGTGGACACCAGTACGAGGGCGGCCAGACTCCGGACGAGACGGCCAGGGTTGCCAGCAGGCATACGGGTGCGTCCTCGGGGCTCCGGTCACCCGGTGTCGCCCGGGTGGTGGAGCGGAGACGTACCCGGACCGGCGTGTCGCCCCCACCGGCCGAAGAAAATGTCACCGACCTGGCCGAACGATTCCTGTCCTGCCAGAGATACCAATCAATCCCGGCGCCTCACTTCCGGCGCCTCACGTCCGGGGCCGCCTCCCCAGCTCCAGCACCAGGTGCGTCCCGAGCCCGAAGAGCAACCCCCAGAACGCCGAACCGATGCCGAACAGGCTCATCCCCGAGGCGCTCGCCAGGAAGGTCACCACCGCCGCGTCCCGCCCCCGCTCCTCGGCCACCGCCGCCGCCAGGCTGCCCTGCAGCGAGGCCAGCAGCGCGACCCCGGCGATCACCGCGATCAGCTCCTTCGGCAGCCCGGTGAACAGGCTCACCAGCAGCCCGCCGAAACTGCCCACCACCACGTACAGCACCCCCGAGGACATCCCCGCGACGTACCGTCGGCGCGGGTCCGGGTGGGCCTCCGGGCCCGAGCAGATCGCCGCCGTGATCGCCGCCAGGTTCACCCCCGGCGAGCCGAACGGCGCCATCAGCATCGACACCGCGCCCGTCGAGCCGATCAGCAGCCGGTCGTCCGCCCGGTAGCCGAAGGCCCGCATCACCCCGAGCCCGGGCGCGTTCTGCGAGGCCAGCGTGACGATGCCGAGCGGCAGCGTCAGCCCCACCAGCGCCGACCAGGAGAACGCCGGCACCGTCAGCACCGGTGCGGTCGGCCCGCCCGAGCCCAGGTGCAGCGGCAGCCCCACGGTCAGCGCCGCCAGCACCCCGCCGACCACCAGCGCCACCGGCACCGCGTACCGCGGCGCGAACCGCTTGGCCAGCAGGAAGGCCGCGAAGCTGCCCACCACCAGCACCGGCGCACCGTGCACCGCGCCGAAGATCCCGGCGCCGAAGGAGAACAGGATGCCCGCCAGCATCGCGTTCACGATCCCCACCGGCACCGCCGCGATCAGCCGGCCGAACCAGCCGGTCACCCCGAACAGCGTCACCACCACCGCGCTCACCAGGAACGCCCCGACCGCCTCCCGGTACGGGTAGTCGCCCAGGCTGGTCACCAGCAGCGCGGCGCCCGGGGTGGACCAGGCGGTGATCACCGGCGTCCGGGTCCACCAGCTCAGCGCGAAGCCGCTCACCCCGCTGCCGATCGCCACCGCCCAGATCCAGGACGCCGTGTGCGCCTGGTCCAGCCGGCCGGCGGCGGCCGCCGCGAGCACCACCACCAGCGGTCCGGAGAACGACACCACGACGCAGACCAGCCCCGCCAGCAGCGCCGGCGCCGACACGTCCCGCCGCAGCGACCGGCGTTCGTCGCTCCCGGCCGCCGTCTTCTCCGGTCGAATCGTCAGCTCATCCGTCATTCCGGCAGTATCCCGAAGCCCGGCCGAAGACTCCCGAAAAAACTTTTCGATCCACCTGCAACCCCTGCGGAGGATGCGCGTCTGTACGGATGAAGGCACGGAGAGCGAGACCGGCGGAGCCGGGGGGCGCTTCCGCTCACGAGGAGCGGAGCCGGTCGTCTTCACCCAACACACCGTCAGACCCATGACCCTGGGGAGTCACGTCATGCGCACGTCCGTTATCACCCGTTTTGCGAAGAACGACCGCGCCTTCTCCGGCCGCCGCCGCATCGCCCTCCTGGCCGCCACCACCGTCCTCGCGGGCGGCGTCCAGCTCCTCGCCACCGACACCGCCTGGGCCTGCGGCGCCCCGGACACGGCCACCGCGCCCGCCGAGAGCGCGCCGGCCGTCCAGCACAAGGGCACGGTCCAGAACGGGTTCTTCATGACGCCGTCTCTCGCCATCACGGCCGGCGGCCCGAAGACCGAGATCCCGGTCGAGGTCGTCAACTTCACGGGCGCTCCGTACCGCACCGTCACGCCCGGGCTCGCGCTCTACAACGAGAAGGGCGCCCCGCTGCGCAGCCAGGACCTGACCGTCGAGGTGGCCGGGCCCAAGGGCTGGGAGAAGGTCCCCCTCGTCCGCGGCTGCGACCCCAATCTCTTCGCGGTCGGCAAGCACGGCGAGGCCCTGGCCGACGGACGGGCAGCCCACTTCACTTTCCGGGTCGGCCTGTCCGCCACGGCCCCGGCCGACCTCCACGAGATCCGGGTCGGCCTCTCGGCGAACACCGAGGACGGCCAGCACGCGCCGTGGGTGTTCAAGACCATGTCCGTGTCGGCCCCCAAGCCCCAGCAGCCCGCCGCCCCTGCCAAGCCCACCACCCCGACCAAGCCCAAGCCCGCGCCGACCAAGGAGACCAAGCACGCCGAGCCCGTCGCCGACCGGACCCCGGCCAAGGAGACCCCCGCCCCCGCCGCCGAGGCCCCCAAGTCCACGGCTCCGCAGGCCACTTCCGCCGCCCCGGCGACCAGCGCGCCGGCCGGCACCGCCGAGCTGGCCCACACCGGCGCCGCCGAGACCAACACCTTCCTCGCCACCTCCGCCGCCGCGCTGCTCGCGCTGGGGGCCGGCGTCCTGCTCACCGTCCGCCGACTCCGCCGCCGGCGGTAGTCGACGGGCGGGTACGGCGAAGGGGCCCTGCTCCGCACGGCGGTGCGGAGCAGGGCCCCTTCGTCTCGTCTCCGGGGGCGTCAGCCCCAGGTGATCAGGCGCTTCGGGAACTCCAGCAGCCCGGCCACGTCGGCCAGCACCCGGGAGCCCAACTCCCCGTCCACCAGCCGGTGGTCGAAGGAGAGCGCGAGCGTGGTCACCTGTCGCGGGACCACCTTGCCCTTGTGCACCCACGGCAGCTCCCGGACCGCGCCGAAGGCCAGGATGGCCGCCTCGCCCGGGTTGAGGATCGGGGTGCCGGTGTCGACGCCGAAGACGCCGACGTTGGTGATGGTGACCGTGCCGCCCTGCATGTCGGCCGGCGAGGTCTTGCCCTGCCGGGCGGTCTCGACCAGCTCGCCGAGCGAAACGGCCAGGCCCGCGAGGGTCTTGGAGCCGGCGTCCTTGATGTTCGGGACGATCAGACCGCGCGGGGTGGCCGCGGCGATGCCGAGGTTGACCTGGCCCTTGACCACGATCTCCTGGGCCGCCTCGTCCCACTGGGCGTTGATCTCCGGGTGCCGCTTGATCGCCACCAGCAGCGCCTTGGCGACCAGCAGCAGCGGGCTGACCCGGACGTCCCGGCCCAGTTCGCCGCTCTCCTTGAGCTTGCGGACGAACTTCATGGTGCGGGTCACGTCGACCTGGACGAACTCGGTGACGTGCGGGGCGGTGAAGGCCGAGGCCACCATCGCCTGCGCGGTCGCCTTGCGGACGCCCTTGATCGGCACCCGGACGTCGCCCGTGACGGACACCGGCACCGGCGCCACCACGGCCTCGGCCGCCTCGACGACGGCCGACTCGACGGCCGGAGCCGCCGCAGCGCCCTGGGCCGCGGCGTGGGCGTGCAGGTCCTCGCGGGTGATCACGCCGTCCCGGCCGGTCGGGGTGACGGCCCGCAGGTCGATGCCCAGGTCCTTGGCCAGCTTGCGCACCGGCGGCTTGGCCAACGGCCGCTCACCGACCGGCACTTCGGCCGCCGGCGCGGCCGGGACAACCGGGGCCGCAGCGACCGGAGCCGGGGCCGCGGCCGGAGCCGGCTTCGCCGCGGCGACGGTCTTGGCGGTGGTCCGCCGGGCCCGACGCTGGGCGGAGCCGGTGCGCGGGCCGTACCCGACCAGCACCTCCCGGCGCTCCGGCTCAGCCTCGGCGGCCGGCGCCGCGGCGGCGGGCGCGGGCACGGCGGCAGCGGCGGCCGGAGCGGCCCCCGCCTCCCCGGCGACCGCCACCGTGATGATCACGGTGCCGACGTCGACCGTGGCGCCCTCGGGGAAGAAGAGCTGCTCGACGACCCCGTTGAACGGGATCGGCAGCTCCACCGCCGCCTTGGCGGTCTCCACCTCGCAGACGACCTGCCCGTCGGTGACGGTGTCACCCGGCTTGACGTACCAGCTGAGGATCTCGGCCTCGGTGAGGCCCTCGCCCACATCCGGCATCTTGAACTCGCGGAGCGAGCGAACTTCGGTGGTCATCTTCGCTCCCCGGTATCAGTACGCGAGCGCGCGGTCGACGGCGTCGAGCACGCGGTCCAGGTCGGGCAGGAAGGACTCCTCGACCCGGGACGGCGGGTACGGCGCGTGGTAGCCGCCGACCCGCAGGACCGGTGCCTCCAGGTGGTAGAAGCACCGCTCGGTGAGCCGGGCGGCCAACTCGGCGCCCATGCCCAGGAACACCGGGGCCTCGTGCACCACGACGGCCCGCCCGGTGCGCTTGACCGACTCCTCCAGGGTGGTGAAGTCCACCGGGGAGAGCGAGCGCAGGTCGACGACCTCCAGCCGGCGGCCGTCCTCCGCGGCGGCCGCGGCGGCCTCCAGGCAGACCTTGACCATCGGGCCGTACGCGATCAGCGTCGCGTCGGTGCCGGGGCGGACGATCCGGGCGTCGTGCAGCCCCAGGTCGGCGGCGGCGCCGACCTCGCCCTTGTCCCAGTAACGCCGCTTGGGCTCCAGGAAGATGACCGGGTCGTCGGACTCGATGGCCTGCCGCAGCATCCAGTGCGCGTCGTGCGCGTTGGACGGGGTGACCACCCGCAGACCGGCGGTGTGCGCGAAGTACGCCTCGTGCGACTCGCTGTGGTGCTCGACCGCGCCGATGCCACCCGCGTAGGGGATGCGGACGGTGACCGGCATCTTGACGTGGCCCAGCGCACGGGCGTGCATCTTGGCCAGCTGGGAGACGATCTGGTCGAAGGCCGGGTAGACGAAACCGTCGAACTGGATCTCCACCACCGGGCGGTAGCCGCGCAGCGCGAGGCCGATCGCGGTGCCCATGATGCCGGACTCGGCCAGCGGGGTGTCGATCACCCGGCCCTCGCCGAAGTCCTTCTGCAGGCCGTCGGTGATCCGGAAGACGCCGCCGAGCTTGCCGATGTCCTCGCCCATCAGGACGGTCTTCGGGTCGTTCTCCAGCGACTTGCGCAGCGCCTCGTTGAGCGCCTTCGCGATGCTCAGCTGACCGGCCATCAGTGGTTCTCCCCCGCCTCGAAGGAGGCCGCGTACTCGACGTATTCGGCCCGTTCCTCATCGACCAGTGCGTGCGGCTCGCTGTACACGTGGTCGAAGATCAGCGTCGGGTCCGGGTCCGGCATGCTGCGCACGCCCTCGCGCACCCGCAGCCCCAGCTGCTCGCTCTCGGCGTCGACGGCGGCGAAGAACTCGTCGTCGGCCAGGCCCTCCTTCTCCAGGAGGGTGCGCAGCCGCAGGATCGGGTCCTTGGCCTTCCAGGCCTCGGTCTCCTCGGCGAGCCGGTAGCGGGTCGGGTCGTCGGAGGTGGTGTGGGCACCCATCCGGTAGGTGAAGGCCTCGATCAGCACCGGGCCGTTGCCGCTGCGGGCGTGGTCGAGCGCCCAGCGGGTGACCGCGAGGCAGGCCAGCACGTCGTTGCCGTCGACCCGGACGCCCGGGAAGCCGAAGCCGGAGGCGCGGCGGTACAGCGGGATCTTGGTCTGGGTGGTGGTGGGCTCGGAGATCGCCCACTGGTTGTTCTGGCAGAAGAACACCACCGGGGAGTTGTAGACCGAGGCGAAGGTGAAGGCCTCGTTGACGTCGCCCTGGCTGGAGGCGCCGTCGCCGAAGTACGCGATCACCGCGTCGTCGGAGCCGTCCTTGGTGATGCCCATCGCGTAACCGGTGGCGTGCAGGGTCTGCGCGCCGATCACGATGGTGTAGAGGTGGAAGTTCTTCTCGTTCGGGTCCCAGCCGCCGTGGTTCACGCCGCGGAACATGCCGAGCAGGTTCAGCGGGTCGACGTCGCGGCACCAGGCCACGCCGTGCTCGCGGTAGGTGGGGAAGGCGTAGTCGCCGGTGCGCATGGCCCGGCCGGAGCCGACCTGCGCGGCCTCCTGGCCGAGCAGCGAGGCCCACAGGCCCAGCTCGCCCTGGCGCTGGAGCGAGGTCGCCTCGGCGTCGAACCGGCGCACCAGCACCAGGTCGCGGTAGAGGGAGCGCAGCTCCTCGGGAGTGGTGGTGAGGGGGTAGTCCGGGTGCTCGACGCGCTCGCCTTCCGGCGTGAGCAGCTGTACGAGCTCCGGCTGGGCGTCCGTCCCCGTGGCGCGGAGGGTGTCAGGGACGCCGGGGGCCGCCTTCTTGCGGGCCCTCGCCGTGCTTTTGACGGTCACGTTCACTCCTCGGTCTGTCCGGCCGCCCGGGGTCGCCGGTGACCGGTCCGGTCACCGCCTCGCGGGGCGCGCGTGGGTGTGCGCACCTACTGCGTGGCAGGTGGTGATCCTGTTCCGACGGCGTCCCTCACGAGAACGTTACCCAGCGTCCGCCCTTGGCGCGCTTGCGCTAGGACGTCCTACTTGTTCAGGGCCTACAACCCCGAGGGTGCCGCGCCCGGCTCGCCGTCGGAAGGGTGGGGGTGACGGTCGGCGTGACGCAGCTCTCAATTCGAGCGCCTTCAGGACACCAGCGCACGTTATCCGGGCGGACGCCCGTACGTAAGGGGGTTCTCGGTATCGGTTTCGGTCGGGTGTGGCTGGATCGCACCGTTACGGCACCCAGGACGATAGGCCTTCTGTACGGTGATATGGGAGGCTTTGGGCGTGACTGATAACGGACATATCAGGGTTTTCCTGCTCGATGACCACGAGGTCGTCCGACGCGGCGTGCACGATCTGCTGTCGGTCGAGGACGAGATCGAGATCGTCGGCGAGGCCGGCACGGCCGCCGAGGCGCTCACCCGGATCCCCGCGGTCCACCCCGACGTCGCGGTGCTGGACGTCCGGCTCCCGGACGGCAACGGGGTCGAGGTCTGCCGGGAGATCCGCTCCCTGATGCCCGAGATCAAGTGCCTGATGCTGACCTCCTTCTCGGACGACGAGGCGCTGTTCGACTCGATCATGGCGGGCGCCTCCGGCTACGTCCTCAAGGCGATCCGCGGCACCGACCTGATCACCGCCGTCCGGGACGTCGCGGCCGGCCGCTCGCTGCTCGACCCGGTCGCCACCAGCCGGGTGCTCGCCCGGCTGCGCGACGGCGGCGAGAAGGAGGACGAACGGCTGGCCCAACTCACCAAGCAGGAGCGGCGGATCCTCGATCTGATCGGCGAGGGGATGACCAACCGTCAGATCGGCAACGAGTTGCACCTGGCCGAGAAGACGGTGAAGAACTACGTCTCCAGTCTGCTCGCCAAGATGGGGATGGAGCGGCGCACCCAGGCGGCGGCGTACGTGGCCCGGCACCAGGCCGATCATCAGTACTGATACGGCCCTTCACACATGTGATGGTTTGTCAAGGGCCCCCACCAAGGGGCCATAACCTCTGCACGTGACTTTCAGCCAGACCCTCGCCTGCGCCCCGGCCCGCCCCGACCTCTCCGCACCGCCGATAGGGACCCTCAGTCCACCGGTACCGCGCAGCGCACTCGCCGAGGTCCTGGCCCGCTTCCGGGTGGGGCGGCCGCTCACCGTCGAACCGGTCGCCGAGGGCCTGCTCAACCGGGGCTACCGGGTCACCGCCGAGGCCGGCGCGTACTTCCTGAAGTGCTACGTCGACGCCGCCACCGCCAACCGCCCGAAGATCCTCGCCCACCACCGCGCGATGACCGACCTGCACGCCCTGGGGCTGCCCGTGGCGCCCCCGTTGAGCTGCTCCGGAGGCGGCGGGACGGTGGCCGGACTGAACGGCCGGCTGTTCGCACTGTTCCCCTGGGTGGATGGCCGACACCGACACGGTACCGAGCTGGATCCGTCGGGGTGCGACGCGCTCGGCGCGCTGCTCGGCCGGCTGCACGGCGCGCTCGACGACGTCTGCGCCCCCCTCGACCAGCCCGCCGGCTACCACAGCGCCGACCCCCTCGACAGCGCCGAACTGGCCCGCGAGCTGCGGCGACGAGCCCGCGACCACCGCCCCAACGGCGACCTCGACGCCCTGGTCGTCCGACGGCTGGACGAACGGTTGGAACTGCTCGCCGAGCACGCCCACCGCCGCCCCGGACCGCTCGCCGCCCCGCCCACCGGCTGGACCCACGGCGACTTCCACGGCCTCAACCTGCTCCACGGCGAGGGCCCGGACGGCGACCGGATCACCGGCGTGCTCGACTGGGACAAGCTCGGCCCGCAGCCGCGCGCCGAGGAGGCCGTCCGCGCCGCCACCCTGCTCTTCAACGACCGGACCACCGGCACCCTCGACCTGGTCCGGGTCCGCCGCTACTCACAGGCCTACCGGGCCTCCGGCGCCGCCACCGCAGAGCAGCTGGCCGCCGCCGTCCACCGGGTCTGGTGGGAGCGGCTGAACGACTTCTGGATGCTGCAGTGGCGCTACCAGCGGGCCGACCACCGGGCCGACCCGCTGTACCCCGCCTCGGCGGGCCAGTTGGCGTGGTGGTGCCAGGAGTACGAGCAGGTCCTGGACGCCTTCGCCAACTGATCCGTCAGGGGTTGAGCGGCGGCGGCAGCGTGCCGCCACCACCGGCCGGCTTCGAGGGCGACACCGGCGGGGGGGTGTTCCCGCCGCCCGCGGTCGGCGACGTCCCCGAGGTCGGTCCACCGGTCGCCGACGAACTGGCCGTCGCGGAGTGGGTGGTGGTCGGCGTCGGGGTCGGGGTCGGGGTGTGCTTGCCCGTACCCGGCGACGGCGACGTGTTGTTCTCGCCGCCGGTCCCGCCGGTCCCGCCGTAGCCGCCGGAGCCGGTCGGCTGGGTCGGCCGCCGGCTGCCGGAGGTCGACGGCGGCGGGGTCGGCTGGCCGTTCTGGGTCGGCGTGGTCGGCTCGGTGGTGCTGACCACCGGGGCGGGCGTCGTGGGCGTCGTCTGGTGGTCGGTGCCGCCACCGCCGCCGCTGAGCGCGAACGCGATCCCGGCGCCGACCGCGACCAGCACGGCGATCCCGCCGGCCACCCAGCCCCACGGCCCGCGCCGCCGGCCGCCGTGGTCGTCGTGGTCGTCCTCGCCGCCACCGCCGTACGAGCCGCCGGACCCCTGGTAGGGGGCGGGGGTGTGCGGTCCGCCCGCCGAGTACGGCAGCACCGAGGTCTGGTCGCCGGCGCCGACCGCGCCGAAGGCCTGGGTGGCCGCCGCCTGGTCCGGCCGGAGCACCTGGGTGGCCCCGGTGTCGCCGGGCATCCCGGCGCCGGCCCAGGCGGCCCCGCCCGCGCCGTGCATCTCGCGCAGCGCGTGCTGGAGGTGGGCGCGGAACTCGTCGGCGTCCTGGAAGCGGTCGTCCGGGTTCTTGGCGAGCGAGCGCAGCACCAGCGGGTCCAGGCCGACCGGCACCCGGCTGTTGGTCTGCGAGGGCGGCACCGGCGGGTCCTGGACGTGCTGGTAGACCACCGAGAGCGGGGTGTCGCCGGTGAACGGCGGGCGCAGCGTGAGCAGCTCGTAGAGCATGCAGCCGGCCGCGTACAGGTCGGAGCGGTGGTCGACCGGCTTGCCGAGCGCCTGCTCCGGCGACAGGTACTGCGGGGTGCCCATGACCATGCCGGTCTGGGTCATCGTGGTGGCCCCGCCGGTCAGCGCCCGGGCGATGCCGAAGTCCATCACCTTGACCGCGCCGGTGTTGGTGATGATCACGTTGGCGGGCTTGATGTCGCGGTGCACGATGCCGTTGCGGTGGCTGTAGGCCAGCGCCTCCAGCACCCCGGCGATGATGATCAGCGCCTGGTCGACCGGCGGCGCCTCCTCGTCCACCAGCAGCTCGCGGACGGTCCGGCCCTCGACCAGCTCCATCACGATGTACGGCGTGGACTCGTCGCCGAGGTACTCCTCGCCGGTGTCGTAGACCGAGACGATCGAGTGGTGGTTCAGCGCCGCGACGGCGTGTGCCTCGCGGGTGAAGCGCAGCCGGGCGACATCGTCCTGGGCCAGCTCGCCGCGCAGCAGCTTGACCGCGACGGTGCGGCCCAGCCGCACGTCCTCGGCGGCGAACACCTCGGCCATGCCGCCGCGGCCCAGCCGGTGGGTCAGCCGGTAGCGGCCGTCACCGACCGTGCCCATCGGAACCCCGCGACCGGGAGTCTGCGGTCCGCCGCGGCCGAAGGGCGGCAGCGCGGAGGTCGCGGCATCGCTGCCCGGCTCGGGGATCCTCGGCGTGCCGCCGGTCCGTCCGACCGCTCGGGCACCCGCCTCGTCGTCCGGCTGCTGCGTCTGTGCCATCGCTCCTCGCCCCGGGCGTTCGCTCGGATCGCGGTGCCCTGTCGCTTACGTATCCCCGAACGCTACCGCTTCCGACGGGCACCCGTGACACCCGCAGAACGGCGGGAAACCGTCAGAGCAGCCCGGTCCGGTCGGCCTGCGGGTCCACCAGGACGACCGCGGCCGGGCGCTCGGAGTGGAACTTCCCGTTGGTGCTGTTCTGCGCCTTGTTGACCACGATCGCGATGATGATGCCCGCCAGCACCAGCACGCCGACGATGATCGCGATCACCACGAAGGCCGTGGAACAGCCGCCGCTGCTGGGCTTCGGCTGCTGGTACGGAGGCATCGTCTGCGGGCCCGGCGGCATCGGCCGCGGGCCCTGCTGCGGCCCCCCTTGCTGAAGGAACTGCGGCTGCGGGGTGTGCGGGGCCTGCGGGCGCGGGGTCTGGTAGGCCGGCGGCGGGGTCCGGTACTGCGGCGCCGGCGGCTGCGGCTGCCCCTGCTGGAGGTACTGCGGGTGCGGGGTCTGGTAGGCCGGCGGCGGGGTCTGGTACTGCGGCGGCTGGGGCTGCCCCTGCTGGAGGTACTGCGGGTGCGGGGTCTGCGGCGCCTGCGGCGTCGCGTGCACCGAGCGCGGCCCCTCCTTGATCACCAGCGGGGAGCTGGCCTGCAGCGCGTGCCCGGCCCCGCCGCCCTTCAGCTCGGCGATCAGCCGCTCCGCCTCGTCCCGCATCGCGGCGGCGCTCTGGAAGCGGTGCGCCGGGTCCTTGCGCAGCGCCTGCGCCACGAAGGCGTCCACCACGGGGGTGAGCGAGCCGTTCAGGCTGGAGGGGGCCGGCGGCTCCTCCTGGACGTGCTTGTAGGCGATCGAGAAGGCCGAGTCGCCGTCGAAGACCAGCTGGCCGGTGAGCATCTCGAAGAGCATCACGCCGACCGAGTACAGGTCGGAGCGGGCGTCGACCGGCTTGCCGAGCGCCTGCTCCGGCGACAGGTACTGCGGGGTGCCGACCACCATGCCGGTCTGGGTCATCGAGGTGACGCCCGACTCCAGCGCCCGGGCGATGCCGAAGTCCATGACCTTGACGTTGCCCTTGCGGTCGAACATGACGTTGCCGGGCTTGATGTCGCGGTGCACCAGGCCCATGTCGTGCGAGGCCTCCAGCGCGTTCAGCACGCCGACGATGACCCGCAGGGCATCCTCGGTCGGCATCGCGCCGTACTGGGCGACCGCCTCGTTGATCGACTCGCGCAGGCCCATGCCGTCGATCAGCTGCATGACGATGTACGGCGTGCTGGAGCCGTCCGGGGCGACGTCCTCGCCGCTGTCGTACACCGTGACGATGTTCGGGTGCTCCAGCCGGGCCACCGCCTGGGCCTCGCGGCGGAACCGCTCCTTGAACGAGTCGTCCCGGCCCAGCTCGCTGTGCATGCTCTTCAGCGCCACCTGCCGGTCCAGCACGCTGTCGTACGCGAGGTGCACGGAAGCCATGCCGCCCTCGCCCAGCAGCCGCTGCAGCACATAGCGGCCGTTGCCCAGGGAGAAGCCCTCGGCCGCCGCGTTGCCGTGCTCGCTCATGGTCCTCTGCTCCCCCTCGGCGCGGTGGTCCTGCCGCAACCGTGACGTTCGGTCTCGTCCGTACGTGGTGGGCCCGGCCCGCTGGCCCGGCGAACCCCTGTCGCGGCGGCTCCACCGGCCTGCGACAGGGGTCAGGGTATCGGCTTCCGCCGACGGTGCTCGGCCCAGGGCCGATCCTGCCCCCGGACCGTCCGCGCCCTGCTGCGGCGGCGCGGTCCGGGGCGGATCGTCGTGGTACGTCCGGACCCGCGGCGGGCCCGGCGGGCCTACAGGTACGGGCCGGAGCGGATGCCGCGGCTCTGGCCCGGGTCCTCCTCGTCCGCCTCGCCCCCGTGCAGACCGGGCGGCAGCGCGCGGCGCATCTGCTCCAGCTGCGCCCGGGCGGCCATCTGCTGGGCGAACAGGGCGGTCTGGATGCCGTGGAAGAGGCCCTCCAGCCAGCCCACCAGCTGGGCCTGGGCGATCCGCAGCTCGGCCTCGGTCGGGATGGTGTCGTCGGTGAACGGCAGCGAGAGCCGCTCCAGCTCGGCCACCAGCTCCGGGGCCAGCCCGAGCTCCAGCTCCTTGATCGAACTGGCGTGGATGTCCTTCAGCCGGACCCTGCTCGCCTCGTCGAGGGGCGCCGCCCGGACCTCCTCCAGCAGCTGCTTGATCATGCTGCCGATCCGCATGACCTTGGCGGGCTGCTCGACCATCTCGGTCACCGGGAGCTCGCGCGGCACGTCCGCCTCGTCGTCCCCCTCCATCGGCGCCCCGGCGAACCCCTGGCCCACGGGCAGTCCGTCCGGTCCGACGATCAGCACCTTCTGGCCGTCCTGCGACTGCCCGCCGGCGGCCCGGAAGGGCTCCTGCGACGAGCGCTCGTTCATCGGATTCGTCATGAACAACATTCTCTCTCACTGGGGTTGGTCGGGCGGAAGCCCCCGTGTGTCCCGCCGTCCTGCGCCACCCCCCGACGACCGTACGCCCCCACGGCCCGCCCGGGAATCCGTACGGCTACTCAGTTCCCGCCCGGCCGCGCACAGCACCTCCCCCATCACCCCGCGAAACCCACCCCACCCAGGAGGGCCCCACTCCGCGAACCCCCACCGAATCTCCACGCCCCGGGCCCCGGGGCGCCCCGTCTCAGCCCTTGCGCAGCCGCAGGCCGATCAGCCCCAGGCCGCAGCCGATCAGCCCCAGGCCCGCGCCCAGCGGCAGCTGGAGCGTGGAGGGGTCCTGCCAGCGGGCGGGGAGGATGGCGGGGACGGCCGCGGCGGCCACGGGCTGGCCGGAGGCCGCCGTGACGGTGTCCTGGTCGGCGGCTGGAGCGGAGGCGTCCGAGGTGTCCGGGGCGTCCGCGTCCTGGGCCTGCTCGGGCGACTGCTCGACGGCCTGGTCCGGTGCCTGGTCCGGTGCCTGGTCGGGCACCTGGTCCGGCACCTGGCCGGGAGCTTGGTCCGGCACCTGGGCGGGAGCCTGGGCGGGCACCTGGTCCACGGCCGTGTCCGGGTGCTCCAGCACCGCCGCGGGGTGGTGCCGGTGGGCCCGGAGTCCGGCGAGGTCCGGGCGCGACCGGTCGGGCGCCGGGTACTGCGGCGGCGCGGCCTTCGGCGACGGCCCCTCCGGCTCCGTCCAGGCCTGGCCGTCATCCGCCGCCGGGCCGGACGGGTCATCCGCCCCGGCCTGGTCGTCGGCACCCGTCGCCGGCCCGTCCGACCCGGCCTGGTCATCGGCACCGGTGGCCGAGGAGTCCGCCGGCGCCGAGGAGTCCGCCGGCGCCGAGGCGGTCGGCGTCGGCTCGGCGGCCGCCACGGTCGCGGCGGCCAGCGGGAGGGTCAGTCCCAGCACGGCCGCCGCGAACAGCCGGCGGGCACGGCGGAGCCGGGGGTCGGTGCGGTGGTGGAGCGCGGCGGGCAGCGGCCCGAGGACGACGTACGGAGGTGCGGCCACGGTCGGAGTCCTTCCGACGGCCGACCGCGCCCGGGGCGGGGTCGGCGGTGGGACAGCTCCGGACCAGCCTCACACACTCCGACAATCGCGGCATTTCGGACGCCGCCGCACCCGACGCACCCGCCGCGCGGCCCGTCAGGCCTTCAGTACGACCTTCCCGACCTGCTCCCCCGCCTCCAGCACCCGGTGCGCGTCCCCGGCCGAGGTCAGCGGCAGCACCCGGTCCACCACCGGCTTCACCACCCCGGACTCGACCAGCGGCCACACGTGCTCCCGCACCGCCGCCACGATCGCCGCCTTCTCCGCGAGCGGCCGCCCGCGCAGGTTGGTGGCGATCACCGCGGCTCGCTTGCGCAGCAGCGTGTTGAGGTCGAGTTCGCCCTTGACCCCGCCCTGCAGCCCGATGATCACCAGCCGTCCGTTGACGGCCAGGGCGTCCACGTTCCGCTGCAGGTACTTGGCACCCATGATGTCCAGGATCACGTCCGCCCCGGCCCCGCCGGTGGCCTCGCGCAGCACCTCGACGAAGTCCTGCTCCCGGTAGTCGATCGTGATGTCGGCGCCCAGTTCGGCGCACCGGGCCAGCTTCTCGGCGCTGCCCGCGGTCACCGCGACCCGTGCGCCGACGGCCTTGGCCAGCTGGATCGCCATCGTCCCGATCCCGCTGGCACCGCCGTGCAGCAGCACCGTCTCGCCGGGCCGCAGGTGGGCGGTGAGGAAGACGTTGGACCACACCGTGGAGGCCACCTCGGGCAGCGCCGCGGCCTGCTCCGGGCTCAGCCCCTCGGGCAGCGGCAGCAGCTGCCCGCTCGGCACCGCGACCTTCTGCGCGTAGCCGCCGCCGGCCAGCAGCGCGCACACCCGGTCGCCGACGGCCCAGCCGGCCACACCCGGCCCGAGCGCGACGATCCGCCCGGCGCACTCCAGCCCGGGGTAGGGCGAGGCGCCGGGCGGCGGGTTGTAGAAGCCCTGCCGCTGGAGCAGGTCCGCGCGGTTGACGGCGGTGGCCGCCACCTCGACCAGGACCTCGCCCTCGCCGGGCACCGGATCGGGGACCTCGGCCCACACCAGTGCCTCGGGGCCGCCGGGTACGGGAATCGTCATCGCATGCATGCCCCGAACCTACTTCGCCGTACGGCGGTCCGGGGTTCAGGCCCCGCCAGGCCCGGCCGACTTGATGACGATCACCCGGTCGGTGAGCTGCAGCACGGCGGCCTCCGGCTCGGTGTAGTTGAGCACCCGTCGGCCCCGCACCACGGCGAGCACCAACTCCTCGCACTCGCGCGGACTGTGCCCGGCCTCAGCCCGGGTGACCGGCCGTTCGACCACGTCCAGCCCGTTCCCGTAGGTGAGCAGGTCCTCCATCACCGCTCCGGCGTGCGGGCTGAGCATCGACAGCCCGAGCAGCCGCCCGGCCGAACTGGAGCTGGTGACCACGACGTCGGCACCGCTCTGCCGCAGCAGCGGGGCGTTCTCGTCCTCCCGTACGGCGGCGACCACGGTGGCGCCCTTGTTCAACTGGCGCACCGTCAGGGTGATCAGCACCGCCGTGTCGTCCCGTTCCGGGGCGACCACGATCCGGGCCGCGCTCGGCACCGCGGCCCGCACCAGGGTGTCGGTACGGGTGGCGTCGCCGACCACCCCGACCAGACCGTGCTGGGAGGCGTGTTCGATGACCTTGCGCTGGGGGTCGACGACGACGATCTCCTCCGCCTTCACCCCCTGCCCGAGCAGGGTGTCGACGGCGCTGCGCCCCTTCGTCCCGAAGCCGATGACGACGGTGTGCTCGCGCACGGTGGACCTCCAGCGGTTCAACCGCCATTGCAGACGGGTGCGTTCGGTGAGCACCTCCAGCGTGGTGCCGACCAGGATGATCAGGAACACCACGCGCAGCGGGGTGATCACGAAGATGTTGGTGAGCCGGGCGCCGTCGCTGTACGGGGTGATGTCGCCGTAGCCGGTGGTGGAGAGCGTCACGGTGGCGTAGTAGGCCGCGTCCAGGAAGCTGAGCTCGCCGCCCGCGTTGTCGTGGTAGCCGGCCCGGTCGAGGTACACGATCACCGAGGTGGCGACCAGCACGGTGAGCGCCAGCAGCAGCCGGGAGCCGACCTGCCGCACCGCGGGCGCGGTCCGCCGGGCGGGCAGCACGATCCCGGCGTCCGCCCACGGCTCCGTGCCGGGCGCCGAGATGCGCCTCAGCCGGCTCATCCGCCCACCTCGCTCCGCCCGCTCACGGCGCCTCCACCAGTTCGACGGCCTCCCCCGCGCTGGCCCCGCCGGGCGGGACGACGGCCAGCGCCTCGGCCCGGGCGAGGCCGCGCAGCATCGCGGGCCCGTCGAAGGCCAGCGGGACGACCCCCGCGGCGGTGCGCCGCACCGGCTGGAGCCGGGTGTCCACCGGGTGTCCGGGCAGCGGGACGGCCGTCGGGGCGAGCGCGGGCGCGGTGGCGCCCCGCCCGCCGCGGGCGTGCAGCAGGGGCAGGGCGAGGGTGACCATGCCGGCGACGGCGGCCAGCGGGTTGCCGGGCAGGCCCACCAGGTGGCGCCCACCGGGGAGTTCGGCCAGCAGCATGGGGTGTCCGGGGCGGACGGCCACACCGTCGACCAGCAGTCGGGCGCCGGCTTCGGCGAGCGCCCGGTGCAGGAAGTCGACCGGCCCGGCGGCCGTTCCGCCGGTGGTGACCACGACGTCGGCGGTGGAGTGCCGCAGGGCGTCCCGGAGCAGCCCGAAGTCGTCGCGGACGCACCGGACTTCGGCGACCTCCGCACCGGCCGCCCGCAGCCAGGGCGGCAGCAGCGGGCCCAGCGCGTCCCGGACCAGCCCCGGGCCGGGGACCCCGGAGCCGAGCAACTCGTCGCCCAGTATGAGCAGTTGGACCACCGGGCGACGACGCACGGCGAGCCGGTCGTGGCCACAGGCGGCGGCCAGACCGAGCACGGCGGGCCCGACCACCGTCCCGGCGGGCAGCAACTCCTCGCCCCGGCGGCACTCCTGGCCGCGCGGGCGGACGTCCTGACCGGTGGTCAGTGGCTGCGGGCCGCGGTCGCGCAGCAGCGTGCCGTCCGTCCGGCCGTGTTCGCGGCGCAGTACGGCGGTCGCCCCGGGCGGTAGTTGGGCGCCGGTGGCGATCTCGACGGCGCTGCCGTCGGCCAGCGGCGCCACCTCGGTGCGGCCGGCCAGCACCTGCCCGGCGACCCGCCAGGGCCCGGGGCCGGCGACCGCCCAGCCGTCCATCGCGGAGGTGTCGAAGGCGGGCAGGTCGGTGAGCGCGCCGAGCGGTTCGGCGAGAACGTGTCCGAGCGCCTCGGCCAGCGGCCGCCCGATCACCGGCAGCGGGCGCAGCCCGGCCCGGCGCGCGGCCTCCCGGGCGCGCGGCCAACTCAGCACGCCGGGACCGGTGGCGGGGGCGGAGGAGGTCACGGTGGTCTGCCCGACCGCGCTCACGGCTCGCCCGGGCTGTCGTCGGCCGGGCTGTCGTCGCCCGGGCCGTCCTCGGCCGGGGCCCACCGCTCGGCGAGCGCCGCGGTCCGCCGGGACGCCTCGGCGACGGCCTCCGCCCCGCCGCCCTGCCGGGCGGCCGCGTAGCCGATCAGGAAGGCGGTCAGCGGCGCGGCCGGCCGGGCCACCCCGTGCGCGACCACCCGGGCCGTGTCGAGCAGTCCCCGGACGTCCACGTCCAGGTCGATGCCCAGGTCGGCCTTGACCTCGGCGATCCAGTCTTCCAGCGTGCGCTCCATGCGCCCATGCTGCCTGATCGGCGGTTTCCCCGAGGTGTTCGTCCCGTGTGCGGCGCGCGTCGATTCCCTCACGGCCGGGGGCCGGGACCGGTGAGGGCCGGTCAGGACTTCTCCCGCTCCCGGGCCTGTTCGAGGTCCTCCCAGGTGTCGCAGTCGTACGCGACGTCGTCCGTGTCGGCGACCCGCAGCCCGGCCAGTCCGCCGACGAGGCGGCGCAGCGGCTGCCCGGCCGGGTCGCCGAGGGCGGCGAGCGCGGCGCGCAGCGGGGCGGTGCGGTAGGCGGCGGCGAGCGGCTGGTCGCGGCCGCCCGCGTCGACCAGCAGGGCGGCGTCCACGGTCGGCCCGGCCCCGTCGAGGGCGTCTGCCAGCCGGTCCACCGTCCGCCGGTCCAGGAAGGGCAGGTCCGCGGCGAGCAGCAGCACGAGGTCGGCGGTGACCAGGTCGAGCCCGGCCGCGACGGCGGCGACCGGCCCGCCGCCGGGCGGCTGCTCCCTGGTCCAGTGGACGCCCGGGCGCGCGGTCGGCCGGGCGGGGCCGACCACGACGGTGGTCCGGGCACCGGCGCAGGCGGCGAGCACCCGGTCCAGCAGGGTCGTCTCCCCGACGGTCAGGCCGGGTTTGTCGGCCCCGCCGAGCCGCCGGGCCGAGCCGCCGGCCGGAACGATCACGTCGTACAGCGTCGCCATGCGGCCAGTATCCCGCCCTACTCGCTCGCCCCGTCCTTCCCGTCCTTCCCGTCCTCCGCTTCCGCCTCGGCCTCGGCCGCCGGGGAGGCCGCCGGGGCGGTCGCCCGCGCCGTGTTGGCGGCGGCGCCCAGCTCCAGGAAGGACGGCAGGGTGAGCTCCCCGTACCGCTCGTTCATCGCCGTGACCAGCGCCTCCGGGTCGTCCGGGTGCTCGGCCAGCAGCCGGTCGAAGTCCTCGAGGTACTCCCCGGTGAAGGCGAGCACCCGGTCCGCGTCGTCGCCCTGCTCGGGGGCGCGGTGCCCGGCGATGACCCGGTCCACGCCGAGGTCGGCGATCCGGCCGAGGTTGTGGCCCCAGGTGGTGCGCTGGGCCGGGGTGGTGTCGGCGGTCCAGACGTGGGTGCCGTTGCAGGCGAAGTCCCCGGCGATCACGGTCCGGATGCTGGGCACGTGGACGACGGTGGACTCCCCGCAGTCGGCCTGGCCGAGCAGCAGCACCGGGATCACCTGGCGGTCGAGCATCAGCGGCTGCGGCAGCAGCGGGGCGGGGACCAGCGGGTGGTCCGGGATGTCGTCGCCGTAGACCGGCTTCCACTGGGCGACCTTGGCCGCGACGGTCCGCCGGATGCCCTCGACCACCGCCGGGGCGGCCAGCAGCTGGGCGTCCGGGAAGAGCCTCAGCACCTCCTCGGCGCCGAAGTAGTGGTCCGGGTGCTGGTGGGTGATCACGATGGCGAGCAGCTGGCGGCCCTTGCCCGCGACCCACTCGGCCAGTTCGCGCCCGGCGCTGCGGGTGAGCTGGGCGTCGACCAGGATCGCGGTCCGCTCGCCGAGGATCAGCGTGGAGGTGGTGAAGAAGGCCGACTCGGGCCCGGTGAAGACGGCGACCTCCAGCGGAGGGGCCGGGCGCTCGACGTCGTCGGCGACCCCGGCCGCGACGGGCTCGGTGTCGGCCCGTTCCGCGCCGGCGCTCTCCTCGGGCGGGGACGACGTCACGGGCTGCTCCCTCTGGTTCGGCGGTCGGACTTCTTGCGCCCTACAGCATGGGAGCACCGGCGGCCGATTGCGCGGAAGGCGCGCCCGGCGGGGCGCGCCTTCAGGGGCAGGTCACACCGCGGCCCGGGCGGCGAGTTCCTTGCCCCGGCGGGCGGCCTGCTCCAGCGCCTGCGCCTTGGACTCGACGGCCCGCGGGACGAACTCGGCCAGCTGCGGGACGCTCGCCGCGAGGGTGAGCTCCGGGACGATGAAGTCGACCTCCAGCCCGAGCCCGCCGCCCAGCACCTTCTCCAGGTAGGTGGTGACGAACTCGTACGGCTCGCGCGGGGCGCCCGGGCCGTACGAACCGCCGCGGGAGGCGACGACGGTCACCGGGGTGCCCTTGGCGGAGGGCCGGTCGCCGGCGGTGCGGCCCATCAGGATCACGTGGTCCAGCCAGGCCTTGAGGGTCGACGGGATCGTGAAGTTGTACATCGGGGCGCCGATCAGCACCGCGTCGGCGGATTCCAGCTCGACCATCAGCTGCTCGCGGAGCCCGAAGGCGGCGGCCTGCTCGGCGGTGCGGGCCTCGGCCGGGAGGTATCCGGCGGTGATGCCGGCGGCCTCCAGGTGCGGGAGCGGGTCGGCGGCGAGGTCGTGGTGGATCACCGTGCCGTCGGGGTGCTCGGCCTGCCAGGCGTCCCGGAACGCGGCCGTGACCTCGCGGGAGACGGAGCCGTCGGTGAGCGCCGAGGAGTCGATGTGCAGCAGCGTGGGCATGGCAGGGCCTCCAGAGAATAAGTAGCTGCAGTTTCCGTTGCAACTGCAACTAACGTAGCAGCTTACTTTTCTATAGTCACTAGTGACGGGTCGAGTAGGCTGGAGCCATGGCCGAGCCCCAGGTAGTCCCCGACGCAGCTCCGACCTCCGTCGACACGGGCGCCCCCGAGGGCCACGGCGGCTGCTTCAACGTCGAGCTGGCCCTCAACCGGGTGTTCACCCTGCTCGGCAAGCGCTGGACCGGTCTGCTGCTGGGCGTGCTCAACAACGGCGGCCCCGCCCACTTCTCCGAGCTGCGCCGCTCCGTCCCGGGCATCAGCGAGCGGATGCTCTCCGACCGGCTGACCGAGCTCACCGAGGCCGGACTGGTCGTCCGCGAGGTCGACCCCGGCCCCCCGCTGCGGGTGAGGTACCGGCTCACCGAGAGCGGGGTCGCGCTGAAGCCGGCCCTCACCGAACTGGCCGTCTGGGCCGACCGCTACCTGCCGGAGGACGCCCTCAAGGGCGGCTGCTGACCCGCCCGGCCGCACCCGGACACGCCGAAGGGCCCGCCTGCCGACAACGGCGGACGGGCCCTTCGTACAGCTGCTCAGCCCTGCGCGGCACCACCGCGCAGCCGGGCCACCCGGTCGGCGACGCCCCAGGACGTCACCCGCCAGAGCGCCTCGACCACGATGCTGCGGCTCATCTTGGAGGCGCCGAGCTCACGCTCGACGAAGGTGATCGGCACCTCGGCGACCTTGAAGCCCGCCTTCACCGTGCGCCAGGCCAGGTCGACCTGGAAGCAGTACCCGGCCGAGGCCACCTCGTCCATGCCCAGGCCCAGCAGGGTCTCCTTACGGAAGGCCCGGTAGCCGCCGGTGACGTCCCGGATCGGCACGCCCAGCATCAGCCGCGAGTAGGTCGAGCCGCTGCGCGAGAGCAGCAGCCGGGACTTCGGCCAGTTGACCACCCGGCCGCCCGGCACCCAGCGCGAGCCGAGCACCAGGTCGGCGCCGCGCAGCGCGCTCAGCAGCCGGTCCAGCTCCTCGGGCTGGTGCGAGCCGTCCGCGTCCATCTCGACCAGGACGTCGTAGCCGTTGTCGATGCCCCAGCGGAAGCCCGCGAGGTAGGCGGCGCCCAGGCCCTCCTTGCCCTTGCGGTGCATGACGTGCACGTTCTGGTCCTCGGTGGCCAGCTTGTCGGCCAGCTCACCGGTGCCGTCAGGGCTGTTGTCGTCGGCGACCAGCACATGGGCCTCGGGCACCGCGGCCCGGACCCGGCCGACGATCCGCTCGACGTTCTCCGCCTCGTTGTAGGTCGGGATGATCACCAGGACCCTGCCGAGATCAGCAAAACTCTGCTGGTTCACGGTCACGTACAAACCTCTCGGCCGATGGCGGGGAGTATCAGAACACCGTCGCCCGCACTCTGGAACGCGGCCCCGCCGACAGCCCGCCGACGGGATGACCACGGTGGAGAATGCTGCGGGGGGCGGAGACTACTGCGTCCTGGCATCCTACTACCGCGCCCGGGAACCACCGGTCGGACCACGGCACTCCCACCGGATGGCCGCCGTTTCCCCGCGGGCGACCCAGGTCAGCTAGGGTCGATGCCCTTGCCCGTGCCCGGGCCGCCCCGTCAGCGAAGGAGTAGGACCGCGCGCATGGACAGGCTCGTCAACACCGTCCGCCCGTACGCCTGGGGGTCGCTCACGGCCCTGCCCGAGCTGCTGGGGCAGGAACCGACCGGCGAACCGCAGGCCGAGCTGTGGATGGGCGCCCACCCCGGCGACCCGTCCCGCGCCGACCGCGGCGAGGGCCCGAGGCGGCTGGACGAGCTGATCGCGGCCGACCCCGAGGGCGAGCTCGGCGCGGCGAGCGTGGCCCGGTTCGGTCCGAGCCTGCCGTTCCTGTTCAAGGTGCTCGCCGCGGGCATCCCGCTGTCCATCCAGGCCCACCCCACGCTGGACCAGGCCCGGGCCGGCTTCGCCGCCGAGAACGCCCTCGGCATCCCGCTGGACGCCCCCGGGCGCAGCTACCGCGACGCCAACCACAAACCCGAAATGGTCTGCGCGCTGGGTGAGTTCGAGGGCCTGTGCGGCTTCCGCCGGCCCGCCGCGGCGGCCGCGCTGATGGCCGCCCTCGGGGTGCCCGGACTGGACCCGGTGATCGCACTGCTGTCGGTCGAGGCCCCCGGCGGCCCCGAGGCCGAGGCCCGGGCCCTGCGCGACGCCCTGGCCGCCCTGCTCACCATGGACGACGAGACGGCCGGGCGGACCGTCCGGGACACCGTCGCCGCGCTGGCCGGGACGGACCCGGACGGCGAGCACGCCCCGTACGCCAGGATCGCCAAGGACTTCCCGGACGACCGCGGCGTGCTCGCCGGCATGCTGCTCAACCACGTCCGGCTGCGGGCCGGCGAGGCGCTCTACCTGGGCGCCGGGGTGCCGCACGCCTACCTGTCCGGGGTCTGCGTGGAGCTCCAGGCCAACTCGGACAACGTGCTGCGGGCCGGCCTCACCCCCAAGCACATCGACGTGCCGGAACTGCTCAAGGTGGTGCTCTTCGAGCCCTGCGCGCCCGAGGTGGTGCACCCCGTTCCGGTCGGGACCACCCCCGGCGAGCAGCTCTACCCCGTCCCGATCGACGAGTTCCGGCTCTCCCGCTTCGAGCTGGCCGGCGTCGAGCGCGAGATCGACGGCCGCACCCCGCAGATCCTGCTCTGCACCGAGGGAGCCGTACGGCTCACCGCCGCCGACGGCACCGTGCTGGACCTCGCCCGCGGCCAGTCCGCCTTCCTCCCGGCCACCGGCACCCCGACCCGGCTCGCCGGCACCGCCGGCACGCTCTTCCGCGCCACCGTCACGGTCTGAGCCCGCCCGGAGGGGCGGGTACGGCGAAGGGCTCGCCCCGGTGGGGGCGAGCCCTTCGTGCTGCTCGGCCGGTCAGCGGCCCGGGGATCCGGCCCCTGCCGACACCGTCTCCCCGACCGAATCCGAAGCAGAGGTCGAAGCCGAGGTCGAAGCAGGAGCCGAGACCGCGACCGGGGCGCTCGCGGCGGCGCCAGCCGGCACCGCGAAGGCGAGCGGCGGCAGCTCGCCGCCGGGCCAGCGGCGGTCGACCCACTTGCCCACCTTGCGGCCCACCTTCTGCACCGGGAGTTCCACCAGCTTGTACATCACCCAGCTCGCGATCATGATCACGGCGAGGTACTCGACCGTCCACAGCACCTTGCCGCCGGTCGTCGGCGGCACCTTGGGCACGTCCAGCAGGTAGTGCAGGGTGTGCAGCACCGGGACGTGCAACAGGTAGAGCGAGAAGCTGATCCCACCGAGCCAGGTCAGCGGCTTCGGGAAGCGGCGCTTGCGCAGTGCGAAGCCGATCCCGAAGGTCAGCCAGGCGCCGAGGTAGGAGCCGACGAAGGCCCGCGGCCCGGCCGTCCAGGTGTTGTTCTCCATGCCGCTGTGGTTGTAGAAGAACGCGACGGCCACACCCGCGGCCATCACGAAGCCGCAGCAGAGGACGGCCTGCAGGCGGTCGATCTGGCCGCGCTCGGCGCGGTAGACCGTGGTGCCGGCGAACATCGTCGCGAAGATCATCAGGGTCTCGAACATCGGGGCGCGGCTGTTGTTGTACATCAGCACGAAGGCCAGCACGCCGAGCGTGATCGCCCCGATCCGGGTCAGGTTCGCCCGGCCGCTCAGCACGCAGGCGAAGGCGAACAGCACGATCAGCACCACGCCCCAGACCAGGTTGTGGGTCGAGGCGGCGTCGACGGTCATGGTGTGGGACGCGATGGAGGTCCCGAAGATCACCGCCACAGCGGCGAAGGCCACCGCGATCGGGGCGCTGCGACGGTGCTGGCCGACCGCGAAGAGCGCGGTGACCATGTAGTAGAAGGCCATCTCGTAGCTCAGCGTCCACATGACGCCCAGGCCGTTCCAGACGCCCATGAAGTCCTGCAGCATGGTCGTGTTGGCGGCCACGGCCACGAAGTTGTGACCGGTGGCGAAGAGCGCGACCGAGCCGTCACCCTTGGGGATGATGGCCAGCGCCACCGCGATGCCGATGATCACCGGTGGCCAGAGCCGGAAGAACCGGCCGATCCAGAACGCCCGGACGTTCCCCCGGCGTTCCAGCGAGGCGGGGATGATGTAGCCGCTGACCAGGAAGAACAGCATCACGCCGTACAGGCCGAGATCCCCGTGCCACCAGATGAAGGCGGCCAGCCGGTCCGGCAGCAGCTTCAGGACGTCGAAGTGGTGCAGGGCGACCACGAGGGCGGCCACGCCGCGCAGCGCGTCGAGCCAGCCGAGCCGGGCGGCCGCACCGCCCGCCCGGGCCTGCGTGCTTCCCCCGGACTTACGGGCGACCGGCAGTCGTATCGTCTTCACCGCAGGGACAGTAGTCCATCTGCGTCACGCCCCCGCCTCCGGCGCCGTCACCGGGCGGGCCGTCACGGACCACCGCGGGCCGTCGCGGGCCGTCACGGACCACCGCGGGCCGTCGCGGACCGTCGCGGGCCCGAATCTCGGTTGACCGCGTCCCGTACCGCCGCTGGACTGTCGCGAGCGCCCCGACCGGTGGGGCCGCACCCAGGGGAGGCAGCGCAGCCATGGACATCCGATCCACGACCGACCAGGACCTCGGCGTCTTCGTCGACACGCTCCACGCCGCGTTCGGCCGCTTCCCGGAGACCCCGGCCGAGGACGGCGGCGGGCTCTGGTGGTCGGCGGTCGAACCGGACCGCGGCCTGCTCGCCGTGACGCCCGAGGGCCGGCCGGTCGGCACCGCCGGCGCGTACTCCTTCGAGCTCACCCTGCCCGGCGGGGCGGTGACCCCGGTCTCCGGGGTGAGCAACGTCGGCGTGCTGCCGACCCACCGCCGGCAGGGCGTGCTGACCGCGATGATGCGGCGCCAGCTCGCCGACCTGCGGGCCCGCGGGGAGTTGCTCTCCGTGCTGCTGGCCTCCGAGGCCACGATCTACGGCAGGTTCGGCTACGGCCCGGCGACGTACACGAACCGGCTGACGGTGCCGCGCCACCGGGCCGCCCTCGCCGCACCGCGGGCCGGCGACGCGGACACCGGCTCGGTCGAGGTGCTGCGGCGCGCCGACTGCGGGGACCTCCTGGAGCGGGTCTACGACCGGTACCGCCTGGCCCAGCCCGGCGCGCTGTCCCGGCCGCACCGCTGGTGGGCCCTGCGCGCGGGGCAGCCCCCGATCGCGGCGACGCCGCGCTACATCGCCGTCCACCGGGACGCCGACGGCGTTCCGGACGGGTACGCCAGCTACGCGCTCGACGGGGACAGTCTGAAGGTCGACGAGATCATCGCCGCCGACGACGCCGTCACCTCGGCCCTGACCAGGGTCCTGCTCGGACACGACCTGGTCTCCGAGGTCGTGTTCAAGCACGTGCCGTCCGAGCACCCGGTGCGCTGGCAGCTCGCGGACTACAGCGCCGGCCAGCTGGGCAACAGCACCGACTGGCTCTGGGTCCGCCTGCTGGACGTCCCGGGCGCGTTGACCGCGCGCGGCTGGCTCACCGACGGCGAGCTGGTCCTGGACGTCCGGGACCCGTTCCTCGGCGAGCGCGCCCGCCATCTGCTGACCGTCCGCGGCGGCGAGGCCGAGTGCGCCCCCACCGACCGGGAGCCCGACCTGTCGCTGGACGTCCGGGACCTCGGGGCCGTCTACCTCGGCGGCACCGCCCCGAGCACGCTCGTCCGGGCCGGGCTCGTCCGGGCCCACCACCCGGAGGCGGCCGCCCTCGCCGACGCCCTGTTCCGCGCCGAGCGCCCGCCGCACTGCCTGAGCTGGTTCTGACCACCGACCGGCCGCCCCGCCCGGGGCGGCCGGGACCGTCAGTCCCGGGTCATGTCGACGAAGCGCGAGTAGTGGCCCTGGAAGGCCACCGTGATGGTGGCGGTCGGGCCGTTACGGTGCTTGGCGACGATCAGGTCGGCCTCGCCCGCGCGCGGGGACTCCTTCTCGTACGCGTCCTCGCGGTGCAGCAGGATGACCATGTCGGCGTCCTGCTCGATCGAGCCGGACTCGCGCAGGTCGGAGACCATCGGCCGCTTGTCGGTGCGCTGTTCGGGACCACGGTTCAGCTGGGACAGCGCGATGACCGGGACTTCCAGCTCCTTGGCCAGCAGCTTGAGGTTCCGGGACATGTCCGAGACCTCCTGCTGGCGGTTCTCGGCCCGGCGGGAGCCGCCGGACTGCATCAGCTGGAGGTAGTCGATCACGATCAGCTTGATGTCGTTGCGCTGCTTGAGTCGGCGGCACTTGGCCCGGATCTCCATCATCGACAGGTTCGGCGAGTCGTCGATGAACAGCGGTGCCTCGCTGACGTCGGGCATCCGGCGGGCGACCCTGGTCC
This sequence comes from Kitasatospora sp. NPDC030952, assembly GCF_055571335.1. Lineage (NCBI taxonomy): Bacteria > Bacillati > Actinomycetota > Actinomycetes > Kitasatosporales > Streptomycetaceae > Kitasatospora > Kitasatospora sp. NPDC030952. Next base: position 870,303 of record NZ_JBVIFM010000001.1, read on the forward strand.
AGTCGTCGTCCGTCATGTTCCCGGAGCGCATGTGGTGCAGCGCGACCCGGGCCTCGGCGGAGAGCAGGCGCATGGCGATCTCGTTGCGGCCCATTTCGAGCGAGAAGATCACGCTCGGCAGCTTGTGGTGGATCGAGCAGGCGCGGGCGAAGTCCAGCGCGAGGGTGGACTTACCCATGGCGGGGCGGGCCGCGATGACGATCATCTGACCGGGGTGCAGCCCGTTGGTGAGCGCGTCGAAGTCGGCGAAGCCGGTCGGCACGCCGGACATCTGGCCGTTGCGGGAGCCGATCGCCTCGATCTCGTCGAGGGCGCCCTCCATGATGTCGGCGAGCGGCGCGTAGTCCTCGTTGGTGCGCTGCTCGGTGACGGCGTAGATCTCCGCCTGGGCGGCGTTGACGATCTCGTCCACGTCGCCCTCGGCCGCGTAGCCCATGCCGGCGATCCGGGTGCCGGCCTCGACCAGGCGGCGCAGCACCCCGCGTTCGGCGACGATCTGGGCGTAGTACTCGGCGTTGGCCGCGGTCGGGACGGAGTTGACCAGGGTGTGCAGGTAGGAGGCGCCGCCGACGCGCTGCAGCTCGCCGCGCTTGGTGAGTTCGCCGGCCACGGTGATCGGGTCGGCCGGCTCGCCGCGGGCGTAGAGGTCGAGGATCGCGCCGTGGATCATCTCGTGCGCGGGCCGGTAGTAGTCGGCCGGCTTGAGCACCTCGACCACGTCGGCGATGGCGTCCTTGGACAGCAGCATGCCGCCCAGCACGGACTGCTCGGCGGCGAGGTCCTGCGGGGGGACGCGCTCGAAGCCGTCGACCCCGCCCTGGCCGTCGTCGTCCCGGCGGTCCCGGTCGTCCCGGCCCTTGCCGTTCTTCCCGAAGCCGCCCTTGCGGAAGCCCTCGCCGCGGCCGCCACCCTGGCCGTTGCCCTGGCCGCCACCGCCCTGGCCGCCGCGGTTGCGGGAGACCGGCAGCCGGTCGCCGGGGCCGTCCGGGAAGGGGGCGTCGTCGAAGGCGCCGGCCGGGAAGGGATCCTCGGCGTTCTGCCAGTCCTCCTCCGGCGGCGGCGGGGCGTCGTGGTGGTCGTACTGGGGGCCGGTCACGCGTGTTCCCCGATCAGCGAGTGGTGCGAAGTTGGAGCGGGCTTGCCGGTGGCTGGGTGGAGCGGAGCCGCTCCTTTTGTACGCCACGGCACCGACAAATCGGACGCCGGGGTGGGTGAGAGTGTCGGGCGGAGGGCCCACGCTAAGGCGCCGGACGCCCTCGCGCCAAGGCGGTTATCCACAGGGGGTGTGGACGAGTGGCCCTCGACTGTGGAGAACTGCCGCAAAGCTGTGGACACCCCTGTGGAAGCTCCTGTGGATAACCGGACGATCGGTCCACCGTCAACCTGCTGACCTGCGTTTACCTCTTCCGGGGCCTGTGCATGAGAAATTCTTCACACACCGCCGAACGGCCATGACCACGGACCGGACGGAGCTCGCCGCTCACAGTTTCCAGTAATGACTGAATAGGCCATTGGCCTATTACCTGTGGATGAGTACCCTGGAGCGCATGAGCACCGCCCCCACCGAGCCCTCCGGACGCAGCCGCGACCGACGCAGCCACGACCGGGAGATCCTCGCCCTGGCGGTGCCCGCCTTCGGCGCCCTGGTCGCCGAGCCACTGTTCCTGCTGGCCGACTCCGCGATCGTCGGCCACCTCGGCACCCCCCAGCTCGCCGGAGTCGGCGTCGCCTCCGCCGCCCTCACCACGGCCACCGGGGTGTTCGTCTTCCTCGCCTACGCCACCACCGCCGCGGTGGCCCGCCGAATAGGCGCCGGGGACCGCCGGGGCGCCGTCCAGCAGGGCGTCGACGGCCTCTGGCTGGCGCTCGGCCTGGCCGTCCCGGTGGTGCTGCTCACCCTGCTGCTGGCCCCCTGGGCGGCCGAGCTGCTGGGCGCCTCGCCGACCGCGGCGCCGTACGCCGTGACGTACCTGCGGATCAGCTCGCTGGGCATCCCGGCGATGCTCCTGGTGCTGGCCGCCACCGGCGTGCTGCGCGGCCTCCAGGACACCCGCACGCCGCTGGTGGTGGCGGTGGCGGGCTTCACCGCCAACATCGGCCTGAACGCCGGCCTGGTGTACGGCGCCGGCCTGGGGGTGGCCGGCTCCGCCTGGGGCACCGTGCTGACCCAGACCGGGATGGCCGCCGTCTACCTGGTCGTGGTGGTCCGCGGCGCCCGCCGGGAGCGGGCCTCGCTGCGGCCGGACGCAGCCGGCATCCGGGCCGGGGCCAGGGCGGGCGGTCCGCTGCTGGTGCGCACGGTCAGCCTGCGCGCGGTGCTGATGATCGCCACCGCGGTGGCCGCCCGGCTCGGCGACGACCAGGTGGCCGCGCACCAGATCGCCATGACGCTGTTCAGCTTCCTGGCCTTCGCGCTGGACGCCATCGCGATCGCCGGGCAGGCCATCATCGGCCGCTACCTGGGTGCCTCGGACGTCCCGGGCGCCCGGGCGGCCACCCGGCGGATGGTCGAGTGGGGGCTGGGCTCCGGGGTGGTGCTCGGCCTGCTGGTGGTGCTCGCCCGCCCGCTGTACGTCCCGCTGTTCACGCCCGACCCGGTGGTCCAGGGGCAGCTGCACACGGCGCTGCTGCTGCTCGCGCTCAGCCAGCCGGTGGCCGGCCTGGTCTTCGTGCTGGACGGCGTGCTGATGGGCGCCGGGGACGGCCCGTACCTCGCCCGGGCGGCGCTGGCCACCCTGGCGGTGTTCACCCCGGCGGCCCTCGCGGTGCCCGCCACCGGCACCGGGCTGGCCGGGCTGTGGTGGGCGATGAACCTGTTCATGCTGGTCCGCGCGGTCTTCCTGGTCGCCCGCGCCCGCGGCGGACGCTGGCTGGTCACCGGGGCCGTCCGGAGCTGACCGGAACGACCGAGGGCCGGACTCCCCGAGCGGGGAGTCCGGCCCTCAGGCCACTGCTACGGAACTCAGGCAGCCACGACGGCGACGTCGAGGTTGGCCACGACGTCCGAGTGCAGCTTGACCGAGACCTTGTGGGTGCCCACGGTCTTGATCGGCGAGCCGATCGCGACGGCGCGCTTGTCCACAGCCGGACCGCCGGCGGCCTTGATGGCCTCGACGACGTCGGCCTGGGTCACCGAGCCGAACAGACGGCCGGCCTCGCCCGAGCGAACGGCCAGCTTGACCTGGACGCCCTCGAGCTTGCCCTTGACGTCGTTGGCGGCGTCGAGGGTCTGGATCGCGTGGATCTTGCGGGCGCGACGGATAGCGTCGACGTCCTTCTGGCCACCCTTGGTCCAGCGGATGGCGAAGCCACGCGGGACCAGGAAGTTGCGGGCGTAGCCGTCCTTGACCTCGACGACCTCGCCGGCGGAGCCGAGACCCGGGACCTCGTGCGTGAGGATGATCTTCATTACTCGGTCACCCTCTCTTAGCGCGCGGTGCTGGTGTAGGGCAGCAGCGCCATCTCACGGCTGTTCTTCACGGCCGTGGCGACGTCACGCTGGTGCTGGGTGCAGTTGCCGGTGACCCGGCGGGCACGGATCTTTCCGCGGTCGGAGATGTACTTCCGCAGCAGGTTCGTGTCCTTGTAGTCAACGTAGTTGACCTTGTCCTTGCAGAAGACGCAAACCTTCTTCTTCGGCTTGCGAGCAGGCGGCTTCGCCATGGTGTGCTCCATTTGGGGTTCACGGCCCGGCCGGCGTCCGGGGACGCCTGCGGCCGGGCCGCACGAAATCTGTCAGCTCTTTAGAACGGGGGCTCTTCCGAGAAGCCGCCACCGGACGGGGCGCCGCCCCAGCCGCCGCCGCCCTGGTTTCCACCGGACGGAGCGCTGGACGCCCACGGGTCGTCGGAGGGGCCGGACTGGCCGCCGCCGGAGTTTCCACCCCAGCTGCCGCCGCCCTGCTGGCCGCCACCGTTGCCGCCGCCCCAACCGCCCTGGCCGCCGCCGCCCTGCTGGCCGCCGAAGCCGCCCCCGGGGCCGCCGGGGCCACCGGACCGGTTGGCCCGGGTGACCTTCGCGGTCGCCGAGCGCAGGCTCGGGCCGACCTCGTCGACCTCGACCTCGAAGACCGTCCGCTTCTCGCCTTCCTTGGTCTCGTAAGACCGCTGGCGCAGTCGGCCCTGCACGATGACGCGCATGCCGCGCTGCAGCGACTCGGCCACGTTCTCCGCCGGCTGACGCCAGACGTTGCACGTGAGGAAGAGGCTCTCGCCGTCCTTCCACTCGTTCGTCTGACGGTCGAAGGTGCGGGGGGTGGACGCGATGCGGAACTTCGCGACCGCCGCACCCGACGGGGTGAAGCGCAGCTCGGGGTCGTCGACGAGATTGCCGACGAGGGTGATGACGGTCTCGCCTGCCATGGTGGTGATGACCTCTCGGGAAGATGTCCGTTCACCGCTGTTTCACGTGAAACAGCGGACGCGAGCTACCCGAGACCCGAAGGCCTCAGAGGTGGCTCAGTGGGTGTCCGGGCGCAGGACCTTGGTCCGGAGAACCGACTCGCTCAGGCCAAGCTGGCGGTCGAGCTCCTTGACGACCTCAGGCGTGGCCTTGAGGTCGATGACCGAGTAGATGCCCTCGGACTGCTTGTTGATCTCGTAAGCCAGACGGCGGCGACCCCAGGTGTCGACCTTCTCGACCTTGCCGCCGGCGTTGCGGACGACGGCCAGGAAGGACTCGATCAGGGGGGAGACAGCGCGCTCCTCGACCGACGGGTCGAGGATGACCATCAGCTCGTAGTGACGCATGAGTAACCCACCTCCTTTGGACTCAGCGGCCACGGTCTCTCCGTGGCAGGAGGGTTGTGCGTAGCGTCGGCACCGGTGCGGTGACGACTCCGGCCCACCGTAGCGGCCGGGTCCGACAATCGGGCCCCGCCCACCCGGAAGAGGGTGTCACCCGTAAGAGGGCGCAAGGGGGCACAACTACACCAGTGCAGACGGCACAGCCTACCTGCACCCGGACGGCCGAACAAAACGCATAGGGGTTGTGAGACGGACCCAACCGCCGCAATCTGGACGGAACGGGATTCCTGCCCGTTCGTCTCCACGCCAGGAGGTGGGACTCATGGCCCAGTCCGTCCACCGCATGCCCGCCCTCACGCTGAACACCGACGGCCACCCGCACCCCCGCGAGAACACCCTGGTGGCCCTGACGGCCGTGCTGGGCGTGATCGCCTTCACCACCTCGTTCTTCCACAACCTGCACCTGCTGAGCTCGTGGACCGGCCTGGCCGGGATCGTCACGGGCCTGTGGGGCATGTTCGTCTCGGTCACCACCGCCGAACGCTTCGTCCTGATGATCACGCTCGGCGCCTCCGCGATCGGCTTCTACCTCGGCATCGCCCGGGGCGGCCTCTGGGGCTGAGCACCCGGCCCAGGAACCCCCGGCGCCCCCGTCGCGTATCTGGAAGGGACAGGTACCCGACGGGGGCGCCGTCGTGCCCGCACCGGCGGGCGCCCGGGCCCCGGACGATAAGGTCAGCCCGAGAACCTGGGGCCCACCGCAGCCCGACCGACGAGGAGCACCGAGCAATGAGCCTGCGCCTGAGGACGATCACCCGCGAGGAGCACCTCGCCTTCATCAGGAGCCGCGCCTCGGCCAGCCACATGCAGGTGCCGTCCTGGGGCGACGTGAAGGCCGAGTGGCGTTCGGAGTCGATCGGCTGGTTCGACGACGCCGACCAGCTCGTCGGTGCCGGTCTGGTGCTGTACCGCCAGCTGCCGAAGGTCAAGCGCTACCTGGCCTACCTGCCCGAGGGCCCGGTGATCGACTGGTTCGACCGGGACCTGGACCGCTGGCTCTCCCCGATGCTGGCGCACCTGAAGTCGCAGGGCGCCTTCTCGGTGAAGATGGGCCCGCCGATCGTCATCCGCCGCTGGAACGCCCCCACCATCAAGGAGGCCATCGCCGGCAAGCAGGCCAAGCGCCTGCGCGACATCGAGGCCGACTGGTACGAGGCGCGCGCCTTCGAGGTCGCGGACCGGCTGCGCAAGGCCGGCTGGCTGCAGGGCGAGGACGGCGGCGCCGGCTTCGGCGACGTCCAGCCGCGCTACGTCTTCCAGGTGCCGCTGGCCAACCGCTCGCTGGACGACATCCACAAGAACTTCAACCAGCTCTGGCGCCGCAACATCAAGAAGGCCGAGAAGAGCGGCGTCGAGGTGTACCAGGGCGGCTACGACGAGCTGCCGATCTTCCACCAGCTCTACCTGGTCACCGCCGAGCGCGACAAGTTCACCCCGCGCCCGCTGTCCTACTTCCAGCGGATGTGGCAGGCCCTCACCGCCGAGGACCAGAACCGGATGCGGCTCTACATCGCCTACCACGAGGGCGAGCCGCTGGCCGCGACCACGATGCTGGTGGTCGGCGAGCACGTCTGGTACTCCTACGGCGCCTCGGCCAACCACAAGCGCGAGGTCAAGCCCTCGAACGCGATCCAGTGGCGGATGATGCGCGACGCCTACGCCCTCGGCGGCGGCGTGTACGACCTGCGCGGCATCAGCGACACCCTGGACGAGAACGACCACCTGTTCGGCCTGATCCAGTTCAAGGTCGGCACCGGCGGCCAGGCGGCCGAGTACCTCGGCGAGTGGGACTTCCCGCTGAACAAGCTCCTGCACAAGGCCCTCGACCTCTACATGTCCCGCCGCTGAGGAGGCTGCCCCGATGACGCTGTCGCTCTACCTCGACACCGAACGCTGGCGCACCCACCAGCGCTCCGTCCTGGCCGAGTTCCCCGGCCTGGTGCCCGTCGCCAAGGGGAACGGCTACGGCCTGGGCAACCACCGGCTGGCCGAGGAGGCGACCCTGCTCGGCACCGGGGTGCTGGCCGTCGGCACCGCGTACGAGGCGGCCGACGTCGCCGAGTGGTACGGCGGCGAGCTGCTGGTGCTCACCCCCTACCGGGTCGGCGAGGAGGTGCTCCCGCTGCCACACGCCCGGGTGATCCGGACGGTCGCCCGCGTTGACGCGCTGCGCTCGCTGCACGGCGCCCGGGTGGTGCTGGAGTGCATGACCACCATGCGTCGGCACGGCGTGAGCGCGGCCGACCTGCGCACCGTCGCCGCCGAGCTGGACGGCGTGTCCTTCGAGGGCCTCGCCCTGCACCTGCCGATGGACCGGCCGGACGGCTCCAGCCCGGTCGAGGAGGTCATGTACTGGGTGGACACCGCGAAGGCGGCCGGCATCCCGGTGCACACCGTCTTCGTCAGCCACCTGGGCGCGGCCGGCATGGACCAGCTGGCCCAGCGCTACCCGGACACCGTCTTCCGGGCCCGGATCGGCACCCGGCTCTGGCTGGGCGACCACGGCGCGCTGGAGGTCCGGGCCACGGTGCTGGACGTCACCCCGGTGAAGAAGGGCGAACGCTACGGCTACCGCCAGCACCCGGCGTCCGCCGACGGCCACATCCTGGTGGCGGCCGGCGGCACCGCGCACGGCATCGGCCTGGAGGCCCCCAAGTACGTGGCCAGCATGGGCGCGCGCGCCAAGGGCATCGCCCGGGCCGGCCTGGCGACCGTCAACAAGACCAAGTCGCCGTTCCACTGGGCGGGCAAGCAGCTCTGGTTCGCCGAGCCGCCGCACATGCAGGTCTCGCTGCTGTTCCTGGACGGGGAGACCGCGCCCCCCGCGATCGGCGAGGAGCTGGGCCTCCAGGTCCGGCACACCACCACCCACTTCGACCGCGTGGTGGATCGCTGAGCCGCACGGCTACTTCTCGGCCGGCTCCGTCGCCGGTGGCTCCTCCAGCCACTGGTCGAAGGGGCCGGCCGGCGCGTATCCGGCGTAGCTCTCCTCCTCGTGCAGCCGCCGGGCGGCGCCCAGGGTGACCACGTCCGGGGCGTGGTCGAGCACCCCGCCGGAGGGGTCGTCGGTGCCGTCCCAGCGGACCGGGTCGCGCTCCGGGTGGAGGGCGTCCCGGACCACCAGCGCGACCAGGTAGAGCGTGCCGAGCAGGTGCAGCACGATCGCGAAGTGGTACCAGGGCTCGCCGATCCCGTGCTGCTTGGGCCCGGTGACGAAGCCCAGGTGGGACCAGATGCCCAGGGTGTAGAGCACCTCGCAGGCCTGCCAGATCAGCAGGTCCCGCCAGCGCGGCCGGGCCAGCGCCGCGAGCGGCAGCAGCCAGAGCGCGTACTGCGGCGAGTACACCTTGTTGACCAGCACGAACAGTGCGACCACCAGGAAGGCCAGCTGCGCCAACCGCGGCCGGCGGGGCGCTGAGAGGCCGAGCCACGCTATGGCCGCACAGCCCAGCACCATCAGCACCGCGATGTAGAGGTCGAGGTCGGCCAGCCCCACCCCGCGGTTCTGCATCAGGATCAGCCAGAACGAGCCGTAGTCCTCGCCGCGGTGCTTGCTGAAGACGTAGAAGGTCGACCAGCCCTGCCAGTTGGCCAGCATGATCGGCAGGTTGACCAGCAGCCAGGAGCCGACCGCGCCGCCGAGCATCACCCGGAACTCGCGCCACTTCCCGGCCCGCCAGCAGAGCACCAGCAGCGGGCCGATCAGCAGCAGCGGGTAGAGCTTGGCCGCGGTGGCCAGGCCGATGAAGACGCCCGCCCAGCCCGGCCGGGAGCCGGCCCACCAGGCCATCGCCACGGCGGCCAGGGCGACCGCGAGGAGGTCCCAGTTGACCGTGCCGTTGAGCAGCAGGACCGGCGAGAGCGCGAACAGCATCGCGTCCCAGGGGCGCCGGCGGTGGGTGCGCGAGAGCGCGACCACGGCGATCACGGCGCAGGCCATCAGCAGTCCGGCGTTGATCGCCCAGAACCACTGCTCCTGGGCCTGCTCGGTGCCGCCGCCGGGCGTCAGCCAGGCCGCGACCTGCATGAACAGGCCGGTCAGCACCGGGTACTCCAGGTACTGGAGGTCCCCCGTGGTGCCCGGGATCCGGTCCACGTACGGGTGCAGCCCGGCCGCGAAGCCGCGGCCGGAGAACAGGTGCGGGATGTCGCTGTAGCAGGCGTGGATGTACTGCGGCGAGCCCGGCTGGAACCAGGCCTGGTCGTAGCAGGGCAGGTTGTGCACCATGCCGAGCGCCGAGACCACGATCACCGCCAGCGCCAGGACGCGCACCGGGATCCACCAGGAGACGCCGAGCAGCGCCCGGCGCCCGGGCGGACCGCCGATCACCTCGCTGCCGGCCGCCGCCACCCGGTCCTCGTCGGCCGGGACGACCACGGTGTCGACCGGGGGCACGGCCGTGGCGACGGCTGCCGGGAGGGGCCCTGCGGCGCCGTCGGGCCCGTACCGGCCGACGGCTTCGTCACGATCGCTCGACGTCATGCCGGACATCCTGCCGCACCCGCCGCACCGGGACGAGGAGGACCCCGCGGCGGTCCGGCGGTACGGGTGGGGGCGCGCGCGGCGAATCGTGACGAAAACGGCGGTGGCGGCCCTCCGAGGAGGACCGCCACCGCCGTTCCGGGTGTCTCGCTACTGCCCGGCCGCTCCGGCGCCCGGAGTGGCGCCGGTGCTGGTCGGGGTCGGCTTGCCACCGCCACCACCGTTGCCACCGCTGCCACCGGGCGGTGGCGTCGACGGGCAGAAGATGAGGGTGCAGCTGGAGCCCGACGGCGTCGGCCTGTGGGTGGGGCTCGCCGGCGGGGTCGTCTGGCAGTCCACGCCCGGCACGCAACCCCCGCCCGGGGCGGGCTGGGTCGGCTGCTGGGTCGGCTGCTGGACCGGCGCCTGGGTCTGCGCCGGGGGCGACGGGGCCTCGGTCGCGGTCTGGGTGGGCGTCGCGGTGGCCGTGGACGGCGCACCGGAGGAGTCCACCTCGGTGCCGACCGGCTGCGGGGTCGGGAAGTCCACCTTCTTCTCGTTGGCCAGGGCGGCCTTCATGTAGCGGGTGAAGATGTCGGTGGGGATGTCACCACCGTGGATGGACTCCTTGCCGCCGGTGCCGTTGAGGGACTCCCGGTCGTGCTTGCTCGGGTCCTCGCGCCACATCGCGACGCTGGTGACCAGCTGCGGGGTGTAGCCGACCCACCAGGCCGACTTGTTCTGGTCGGTGGTACCGGTCTTGCCGGCCACCGGGCGGCCCAGGCTGTTGGTCTTCGTACCGGTACCGTTCTTGGCCACGTTCACCAGCACGTCGGTGACGTTGTCGGCGACGGCCGGCTCCAGCGCCACCTTGACGTCCTTCTTGCCGAAGCCCGGGCGCTCCTTGCCGTCCACCTCGACCTTGGTGACCGAGTAGGGCTCGGCCTCCTTGCCGCTGGCGGCCAGGGTGCCGTAGCCGGTGGCCATCCGGATCGGGCTGATGGTGGAGGTGCCGAGCGGGAAGGTCGCGGTCTTCGGGTCGGCCAGGCTGTCCCGCTTGATGCCCATCTGCACGGCCATGTCGGCCACGGCCGGACCGCCGACGTCCTGGTTGAGCTGGACGAAGGGCACGTTGTACGACCACTGCATGGCCTGCCGCAGCGAGACGTAGCCGCGCTTGCCGGAGTCCTCGTTCTTCTGCCGGTAGGGCTTGCCGTCGTCTCCGATCACCAGTGAGCCGTCCGGCTTGCGGATCTCGGACATGTCGTCGGCGAGGTAGCGGCTGTCGGCGTTGATCCGCTTCGGCTTGCCGTCGCTGTCCTTCGCGGTCTGCACGCCCACCTGCATCGCGGTGGCGAGCACGAAGGGCTTGAAGGTCGAGCCGACCTGGACACCGGTGGCGTTGGCGTTGTTGTCGAAGTGGTTGTTCTCCACGCCGTCGCCGCCGTAGATCGCCACCATCGCACCGTCACCGGGGCGGATGCTGGCGGCGCCGAACTGGACGAAGGTGTCGTTGTTGGGGCGCTTCTGCGGGTCGAGGTTCTCGGCCTTGACGTCGTCGACGGCCTTCTTCAGGGCGTCGACCTTGTCCTTCTCGAAGGTGGTGTAGATCTTCAGACCACCCTTGTCGATCATCTGCTGGGTGACCGACTTGTCGGTGGCCATCACGTACTGGTTGGCGGTGTCGACCAGGTAGCTGATCTCACCGTTCATGTTGGAGCTGGGCTTCAGCGGGATCGGCTCGGGGAAGGTGGTGCACTTCGCCCGCTCCTCCGGAGTGGCGTTGTGGGTGGTCACCATCCGGTCCAGGATCCACTTCCACCGCTCCACGGCGCGGTCGTGGTTGGCCGGCTTGGAGGGGTCGTAGTAGTTCGCACCCTTCAGCAGGCCGGCCAGCATGGCGCTCTGGCAGAGGTTCAGGTCCTTGGCGTTGACCCCGTAGTAGGCCTGGGCGGCGGCCTGGGCCCCGTTGGCGTTGCGGCCGAACCAGCTGGTGTTGAGGTAGCCCTTGAGGATGTCGTCCTTGGACTTCTGCTGGTTGATCTTCAGCGTGATGAAGAATTCCTTCATCTTGCGGCTGATGGTCTGTTCCTGGCTGAGGTAGGCGTTCTTCACGTACTGCTGGGTGATCGTCGAGGCGCCCTGGGTCTCGCCGCCCTTCGCCATGTTGTACACGGCGCGCAGCATGCCCTTGGGGTCGATGCCGCTGTCGGTGCGGAAGGTCTCGTTCTCGGCCGAGATGACGGCGTTCTGCAGGGTCGGGTTGATGTCGTTGAGCTCGACGATCTGCCGGTTGGTCTCGCCCTTGCGGGTCATCTCCGAACCGTCGGCCCAGTAGTAGATGGTGTTCTGGTCCTTCACCAGGTCCTTGAGCTCCGGGACGGTGGTGGTCTGGTACAGGTAGAACACGCCCGCCACGCCGGCGGCGAAGAACAGCAGGAAGACGCTCAGCACCTGCTTCCAGGACGGCAGCCAGCGCCGGACGCCGGTCTTGCCCCAGCGCGGGTAGTCGATGAAGCGCTTCTTGCCCGGGTCGGCGGCCGCCGCGGCGGAAGCGCCGGCGCCACCGCGCCGGCCGCCACCGCCCTTGCCCTTCTTCTGCGCGGCCTTGCGCATCTCGGCACGGCCCATCCGGGGCTGTTGGGCGGTCTCCCGGACGCCGGGCGGGCGTCGGCGGCCGATGCCGTCCGAGGCCAGCTCGTCGGGCCCGGGGCCGCCCCGACGGCCTCCGCCTCCCGGGGGCTGCTGCCCGTCACCGCCCGGGTTGGGCGTCCTTCGCCGTCGCTCGCTCATGTTTCCAGCCACTCCTCGCCAGGCCTGATCGGCCTGAAGGCAGGGTTCCTGTCCGATGCTCGGACCGCCCTAACCCCGGAGGTTGGTCCTCGTGCACACGCGACAGCGTACGCAGCGGGGAATCAGAACTAATCGGGCATCAGTCGCCAATAACCACAAAACGGCGTCAGATCATTACACGCCCGTTGCCAAGCCCACCCGCGCGTCGGCTTGTGATCACATTCACGCGTGCCCCCCTTGCCCCTTCCGGGGGTCGGGTTTACTGTTCTCGATATATCGAGCCGATACATCGAAGCGGTATACCCGCCGATGCAGCGGCCGCAGCGAAGGTCGAGAGAAAGGAGGACGACGGCAGTGGGCAGACGCTCAGGAGTGCTGGAGTTCGCCGTTCTCGGCCTGCTCCATGACGCCCCGATGCACGGCTACGAGCTGCGGAAGCGGCTCAACATCCTGCTCGGAGCGCTGCGGGCACTCTCCTACGGAACGCTCTACCCGTGCCTGAAGAGCCTGGTCGCCCAGGGTTTCCTGGTCGAGGACAACCCGGACGTCGAGTACGTCCCGGCCACCGCGCTCAACGGCAAGCGGTCGAAGATCGTCTACCGGCTCTCCCCCGAGGGGAAGCAGCGCTTCGAGGAGCTGCTCGCCGACTCCGGTCCGGACGCCTGGGAGGACGAGCGCTTCGGCGTTCACTTCGCCTTCTTCGGCCAGACCGACCGGGCGGTCCGGATGCGCGTCCTGGAGGGTCGCCGCAGTCGGCTGGAGGAGCGCCTGGAGCGGATGCGCAGCTCGCTGGCCCGCGCCCGCGAACGGTTCGACGACTACACCGTCGAACTCCAGCGGCACGGCCTGGAGTCGGTGGAACGCGAGGTCCGGTGGCTCAACGAGCTGATCGAGACCGAGCGGGCCAACCGCACCGGCCGGCCCGGGCCCGCCACCGGGACCCCCGGAACCACCGCCGTACCCCACACGACTTCGGACGGCCGTGGCCAGGAGACCGGGTCCCCCGACCCGTCCGGGCCACCGTACGACCGCCCGGGGCGCTCCGCCCAGGAGCGCTGACGCCGCGTCAGCCCGGTGCCACGCGGCAGGAGTGGGCGCCTCGCGCCCGTACAAGCAGTCATTCGAAGAAGCAGGACGAGTGCCGTCGACTCTGACGGCCCTCATGAGATCACAGGGAGCAACCGGAATGGGTTCGGTTCGCGTAGCCATCGTGGGCGTGGGCAACTGCGCCGCGTCGCTGGTGCAGGGTGTCGAGTACTACAAGGACGCCGACCCGGCCGGCAGGGTCCCCGGGCTGATGCACGTCCAGTTCGGTGACTACCACGTCCGCGACGTGGAGTTCGTCGCCGCCTTCGACGTCGACGCCAAGAAGGTCGGCTTCGACCTGGCCGACGCCATCGGCAGCAGCGAGAACAACACCATCAAGATCTGCGACGTCCCGCCGACCGGCGTGACCGTCCAGCGCGGCCACACCCTCGACGGCCTGGGCAAGTACTACCGGGAGACCATCGAGGAGTCGGACGAGGCCCCGGTCGACGTCGTCCAGGTCCTCAAGGACCAGCAGGTCGACGTCCTGGTCTGCTACCTGCCCGTCGGTTCCGAGGCCGCGGCCAAGTTCTACGCCCAGTGCGCCATCGACGCCAAGGTCGCCTTCGTGAACGCCCTGCCGGTGTTCATCGCGGGCACCAAGGAGTGGGCGGACAAGTTCACCGAGGCCGGCGTGCCGATCGTCGGTGACGACATCAAGTCCCAGGTCGGCGCCACCATCACGCACCGCGTGATGGCCAAGCTGTTCGAGGACCGCGGTGTCATCCTCGAGCGCACCATGCAGCTGAACGTCGGCGGCAACATGGACTTCAAGAACATGCTCGAGCGCGAGCGCCTGGAGTCCAAGAAGATCTCCAAGACCCAGGCCGTCACCTCGCAGATCCGCGACCGCGAGCTGGGCGCCAAGAACGTCCACATCGGTCCCTCGGACTACGTGGCCTGGCTGGACGACCGCAAGTGGGCGTACGTCCGCCTGGAGGGTCGCGCGTTCGGCGACGTCCCGCTGAACCTGGAGTACAAGCTCGAGGTCTGGGACTCCCCGAACTCCGCCGGTGTCATCATCGACGCCGTCCGCGCCGCGAAGATCGCCAAGGACCGCGGCATCGGCGGCCCGATCCTGTCGGCCTCCTCGTACTTCATGAAGTCGCCGCCGGTCCAGTACTTCGACGACGAGGCCAAGGAGAACGTCGAGAAGTTCATCCGCGGCGAGGTCGAGCGCTGAGCGCAGTGCTGACTGTCGGTAGGGGCTCCTAGCTCCTCCGAAGGGCTCACGATCATCCGATCGTGAGCCCTTCACTGTTCCGCGGCGAATGTTTCACGTGAAACGGCGACCGGTTCCATGGCACCCTGAGCGGGTGGCGATCACCGAGAACGGCAGCACCCACCAGTCCGCGCACAGCGCCACGCTCCTCGGTCTGCTCCGCGGCCGGGACTTCCGCCGGCTGCTGACCGCCCGGGTGCTCTCCCAGCTCTCCGACGGCGTCTTCCAGGTCTCGCTCGCCGCCTACGTGGTCTTCTCCCCCGAGAAGCAGTCCTCCCCCGCCGACATCGCCTCGGTGCTGGCCGTGATGCTGCTGCCGTTCTCGGTGATCGGCCCGTTCGCCGGGGTGCTGCTGGACCGCTGGCGCCGCCGCCAGGTGCTCTACTTCGGCAACCTGGCCCGCTTCGGCCTGGGCCTGGGCACCGGCGCGCTGCTCCTGGTCAAGGCGCCGACCTGGCTGTTCTTCGCCTCGGCGCTGCTGGTCACCGCGCTCAACCGGTTCATCCTGGCCGGGCTCTCGGCCGCACTGCCCCGGGTGGTCGAGCAGGACCGGCTGGTCACCGCCAACGCCCTCTCCCCCACCCTCGGGACGGTCGCCGCCGCCTCGGGCGGGGGCCTCGGCTTCCTGCTGCACCAGGTGATGGCCCCCGGGCCGAAGGCGGACGCCGCGCTGGTCACCGTCGCCTCGCTGCTCTACCTGTCGGCCGCGCTGGCCGCCCGCCGGATGGACCGCGACCTGCTCGGCCCGGAGCGGCACGGCGAACGACCCGCGCTCGGCCAGGCGCTGGTGCGGGCCGCCGTCGAACTCGGCGCCGCCGTGCGCCACCTGGTCCGGGACTGCCGCCCGGCCGTGCACGCGCTGGCCGCCGTCACCGCGGCCCGGTTCTGCTACGGCGTGCTGATCGTGGTCGTGGTGATGCTCGCCCGGTACACCTTCAACGACCCGACCGACAGCGCCGCCGGACTGGCCACCCTCGGCCAGGCGGTCGGGCTGTCCGCCGCCGGGTTCTTCGTCGCCGCGCTGGTCAGCCCCTGGTGCACCCGCCGGCTGGGCCTGGCCGGCTGGATGACCGCCTGCCTGCTCGCCCCGGTGGTCTTCGTGCCCGCGCTGGGCCTGTTCTTCGCCCCGGTCCCCACCCTGGCCGCCGCCCTGCTGCTCGGGGTGGTCACCCAGGGCACCAAGATCTGCGCCGACACCGTGGTGCAGGAGTCGGTCGAGGACGAGTTCCGCGGCCGGGTCTTCGCCATCTACGACGTGCTGTTCAACGTCGCCTTCGTGGCCGCCGCCCTGGTCACCGCGCTGGTGCTGCCGCTGTCCGGCCGCTCGGTCGCGGTGGTCGTCGGGGTGGCCGTGGTGTACGCGCTGACGGCCGTCGTCTACCTGCGGGCCGCCCGGCGGTCCGGGCCGCTCCCCGGCGACGCCCACTGAAACCGTCCGGTAGCGGAATCGAAACCACCTCGTCCCGAAACCCCGGTCCGACCACCGGGCCGATTGCGTCCGACCCAGTCGCTAAGGTACGTAAACCTGTCGGAACGACAGCACTCGGTCTCGGGGGACGAACTGATGAGCACACCGACCGGCCCGTACGGGCCGCCGCAACCGGCCGCGCCCGGATTCGGTCCGCCCCCGGCGTCCTACCCGCAGGCGCCGCCCTACCCGCAGGCGCCGTACGGGCAGCAGCCGTACGCCCCGGGCCCGTACGGGCCGCCGCCCCAGCCCCAGCCGCCCCGGCCCCAGCCGTCGTACGGCCAACCGCCGTACGGCCAGCAGCCCTACGGGCAGGCACCGTACGGCCACCCCCAGCCCGGCGCGGTGCCCCCGGCGCCACCCGCCAAGCGCGGCGGCCGGTCCAAGCTGCGGATCGTCGGTCTGATCGGCGGCTGCGCCGCGCTCGCGGTCGGCTACTTCGTCGCCGGCCCGAGCGTCAGCAGCGCCAAGCCCGGCGACTGCGTCCAGGTGAGCGGCGCCCGCGACGTCTCGATCGTCAACTGCACTGACCGCAAAGCGAATTACAAGGTGCTGTCGAAGTTCACCGGCACCACCGACGTGAACCGCTGCCGGCAGACCCCGCAGACCACCAGCGCCGTCTCGGGCAAGAGCGGCCGCCGCTGGAACAAGACGCGGTACGTGCTCTGCCTCGGCCCACTGACCCCCACCACCACCGGCTACCCGCCGGTGAAGAAGTCCTGACCCTGCCACCGACCTTCCCCGGGGGACCTTTTGTCCGCTCCACCTCCGCCCCAGATGCCCTACGGCCCGCCGCCCGGTGACGGCAACCCGTACGGCGGCGGCCCGTACGGCTCGCCGCCCCCGCCGCCGCCCGGCTACGGCTACCCGAGCGCCCCGCCGCCGGAGCAGCCCTACGGCGCCCAGCCGCCCGGGTACGGCTACCCGCCGCCCGCCCCGATGGACGGGGAGACCTGCCGGTTCTGCGGCGGCTTCCCCGCCGTACGCGCCACCGTCCGCGGCCACCAGGGCCTGATAGTCGCCTTCCGGATGCTGCGGATGCACGGCCCGTTCTGCCGCACCTGCGGGACGGCCACCGTCCGCGACATGTCCGCCCGGACGCTGGTCCAGGGCTGGTGGAGCTGGGTCTCGCCGCTCCTGACCGTGATCACCCTGCTGCTGAACCTCGGCGCCAACGGCCGGATCAAGCGGCTGCCGCCGCCCATGCCGGGCACCCACGGCCCCCAGCTCGACCCGGGCACCCCGCTGGGCAGCCGCCCGCACATCGCGATGCTGCTGGTGCCGGTCTCCCTGCTGACCACCGGGATCCTGGTGGTCACCGGCGTGATCGGCCCGAAGAACGACCCCGGCAGCACGATCGGGTCGTCGACGCCGACCTACACCACCGCGCACTCGCCGTCGCCGCTGCCGATGCCCACCTACAGCTACACCCCGCCGCCGGTGGTGCCGATGCCGAGCTTCACCATGCCGAGCATCACCCTGCCGCCGCCCGCCACCCCGGCGGCCAAGGACGACGTCGACAGCGCCGGCATCGGCGACTGCCTGCGCAACGAGAACAGCAACGGCACGGGCGACGACGACCACCCGAACATCACCGTGCTGCCCTGCACCGACCCCAAGGCGCAGTACAAGGTGGTCTACAAGTACTTCGGCACCTCGGACGACAAGTCCTGCCAGAAGCAGCCGAAGTCGGACAGCTCCTACACCCGTACCTACAGCAAGCTGCCCTCGCTCGACTACGTGCTCTGCCTCAAGCACGTCAACAACTGAGCGGACACCGACGGCGGCCACCCCCTCGCTCTCCGAGGGGGTGGCCGCCGCTCGTCGTGGGGGGCGCCGCCCCGGTCAGCCCTGCTGCCCGGCCCACCAGGTCCGCAGCGCCGCGACCGCCTCGTCGGGTTCCATCGGCCCGTGCTCCAGCCGCAGTTCGAGCATGTGCTTGTACGCCTTGCCGACCGCCGGGCCCGGCTTCAGCCCGAGCAGCTCCATGATCTGGTTGCCGTCCAGCGCCGGGCGGATGGCGTCCAGCTCCTCCCGCGCCTTCAGCTCGGCGATCCGCGACTCCAGGCCGTCGTAGGTGCGCGACAGCATGGCGGCCTTCTTCTTGTTGCGGGTGGTGCAGTCGGAGCGGGTCAGCTTGTGCAGGCGCTCCAGCAGCGGCCCGGCGTCGGTGACGTAGCGGCGCACCGCGGAGTCGGTCCACTCGCCGCCGCCGTAGCCGTGGAAGCGCAGGTGCAGCTCGACCAGGCGCGAGACCTCCTCGGTGAGCTCCTTGGAGTACTTGAGCTCGCGCATCCGCTTGCGGGTCATCTTGGCGCCGACCACCTCGTGGTGGTGGAAGGAGACCCGGCCGTCCGACTCGAAGCGGCGGGTGCGCGGCTTGCCGATGTCGTGCAGCAGCGCGGCCAGCCGCAGGGTGAGGTCCGGGCCGTCCTGCTCCAGGGCGATGGCCTGCTCCAGGACGGTCAGCGAGTGCTCGTAGACGTCCTTGTGCCGGTGGTGCTCGTCGCTCTCCAACTGGAGCGCGGGCAGTTCCGGCAGCACGTGCCCGGCCAGGCCGGTGTCGACCAGCAGCCGCAGGCCCTTCACCGGGTGCGCGGCCAGCAGCAGCTTGTTCAGCTCGGCCTGCACCCGCTCGGCGGAGACGATGGTGATCCGCTCGGCCATCGCGGTCATCGCGGCGACCACCTCGGGCGCCGGGTCGAAGTCCAGCTGGGCGGCGAAGCGGGCGGCCCGCATCATCCGCAGCGGGTCGTCGGAGAAGGACTCCTCGGGGGTGGCGGGGGTGCGCAGCACCCGGGCCTCCAGGTCCTCCAGGCCGTGGTGCGGGTCGACGAAGCCGCGGCCGGGCAGGTCGACGGCCATCGCGTTGACCGTGAAGTCCCGGCGGACCAGGTCCTGCCCGATGGTGTCGCCGTAGGTCACCTCGGGCTTGCGGGAGGTGCGGTCGTACGCCTCGGAGCGGTAGGTGGTGATCTCGATCAGGAAGGAGCCCTCGGGGGTGTCCTTGCGGGCGCCGACGGTGCCGAAGGCGATGCCGACGTCCCAGACCGCGTCCGCCCAGCCCTTGACCAGCTTGAGCACCTGCTGCGGCCGGGCGTCGGTGGTGAAGTCGAGGTCGTTGCCGAGCCGGCCGAGCAGCGCGTCCCGGACCGAGCCGCCGACCAGGGCCAGCCGGTGACCGGCGGCCTGGAACCGGCGGGCGATCTCGTCGGCGACCGGCGACACCCGCAGCAGCTCTTGCAGCCCCAGGGTCTGGGCCTCGCTCAGTCCTGGGACGGTCTGGACGTCGGTGCTGGAACGATCGGTGCGCGCGGTGGGCTCATTGGCAGTGGACACGGCTCACAAGGGTACGTGCCCCGGAAGGTCAACCGCCCGCGCGTTTTGGGCGTCTCACCCCACAGCCCGCAACACTGCACCCCAGGCTGGATCGTTACCATGCCGGTGGACGAAGCGCGGACACCGGAACCGGGGATGCGGTGTCGCGTTCCGCCGTGCCGACGGAACCTCCGTGGCAGCAGGGTGGCGTACGGCGTCGAGCGAAGAACGTCGAGCGGGGAACGTCCGGCGACCGCGCCGGGCGGGCAGCATCAGCAGCGAGCGATCGAACAGAACGGCGAGGGCGAATCGAGTGAGTGAGCCGGCACGGCACTCGGGCCTGGGGGCACACCGACAGCCTGGCGGGATCGCGGATCCCACCGGGCGTCCCACCGAAGGGCGGCACCGCCGCGCCCGCCGACTCGCCGCCGCCTGCGCGGCCGCCCTGACCCTGTTCACGACCGCGTTCACGGCCGGCCCCGCGACGGCGCTGCCGGCCGGCGGCAACATCCGCCCGGCCGCCGACGCCGCGGCCACCGCGGAGTACCCGGTGGTGATGACCATCGACACGGTCACCCCGCAGCTGGCCACCCAGAACGGCACGGTGTCCGTCACCGGCCACGTCACCAACTCCGGCAAGTCGGCGCTCAAGGGCGCCCACGCGGCGGTCCGCAAGCCCGTCTCCAGCAAGCCCCTCCAGCGGCGCAGCGAACTCCAGGGCGTGGCCACCAGGACCACGCCGAGGGGCGACGACGGCATAGAGCTGGACAGCCCGCAGTACGCCCTGCCCGAGCTGAACCCGGGCCAGAGCCAGGCGTACACCCTGAGCGTCGCGGTGAGCGACCTCGGGCTGTCCGAGAGCGGCGTCTACGAGCTCGCGGTGGACGCCTGGGGCGCGACCGCCGACAACCCGCGCGACCGGGCGCTGGGCATCGCCCGCACCTTCCTGCCCTACACCCAGGGCGGCACCGAGGCCCAGCCGACCAAGGTCGCCACGCTCTGGCCGCTGGTGCACGCGCCGGTGCTGGCCGCGCAGACCTTCGCCGAGGGCGACCAGACCGTCCCGGTGCTGCGCGACGACAGCCTGGCCACCGACTTCGCGCCGGGCGGCCGGCTGTACGAGCTGGTCGACACCGGCGCCAAGCTGAACGGGCTGACCTGGATGGTCGACCCGGACCTGCTGGACGCCGCGTTCGCGATGACCAAGGGCTACCGGGTGCAGAAGCCGGGCACCGAGTCCTCCGGCAAGTCCGCCCGCGAGGAGAACACCGTCTCCCGCCCCGCCTCGGCCGCCGCCGACGCCTGGCTGAACAAGCTGCGGGCGGCCGTCGCCAAGCAGGGCAGCCAGGTCGTCGCCCTGCCGTACGCCGACCCGGACCTCGCCTCGATCGGGCACAACGGCGCGGACCTCGTCGGCATGGGCACCGCCCTGAACAAGGCGTCCACCGCCGGCCGGCTGACCGTCGAGGGCCGGCTCTCCGTGGACACCCGCTCCGACGTGGCCTGGCCGTACCAGGGCTACCTCGACCAGCAGATCGCCGGCATCGCCCGGCAGGCCGGCAGCAGCCTGGTGCTGGCCAACGGCGCGAGCATGCCGGAGCCGGACTCGGTCAACTACACCCCGACCGCGGTGCGCCCGATCGGCAACGGGCAGAGCGCCGTGGTCGCCGACGACACCGTCTCCACGCTCTTCCAGAAGGACCTGGCCACCCCGAAGGACCAGACCGAGACGACCCAGCGGTTCCTCGCCGAGACCTTCGCGATCACCCACGAGCAGCCGCAGAACCAGCGCGGCCTGCTGGTCATGCCGCCGCGCGACCTGACCGTCAACACCGCCAAGGTGCTGGCGGGCGCCCTGCAGACGGCCACCGACAAGTGGCTGACCCCGGTGAAGCTGGACGCGCTGGCCCAGGCCACGCCGGACCCGAAGGCCAACACCACCGTCCCGTCGCCCGCCGACTACCCGACCCAGGCCCGGGCCTCCGAGCTGCCGGCCGACGCCCTGACCGGCACCGACGTCATCCAGCAGCACCTGGACACCCTGATGCGGGTGCTCACCCTGCCGCAGCGCGTCCGCGGCCCGTTCAGCGCCGCCATGGTCCGCTCGCTGTCCACCGAGTGGCGCACCCGGACACCGGCCGGCGAGACCTACCGCAAGGGCGTCTCCACGTACCTGGACGAGCTCATCGGCGCCGTCCAGGTGCCCAAGAAGAACGTGGTCACCCTGGCCGGGAACACCGGCCAGCTCCAGGTCAGCGTGCGCAACGACCTCACCCAGACGGTCACCAACCTGCAGCTGCGGCTCACCTCGGTCCAGCCGAACAGACTGCGGGTGGGCAAGCCGGAGGAGCTGGTCCTCCCCGCCTCGCAGAGCGTCACCCTGCGCTTCAACGCCGAGGCCCGCAACAACGGCCCGGTCACGATGATCGCCCAGCTGTGGACCAGCGGCCCCGACCCGCGGCCGTACGGCGAGGCCCAGCCCTTCACCGTCGAGGTCACCTCGGTGACCAACGGGGTGCTGTACGTCTTCGCCGGCGCCGCCGTACTGCTGGTGCTGGCCGCGCTGCGCTTCGTCCGCCAGCGCAAGCGCCGGGGCGGGCAGCCGCACGAGGACGGCGACCAGCCGGTCGGCGACGGCCCGGACACCGACGGGCCGGGGAGCGCCGCCGAGGCCGAGCCGGCCGACCCGGACGCCGCCGCGGGTGACACCGCCGGCGACACCGCCGAGGAAGCCACCGAGGACCCCGAACCGGACGGCTCCGCGGGCGGCCGTCCCGCGCAGACACCGCGCGCCAGCAGCCCGGATGGCCGGGATCGGACCGCCAGTGATGAGAAGGTTGGTCCTTGATACCGCCGACCCCCCGCAACGCCGGGCCGGCCTCCCCCCACAACAGCGAAGAGGTGACATGACCGGGCGCAGCGAGGAGCGGCCGCCGGGCCGCGGTGAGAGCCGGCCGGGCGCCGAGTCGCCGTCCGGCGACTGGTACGTGGCCGACACCTACGCCCAGGACCCGTACGCCGCGGAGGCGTACCGGGCCCAGCAGGACGGCCAGGACCCGTACGGTCTCCAGGCCGGACGGCCCGCCGCCGCGCCGCCGCCGGTCACCGCGTACGACGTGCCGCCGCAGCTGCCGCCGCAGGGCGGCGGGTACCCGACGCCGGTGCCCTCGGCGCCGTTCACGGCCCCGGTGCCGCCCGTGCAGCCCGGCTGGGACACCCCGGTGCAGGCCGGCTGGCCGCAGCAGGCCGCCCCGGCCCCGGCGCCGACCCAGTGGGGCGGCGTCGAGCAGCCCCAGCCGCAGTGGCAGCCCGGCCCGGCGCACTCCGCCTGGGACAGCGAGACCACCGAGTACGTCGGGGTGGACGCCCTGTTCGGTGGCCACCAGCCCGCGGCCGCGGTCCAGCCGCCGGTGCCCCAGCCCGCCCCGGCACCGCCGTCCGCGCCGGTGCCGCCGGTCGCCCCCGGGCCGTACCCGCCGATGGGCGGCTACCCGGGGCAGCCGCAGCACGGCGGCCCGGACGGGCAGCGCCCCTTCGTGCCGCCGATCGAGTTCGACCCGCCGCTCTCCGAGGAGGAGGCCACCATGCAGGTGGCCGCCGTTGCGGTGCCCCCGGCGGTCGAGCCACTGGCGGACTTCGCCGAGGAGCACGCCGCCCAGCCCGCGTCCGCGCCCGCCCCGGCCACCGAGGGCGGTGGCGGCGGCAAGGTCGCCAGCCTGCTGAACTCCAGCGCGATCATGGCGGCCGGCACCCTGGTCTCCCGCGGCACCGGCTTCCTGCGGACCATGGTGATCGCCGGTGCCATCGGCATCGCCGTCATGGGTGACTCCTACAACGCGGCGAACACCCTGCCGACCCTGCTGTACATCCTGATCGGCGGCGGCGCGCTGAACGCGGTCTTCGTGCCGCAGCTGGTGCGCAGCATGAAGAACGACGAGGACGGCGGCACCGCCTACGCCAACCGGCTGCTCACCCTGGTGATGGTCGGGCTCGGCGGCGTGGTGTTCCTGGCCGTGCTCGGGGCGCCCCTGCTGGTCCAGCTGATCGCCCACCCGATGATGACCAACCCGGCCCGCGCCGACACCACGGTGGCGCTGGCCCGCTACTGCCTGCCGACCATCTTCTTCATGGGCGTGCACGTGGTGATGGGCCAGATCCTCAACGCCCGCGGCCGGTTCGGCGCGATGATGTGGACCCCGGTCCTCAACAACATCGTGGTGATCTTCACCTTCGGCGCCTACATCTGGGTCTTCGGCGGCTACAACGGCACCCAGGTCACCCCGGAGAACATCTCCCCGGAGGGCGTCCGGCTGCTCGGCCTGGGCACCCTGCTCGGCCTGGTGGTCCAGTCGCTGGCGATGATCCCGTACCTGCGGGCCGCGGACTTCCGCTTCCGGCCGCGCTTCGACTGGCGCGGCCACGGCCTGGGCAAGGCCGCCCGGCTGGCCAAGTGGACCTTCTTCTTCGTGCTCGCCAACCAGGCCGGCTACCTGGTCATCACCCAGCTGGCCACCGCCGCCGGCAGCGCCGCCGAGCAGGGCGGTCACGGCGGTGTCGGCCTGTCGGCCTTCTCCAACGCCCTGCTGATCTGGCAGCTCCCGCAGGCCGTCATCACCGTCTCGATCATGAGCGCGGTGCTCCCCCGGCTCTCCCGGGCGGCGGCCGACGAGGACGCCGGAGCCGTCCGTGACGACCTGTCGTACGGGCTGCGCACCACCGCCGTGGCGGTCGTCCCGGCGGCCTTCCTGTTCCTGGCCCTCGGCCCGGCGATCGGCCGCTCGATCTACGCGGTCGGCGGCGGCGGTACGGCCCTGGACAACGCCACCAACGTCGGCCTGATGCTGTCGGCCTTCGCGCTCGGGCTGATCCCGTACTCGGCCCAGTACGTGATGCTGCGCGGCTTCTACGCCTACGAGGACACCCGGACGCCGTTCTCCAACACCGTCTGGGTGGCGGTCTGCCAGGCCGGCTTCTCGCTGATCTGCTGGTTCGCGCTGCCCGCGCAGTGGACCGTGACCGGCATGGCCCTCGGCTACGGCCTCGCCTACGCCGTCGGAGTGATGGTCGCGGTGCCGAAGTTGAAGAAGAAGATCGGCGGCCTGGACACCAAGCGGATCGGCAAGACCTACAGCCGGCTGGCCACCGCCTGCGTGCCGGCCGCGGTGGTCGGCCTCGGCGTCAGCCTGGCGGTCCAGCAGGTGATCGGCGGCTGGCCGGGCAGCGTGGCGTCCGTCCTGCTGGGCGGCGGCATCCAGATGCTGGTGTTCGTGTTCATCGCGAAGCGCCTGCGGATCGAGGAGATGAACGCCATGCTGGGCATGGTCCGCGGCCGACTGGGCCGCTGACCGACCAGCCAACCGGCCGGACGAGCGGGCGCCCTGAGCGGGCGTCAACCGGGGCGACACCGCCCCCGCCCGTCCGGCCTGATTCTGGGCCGCCGGCCGCGGCCGGGACCGCCGGGTGGCGGCCCGGTGGCGGCCCGGTGTCGGATCTGCACCACATCTCTCCACCCCCGTGCAACCGAGCGGACACCTCAGCGGTCGTACCCGGTGGAGAAGAGTGGGCACAATTGTCCTGGAGCACAGGGCGGCCGATCCGCGGGCTCCAGCGACTCTCTCAGCCGGGGCGACACAAGGGGAGGCAGGACCACGGTGGCTGATGGCACCAAGGCGGTCGTCGACACGTCAGCAGCTGACACGGCGGCGGACGAGGCCGCGCTGGCCGCGGCGATCGACGAGCTCGGGGGCGGGAAGCCCGCCCCGGCGGGCTCCGCCGACGCCCCCTCCGCGGACGCCCCCACGGCTGCCGACGAGGACGAACCGGCGGAGCCGGACGCGGACCGCGCCCCGGAGGCCTCCGTGAGCGAGGAGACCTCGGAGGTCACCGCCCCGCTCTCGGTCCAGGAGATCGCCGCCGAGCTGGCGGCCGGCTCGGCCGCGAAGAAGCCCGCCCCCGGGCCGGCGGCCGCGCCCGCCAAGCGCCGCCCGACCGACCCCCAGCCCACGGTCGACCCGCGCGACACCGCCACCCTCCCGCGCACCCTCCCCGCGCCGATGCGCCACAGCGGCGACAAGATCGGCAACCGGTACCTGCTCGAGGAGTGCATCTCCCAGACCGAGACCTTCAGCAGCTGGCGGGCCGTCGACGAGAAGCTGCGCCGAGCGGTCGGCGTCCACCTGATGGCCTCCGGCCACCAGCGCGCCCGGAAGGTGCTGGCCGCCGCCAAGTCCGCGGCCCTGCTCGGCGACCCGCGCTTCGTCCAGGTGCTGGACGCCGTCCAGGAGAACGAGCTGGTCTACGTCGTGCGGGAGTGGCTGCCGCACGCCTCCGACCTCGCCAGGCTGCTCGCGAACGGCCCGATGGAGCCGCACGAGGCGTACCAGATGGTCCGCCAGGTCGCCGACGCCGTCGCCGCCGCCCACCGCCGCGGCAAGGCCCACCTGCGGCTCACCCCGCGCTGCGTGCTGCGCACCGACAGCGGCCAGTACCGGATCAACGGCATCGCGGTGGACGCCGCCCTGCGCGGGCTGCCCCCGGAGGACTCCACCGAGGACGCCCAGCGCACCGACACCCGGGCGATCGGCGCCCTGCTGTTCGCCGCGCTCACCCACCGCTGGCCGTACCCCGAGGACCGCTACGACCTCAAGGGACTGCCCAAGGACCTGCAGAACGCCGCACCGGACCAGGTCCGCGCGGGCGTCCACAAGGGCCTGTCCGAGCTCGCGGCCCGGGCCCTGTTCGACCACCCGCCGCACCACGCCGAGCCGATCACCACCCCGGAGGAACTGGTCCGGGCGATCGCGAAGCTGCCCAAGATCCGCCAGCCCGAGCCGGAGCTGCCGGCCTTCCCGGCCCCGCCGCGGCACAACACCCACGCCCTGCCCACCGCGCCCAACCCCACCCGGGTCGCCGACACGACGGTCGCCCCGCTGCCGCCGTCCTCCCGGCCGACCGCCGCCCGGCGCACCAAGCGTCGGCTGCGCCGGGTGGTCAAGGCCACCGCGTGGACGGTCGCGCTGGGGGCGATCGGCGTCGCCTCCTGGCAGTTCGTCGGCAGCCTGCGCAACACCGGGCAGGCCGCCGCCACCCCGCAGACCTCGGTCAGCAGCACTGCCCCGAGCATGCGCCCGACCGCCCACACCCCGGTGCCGATCACCATCAAGGGCGCGGAGTCGTACAACCCGCTGGGCGACGGGCCCGAGGGCACCGACAGCGTCAAGAACGCCATCGACGGGGACCCGAACAGCGCCTGGACCACCGGCTGGTACGTCGACCAGCTCGGCCCCAAGCCGCCCGCCCTCAAGTCGGGCACCGGGCTGCTCATCGACCTCGGCTCGCCCCAGTCGGTCTCCTCGGTGAACGTCCAGTTCAAGGAGGGCGAGCAGGCCGCCGAGATCCGGGTGCCCAACGCGGCCGCCGCCGCCGGGCCGGCGTCGGCCCGGCCGGAGAACTTCACCGTGGTCGCCGGCAGGAAGTCCGGCCTGAACGTCGACTACACCCTCGACTCGCCGGTCACCACGCGCTACCTCTTGATCTGGCTGACCTCTCTGAACAAGGATTCCGACGGCAGGTACCGCGGCCACGTCGGCGAGGTCAAGGTCTCCGGCTGACCGCACGGACCAGGTACGGAACGACCCGCAGGGACGAGGGTGAAAGTGGCGGACGACGACGCGACGCTGCTCGCCCGGCACGTCGCCGGCGACCAGGAGGCCTTCGGCCTGCTGGTGAACCGCCACCGCGACCGGCTCTGGGCGGTCGCCCTGCGCACCCTGGGCGACCGCGAGGAGGCCGCGGACGCCCTCCAGGACGCCCTGGTCTCCGCATTCCGGGCCGCCCCCGGCTTCCAGGGCCGCTCGGCGGTCACCACCTGGCTGCACCGGATCGTGGTCAACGCCTGCCTGGACCGCGCCCGGCGCAGCGCCACCCGGCGCACCACCCCGCTGGACGACGACCCGCAGCGGCTGGACCGCCTGGTCGGCACCGCCGAACCGGCCGACTCCCCGGTGGTCCGGGCCGAGGTGCACCGCGAGCTCACCGCGGCGCTCGCCGAGCTGCCCGCCGAGCAGCGGGCCGCGCTGGTCCTGGTCGACATGCAGGGCTACCCGGTCGCCGAGGCCGCCGAGCTGCTGGGCGTCCCGGTGGGCACGGTGAAGAGCCGCTGCGCGCGCGGCCGGGCCCGGCTGCTCCCGCTGGTGCGGCACCTGCGGGAGACCGACGGCGAGGCGCGCGGTGGAGAGCGCGACGGAGAGCCCGTCGGAGAGCGCGGCCGACGGAACGTTTCACGTGAAACACCGGCCCGGGGAGCGTCCGGCGGCCCCCCGCCACCGCACCGCGCGCCCCAGGGGAACCCGACGGGCCCCCGCACCGTCACAGGGACAGGCCCGAGCACCGGCCGCACGATGCTGGAAGGAGACGCGAGCACACGATGACCGCCCCCCTCTCCTCCCCCGGGGCCTCCGACGCCCACCCCTCCGTCGAGGAGCTCGCCGACCTCGCCGAGGGCCTGATCGAGCCCGCCCAGGCCGCCCGGGCGCTGCAACGGCACCTGGACGGCTGCGCCGAGTGCCGCGAGACCGCCGAGGCCCTGGCCGAGGTGCAGGCGCTGCTCGGCACCGCCGAGCCCGAGCCGATGCCCGCCGACGTGGCCGCCCGGCTGGACGCCGCCCTCGCCGAGGCCGCCCGCACCGACCACCGCGCGGCGGCCGGAGCCGTGGAACGCCCCCGGGAGGCCCCCGCCGTCGCCCGCCCGGCCACCACCCCGGCCACGCCCGTACGGTCCGTCCCGGCCCCCTCCGCGCCCCCGTCCCGCCCCAACTCGGCCTCCGGTCCCGGGCGGCCCCGGCCCCGCCGCCGGTTCGCCCTGCTGCTCGGCACGGCCGCCGCCCTGGCCGCCCTCGGCCTCGGCGGCGCTCTGCTGCTGAACCACCCCGACGACTCCGGCCGGTCCACCACCTCGGCGGCCTCGGCCCCCTCCTCGGCCGCCGCCGGCGACCCGAACGCCCGCGGCCCGCACCTGGCGGGCCCCGGCACCGACTACCGGGAGGACCGGCTCGCGGCACAGGTCCAGCAGTTGCTGGCCCGCTCCGGGGCCGAGCCCGGGCTGCGCGCCACCGGGCCCGCCAAGTCCGAGGCCGCCCCCGCCGACGGCTCCCGACCCGACCTCGCCGGCCCCGGCTCCCCCACCGCGCCGGCCTCCCCCACCGCCTGCCCGGCGCCCGCTCAGGGCACCCCGCTGGCCACCGACCGGGGCAGCTACCAGGGCTCTCCCGTCGACGTCCTGGTCTATCCGGCCCCCGACCGGCCCGGCTCCGTGGACGTCTACCTGCGCGCCGCGGACTGCGGCCCGGTCCTCCTGCAGCGGACCGTCCCCGGCCGCTGAGCAGCCGTTCCCAGCCACCGGTCGGCCGTTCCCATGCGATCGACGTCAAGGACGCCACGCCGCTTCCGGAGTTCGGGCACCTGGTACTGATCCGCCTGGGAATGCGAGAGACTGGTCAGTCGTTGTCCCGGGCGGCGGAGCAGGACCGCCCTCCCCGCAGCAAACGCGGGTCGCGATGCGAACCAGGAGAAGCAGTGAGCGACGTCCGTAACGTGATCATCATCGGTTCCGGCCCGGCTGGGTACACGGCTGCGCTCTACACGGCCCGAGCCTCCCTCAAGCCGCTGGTCTTCGAGGGAGCCGTCACCGCCGGTGGTGCGCTCATGAACACCACCGAGGTCGAGAACTTCCCGGGCTTCCGGGACGGCATCATGGGCCCCGAGCTGATGGACAACATGCGGGCGCAGGCCGAGCGCTTCGGCGCCGAGCTGATCCCGGACGACATCGTCGCGGTCGACCTCACCGGTGAGATCAAGACCGTCACCGACTCCGAGGGCAACGTCCACAAGGCCCGCGCCGTGATCGTCACCACCGGCTCCCAGCACCGCAAGCTGGGCCTGCCGAACGAGGACAAGCTGTCCGGCCGCGGCGTCTCCTGGTGCGCGACCTGCGACGGCTTCTTCTTCCGCGACCAGGACATCGCGGTGGTCGGCGGCGGTGACACCGCCCTGGAGGAGGCGACCTTCCTCTCCCGCTTCGCCAAGAGCGTCACGATCATCCACCGCCGGGACAGCCTGCGCGCCTCCAAGGCGATGCAGGAGCGCGCCTTCGCCGACCCGAAGATCCGCTTCGAGTGGGACAGCGCGGTCGAGGCGATCCACGGCGACCCGAAGCTGACCGGCGTCACCCTGCGCGACACCACCACCGGCGAGACCCGCGAGCTGGCGGTCACCGGCCTGTTCATCGCGATCGGCCACGACCCGCGCACCGACCTGTTCAAGGGCCAGCTGGACCTCGACGCCGAGGGCTACCTGAAGGTCGAGGCCCCCTCGACCCGGACCAACGTCGAGGGCGTCTTCGGCGCCGGCGACGTCGTGGACCACACCTACCGCCAGGCCATCACCGCCTCCGGCACCGGCTGCTCCGCCGCGCTGGACGCCGAGCGCTACCTGGCCGCGCTGGACGACGTGGAGAACAAGGCCGCCGCCGTCGCGGTCTGACCTCCCCACCACCGACCGAACCCCGCGGGGGTGTTCCACGTGAAACACCCCCGCCCCGGCCAGGCAGAAACAGAACGGCCCTGCCCGTTGTTCACCTGGCAGCAGCCCCCTCCGTCCTAACCCGAGGAGTCCCCGTGGCCGGCGCCACCACCACCGTCACCGACGCGACCTTCAAGTCCGACGTCCTGGAGAGCGACAAGCCCGTACTGGTCGACTTCTGGGCCACCTGGTGCGGCCCGTGCCGCCAGGTCGCCCCGGTCCTGGACGACATCGCGGCCGAGAGCGGCGACAAGCTGACCATCGCCAAGCTCGACGTGGACGCCAACCAGGCGACCGCCGCCGAGTACAACGTCATCTCGATCCCGACCCTGATCCTCTTCAAGGGCGGCCAGCCGGTGAAGCAGATCACCGGTGCCCGTCCGAAGGCCGCGCTGCTGCGCGAGCTGGACGGCCTGATCTAGGTCTCCCGGTCAGCAACCGAACGGCGGCGGGGCTCCCGATGGGGGAGCCCCGCCGCCGTCGTTCGACCCCGCTCAGAACGGCCGCAGGGCCGGCTCCTTCCGCCCGCCGCCGAGCAGCCGCTCCAGCGCCCCCTCCACGTCCCCGCGCCAGGAGAGCGTGGTCCGCGCCTCCAGCCGCAGCCTCGGGTACCGCGGGTGCGGCCGTACGGTCTTGAAGCCGACCGCGAGCAGATGGTCGGCCGGCAGCACACAGCTGGTCGGCACCCGACCCGCCCAGCCGAAGGCCTCGATCGCCCGCACCCCCCGCCCCAGCAGGTCCTTGGCCACCGCCTGCACCAGCACCCGGCCCAGCCCCTGCCGCTGGTAGCCCGGCAGCACCCGGCTGACCATCAGCTGCACGGCGTCCGGCGAGACCGGGCTGGTCGGGAAGGACTGGGAGCGGGGAACGTAGGCGGGCGGCGCGTAGAGCACGAACCCGACGGGCTGGTCGTCCACATAGGCGATCCGGCCGCAGGACCCCCACTCCAGCAGCACCGCGGAGATCCACCCCTCCTTCTCCAGCTCCGGCTTCCCCGACTCCACCGCCTCCTTCCCACTGACCGGGTCCAGCTCCCAGAACACACAGGAGCGGCAGCCCGTCGGCAGGTCCGCGAGGTTGTCCAACGTCAGCGGAGCGATCCGGCGTCCCATGGCCCGTACCTCCTCCTCCCTTTCACGGTCGAGCATTCCCCCACGAACGCCGATGGGTGCATGTTTCACGTGAAACAGCGCTCACGTGGCACATGCACCCATCGGGTCGTTGCCCTCGGTCCGGTCGGCCGGCTCAGCCCTGCGACAGCCGCAGACCGTCCTCGCCCGGAGCCATGCTGTCCAGGATCCGGTTCAGGTCCTCGACCGAACCGAACTCCAGCACCACCTTGCCCTTGCCGAGCTTGCCACCGCGCTGCGACACCTCGACCTTGACCCGGGTGTCGAAGCGGTCCGACAGCCGGCTCGCCAGGTCGTTGAAGGCCGGGGAGATGATCCTGCCCGCCTTCGGCGCCTGGCGCTTCTCCCCCTTCGGCTCCTCCGAGCGCATCAGGAGGACGAGCTCCTCGACGTTGCGCACCGTGAGGCCCTCGGCGATGATCCGCCCGGCCAGCTTCTCCTGGGCCTCGGGATCCGTCAGCGGAAGCAGCGCCCGGGCGTGCCCGGCCGTCAGCGTGCCGGCCGCCAGCCGGCGCTGGACGGGCGCCGGGAGCTTCAACAGCCGCAGGGTGTTGGAGACGTGCGGCCGCGAGCGGCCGATCCGGTCGGCCAGCTCCTCATGGGTGCAGGAGAAGTCCCGCATCAGCTGGTCGTAGGCGGCCGCCTCCTCCAGCGGGTTCAGCTCGGCCCGGTGCAGGTTCTCCAGGAGGGCGTCCAGCAGCAGCTTGTCGTCCTCGGTGACCCGGACGATCGCCGGGATCCGCTCCAGCCCCGCCTCGCGGGAGGCCCGCCAGCGGCGCTCGCCCATGATCAGCTCGTAGCGCTCGGCCGCGACCTGGCGCACCACGATCGGCTGGAGCAGGCCCACCTCCTTGATGGAGGTGACCAGCTCGGCCAGCTTGTCCTCGTCGAACACCTCGCGCGGCTGGCGCGGGTTGGGGGTGATCGCGTCCAGCGGCAGCTCGGCGAAGGAGGCACCGGGCACCGGCGCCGGCGTCGGCTGCTCCGCCTGCCGCCCGACGGCCGCCCGGGCCGCCACCGTGGCGCGGCCACCCGGCAGCACCGGCACCGAGGCCGGCGACGTCGCGCCGGCCGGCACCACCGAGGTCGGCGCGGACGTGGCGGGGACGGACTGCGCCGCCCCGCCGTCCGCCGGCGCGGCGGGGCCGATCAGCGCCCCGAGCCCTCGTCCCAGACCCCTGCGACCACTCACTGCTGACCCTCCGTCGTGCCGTGCTGTGCCATCGGGGCGCCGTGCCCCGTACCGCTGCCGTCCCGCTGCTGACCCACCAGCGAGCCGCCGCCCTGGCCCACCGCACGCAGCGCGAGCTCGCGGGCGGCCTCCAGGTACGACAGTGCCCCGGTCGAGCCCGGGTCGTAGGTCAGCACCGTCTGCCCGTAGCTGGGCGCCTCCGAGATGCGGACCGAGCGCGGGATCGCCGTGCCCAGCACCTCGGCCTGGAAGTGGGTCCGGACCTCCTCGGCGACCTGGGCGGCCAGCCTGGTCCGGGCGTCGTACATGGTGAGCAGGATGGTCGAGACGTGCAGCGTGGGGTTGAGGTGCGCGCGCACCAGCTCGACGTTGCGCAGCAGCTGGCCGAGGCCCTCCAGCGCGTAGTACTCGCACTGGATCGGGATCAGCACCTCCTGGCCGGCCACCAGGGCGTTGACCGTCAGCAGGCCCAGTGAGGGCGGACAGTCGATCAGGATGTAGTCCAGCGGCTGCTCGTAGGCGGCGATGGCCCGCTGCAGCCGGCTCTCCCGGGCCACCAGCGAGACCAGCTCGATCTCGGCGCCGGCCAGGTCGATGGTGGCGGGGACGCAGAAGAGTCCCTCGACGTCCACGACCGGCTGGACCACGTCGGCCAGGGGCTTCCCCTCGACCAGGACGTCGTAGATGGAGGGCACTTCGGCGTGGTGGTCGATGCCGAGCGCGGTGGACGCGTTGCCCTGGGGGTCGAGGTCGACCACCAGGACGCGCAGCCCGTGCATGGCCAGCGAGGCGGCCATGTTCACGGTCGTGGTGGTCTTGCCCACCCCGCCCTTCTGGTTGGCGACCACGATCACCCGGGTGGCGGCGGGCCGGGGCAGCCCCTCCCCCGCTCGGCCGATCGCCTGAACCGCAGCCTGGGCAGCCCGTGCGATGGGCGTGTCATCGATCTGGTCGATGGTCTCCGAGTCCTGCATGGGGCTCAGTGTTTCACGTGAAACCGGAGCGGCAACAGTCGCCGCTCGGAAGAGGCCGAGCCCGCGGCGGAGCCGCCAGTCGAAGCTGTCAGAGAGCAGAGAGCGACGTTTCACGTGAAACACCATGCCCGCTATGTCGCAAATCTGACGTTGCGACACTCCGGTGATCCGCTGGAGGCCCACCCGTCATCCGAACGACAGCGGGCGAACGGTTCCCCCCGTCGGAGGGGACCGTCCGCCCGCTGTCGTGGTGCGTGCCGGGGGTCAGCGGCTGCGGCGCCGGCCGCCCCGGGCCGCGCCCTGACCGTTCTTGGTGCCGACGTTGCGGCCGGCCCGGGCCACCTTGGCCCGCCGGGTCGCGGCCTTCACACCGCCGGGGCTCTCCCCCGCCTTGACCTGGACCACCCGGGTCGAGGTCTCCAGGGTGCCCTCGCCGACCGAGATCACGGTCCACTCGACGGCGCCCAGCTTGGCCAGCCCGGCGCGCGAGTCGGCCAGCTCCTGTTCGGCGCTGTCGCCCTTGAGCGCCAGCATCTGCCCGTGCGGGCGGAGCAGCGGCATGCCCCAGCCGGCCAGTCGGTCCAGCGGGGCCACCGCCCGGGCGGTCACCACGTCCACCGCGAGCTTGCCGACCATCTCCTCGGCCCGGCCGCGCAGCACCGTGACGTTCTCCAGCGCCAGCTCCCGGACGACCTCCTCCAGGAAGGTGGTCCGGCGCAGCAGCGGCTCCAGCAGGGTCACCGAGACGTCCGGACGGGCCAGCGCCACCGGGATGCCGGGCAGGCCGGCGCCGGAGCCGACGTCGCACAGGGTGGATCCGGCCGGCAGCAGCTCGGCCAGCACCGCGCAGTTGAGGACGTGCCGGTCCCAGAGCCGGGGCACCTCGCGGGGCCCGATCAGCCCGCGCCGGACGCCCGCCGTGGCCAGCAGCTCGGTGTAGCGGACGGCGGCGTCGAAGCGGTCGCCGAAGACCTCCCGGGCGGCGGCCGGTGCCTCGGCCAGCACGTCCAGCTCGGGCACCTCGGCCCGCTCCTCAGCGTCAGGGTTCACGTCCGCCCCCGGACGGCCGGTGGCCGCGCTCTCCGTGTCCATCTCGACCTCTCCGATCTCCGGATCCACCGACCCGCTCAAACGCACTGTTTCACGTGAAACATCCCAGAAGGAACAGCGACCCCGCCCGCACGAGGCGGACGGGGTCGCGTTCGGTAAGGCTCACCGGCCGCCGCGGCGACCGGTCGTCGGTCCGACGGCCTCAGGCCGGCAGCACGACCACGCACCGCTGGGGCTCTTCGCCCTCCGACTCACTGCGCAGACCGGCGGCCGCGACCGCGTCGTGGACGACCTTGCGCTCGAAGGGCGTCATCGGCCGCAGCTTGACCTGCTCGCCGCTGCTCTTGGCCTGCTCCGCGGCCTCGGCGCCCAGAACGGCCAGCTCCTCGCGCTTGCGGGCCCGGAAGCCGGCAATGTCCAGCATGAGACGGCTGCGCTCGC
Organism: Kitasatospora sp. NPDC030952; assembly: GCF_055571335.1. Taxonomy (NCBI): domain Bacteria; kingdom Bacillati; phylum Actinomycetota; class Actinomycetes; order Kitasatosporales; family Streptomycetaceae; genus Kitasatospora; species Kitasatospora sp. NPDC030952. The sequence goes on from NZ_JBVIFM010000001.1 coordinate 904,822, forward strand.
CGGTCTCCCGGTGGACAGCCAACCGGGTCAGCTCCTGCAAGGCCTCCAGCACCTCGCCGTCCTGGCCGACCAGGCGCTGCAGCGCGCGGTCGTTGCCGTCGCTGACGATGGAGACCAGGGCACGGTCGCCCTCGACGTCCATGTCGATGTCACCGTCGAGGTCCGCGATGTCGAGCAGACCCTCCAGGTAGTCCGCTGCGATGTCACCCTCCTGCTCCAGGCGGGTGATGAGGCTCTCGTCGGTGCTGGCGACGTCCTCGGCCTCGACGGCGGAGGTGGTGCCTTCCGTCACTGATGGACTCCTTCGGAGATGGGCCCGGCTGGCGGGCGGGGAACGAAGCTCTTCGCAGCTGCCACAACGGGCCAGGGGGCGGTCAGGACTTCCTCTTCGGCCGCTGGCCGCCGCGCTTGGGCTGCTGCCGGGTGCCCTGCTTGGTGCCGCCGGGCTTGGCCGCGGTCTGCTTGTCGGCCGCCGGCTTGGCACCGGACTCGGCCGGGACGGCGTCCTCGGCGGGCTGCTCGACCGCGGCGTCCTCACCCGGCTCGGCCGCCTGGGTGGCTCCGCTGTGCTGGCGCTGGGCCTTGGTCTGGCGACGGGGCTGCTGGCGGCTCGCCCGGACCGACTCCTCGACCACGGCGGCGGCGGAGGCCGCCTCGGCGATGGCCGTCTTGGACGGGGGCAGCATGCCCCAGAGCGCGCCCTTGATCTCCGTACCGTCCGCCCGCAGTCGGCCGGCCTTCTTCAGGCGCGCCTGGCGCTCCTCGAAAGCCTTGCTGCCCGGGGTCGGGTTGTTGTGGATGACGACCAGCTGCTGGCCCATCGACCAGACGTTGGTGGTCAGCCAGTAGACCAGGACACCGACCGGGAAGTTGATGCCCATCACGGCGAACATGACCGGGAAGACGTACATCAGCATCTTCTGCTGCTGCATGAACGGCGTCTTGACCGTGAGGTCGACGTTCTTGGTCATCAGCTGGCGCTGGGTGACGAACTGCGACAGCGACATCATGATGATCATCACCGCGGTGACGATCTTGACGCTGGTCTCGGGGCTGCTGACGAAGGTCGCGGAGAGCGGGGCACCGAAGATGTGCGCCTTGCCGGCGCTCAACAGCAGGGAGCCGTGGATCACGCCGATGTCGTGGCCCTTGGCGACGTTGGACAGCACACCGTAGAGGGCGGTGAAGAACGGCGCCTGGACGATGATGGGAAGGCAGCTGGAGAACGGGTTGGTACCCGCATCCTTGTACAGCTTCATCATCTCTTCGGACTGGCGCTGCCGGTCGTTCTTGTAGCGCTCCTGGATGGCCTTCATCTTCGGCTGGATCGCCTGCATGGCCCGGGTCGCCTTGATCTGCTTCACGAAGAGCGGGATCAGGCAGATCCGGATGACGACCACCATCGAGGCGATGGCCAGACCCCAGGCCCAGCCACCGTCCGGGTCGAAGACGTTGCTGTACAGCGAGTGGAACTGGACGATGATCCAGGACACCGCCGTGTAGAGGGGACTCAGAAAACCGAAGGTCACCGGTCAGACTCCTTGGACATCGGGCTTCGCCACCGGCTCCGGCTCGGCGGTCCCGCTCTTGGGGCTCAGCAGATCACGCAGCCGGCGGTGCCACACCGGGTGCTTGCGAGGCGGAACGTGGTCCACCCCGCCGGGCGACCAGGGGTTGCAACGCAGGATGCGCCAGACGGTCAGCCCGCCGCCCTTCACCGCCCCGTGCACCTTCACGGCCTCGTAGCCGTAGTGCGAGCAGGAGGGGTAGTAACGGCAGACCGGACCGAGCAGTGGGCTGATGGTCCACTGGTAGACCCTGATCAGACCCATCAGCAGGTACTTCATCGACCTGCTCCCGTCGGCGCCGTCGCGGCGGGCTCGACCCTCAGCAACCGCTTGAGCGCCGCGTCCAGGTCACGTTCGAGGTCCTGGTACGAGGCGGTCGCGGCCTGGGGCAGCGCACGCACCACTATCAGGCTACCGGCGGGCAGCCTGGACAGACGATCACGGAGAAGATGGCGCAACCGGCGCTTCACCAGGTTGCGGACGACCGCCGGGCCAACGGCCTTGCTCACGACGAAACCCGCACGCGCCGAAGGAGTCCCCTCGGCGACGTGCGGGCGGATGTCGCTGGTCCGGTCGGTCTGCCCCTGCTGCTCGTCATCTCTGCTGAGATGGACGACCAGAAGGGGCCGGCCGGCCCGGCGACCGCGTTTCACCGCGGTCGCGAAGTCCTGGCGCCGCCGCAGCCGATTCTCGGAGGGCAGCACAACAGACTCTGGTGCGGATCAGGCGGACAGGCTGGTGCGGCCCTTGCCACGGCGGGCAGCCAGGATGGCGCGGCCGGCGCGGGTACGCATACGCAGCCGGAAGCCGTGGGTCTTCGCGCGACGACGGTTGTTCGGCTGGAAGGTGCGCTTGCTCACTCGGGGGCTCCTGAGGTGAATCGTAGGATGACGGGGGGTCGCTTGGCCGTCACCGTGCGTCCGCGTGATCTCCCCATGATTCGGAAATCCGACCCATCGCCCCAGTTCGGCTGGGGTCTTGGGCAATCCACGGCGCCCGTGCTGCGCGCCTTATGGAGCGGGTGGACCCGCGGACATGCGGCAGCGGCCATCGACAACTCGACCTGGTTACGGTACGCGGGACGGGGCACGAGGGTCAAACCAGCCCTCCGGAGGGCGTTTACCCACAGCCTGTGGACAACGACTTGATCCGTCCCTGTTCGCTGACTACCGTTGCAGGACTTGTCTGGTTTTGTTCTTGGAAAGCGTGCACCAGTGGCTGATGTCAACAGCGACCTTGTCCCGGTCTGGGCGCGGGTCGTCGAGCGGCTGGTCAGCGACCCCGATATCGGGGAGATGGACAAACAGTGGGTGCAGCGCACCCAGCCCATGTGGATGATGCACGACACCGCCCTGCTGGCGACCCCGAACGAGCGGGCCAAGCAGGTGCTGGAGGGTCGGCTGCTGCCCCAGCTGACCGACGCGCTCAGCCGCGAGCTCAACCGGCCGGTCCGGATCGCCGTGATGGTGGACGCCAACGCCGCGCCGACCACCCCCGCGCCGGCCCCCCAGGCCCCCGCCGAGCCGTACCCGGCCTCCACCGAGCCGTACCCGGGCCCGGCCGACGACGACTCCGACTACGGCGACCAGGGCTACCGCCAGCCGTACGAGCAGGACTACGAGCGCCCCCGCTACGACACCGGCGGCTACGAGCAGCGCCCCGCGCCCTACGGCGGCCAGCCGGCCCAGCCCTGGCCCGGCTACCAGGAGCACCAGGCGCCGTACCCGGAGGCCGAGGAGCCCGCGTCCCGCCAGGCGCCGCGGCACCTCCCCGGCCCGCCCTCGACGACCCAGGGCGACCTCTTCGGCGGCGCGTACGGCCCCGGCCCGGGCGAGCAGCCCCGCACCGGCGCCGGCCGCCGCGGGCACGGCTCCCGGCCCTCCGGCGGCCGCCCGGCCGAGAAGCCCGCCGCCGAGCGGTCCGCCGAGCGCCCCGGTGTCCCCGGGGTGCCCGCCCCACCCGGCGCTCCCCCGGCCGGCGGCTCGCGCAAGGACGAGCCGGCCGCCCGGCTGAACCCCAAGTACCTGTTCGACACCTTCGTCATCGGCGCCAGCAACCGCTTCGCGCACGCGGCGGCGGTGGCCGTCGCCGAGGCCCCGGCCAAGGCGTACAACCCGCTCTTCATCTACGGCGAGTCCGGGCTGGGCAAGACCCACCTGCTGCACGCCATCGGGCACTACTCGCGCAGCCTCTTCCCGGGCACCCGGGTGCGCTACGTGTCCTCCGAGGAGTTCACCAACGAGTTCATCAACTCGATCCGGGACGGCAAGGCGGACACCTTCCGCCGCCGCTACCGGGACATGGACATCCTGCTCGTGGACGACATCCAGTTCCTGGCGAGCAAGGAGTCCACCCAGGAGGAGTTCTTCCACACCTTCAACACCCTCCACAACGCGAACAAGCAGATCGTCCTGTCCTCGGACCGGCCGCCCAAGCTGCTGACCACGCTGGAGGACCGGCTGCGCAACCGCTTCGAGTGGGGGCTGATCACCGACGTCACCCCCCCGGAGCTGGAGACCCGGATCGCGATCCTGCGCAAGAAGGCGATCCAGGAGCAACTCAACGCCCCCGCCGACGTGTTGGAGTTCATCGCGTCCCGGATCACCCGCAACATCCGGGAGTTGGAGGGCGCGCTGATCCGGGTCACCGCCTTCGCCAACCTCAACCGGGCCCCGGTGGACCTGGAGTTGGCCGGGATCGTCCTCAAGGACCTGATCCCGGGCGGGGACGAGGACGCCGGTCCGGAGATCACCGCGCAGGTCATCATGCAGCAGACCGCCGCGTACTTCGGCCTGGGCGTGGACGACCTCTGCGGCTCCTCGCGCAGCCGGGTGCTGGTGACGGCCCGGCAGATCGCGATGTACCTGTGCCGGGAGCTCACCGACCTCTCGCTGCCGAAGATCGGCGCGCAGTTCGGCGGGCGCGACCACACCACGGTGATGCACGCGGACCGCAAGATCCGCTCGCTGATGGCCGAGCGGCGCTCCATCTACAACCAGGTCACCGAACTCACCAACCGCATCAAGAGCTAGCGGCCCGGCACGAGTTGGCCCCGTGCCCCCGTGAGCCCCCGAAGGGCGTCAGGAGCGATCCTGACGCCCTTTCGCCGTTTCCACAGGTGTGCGTCCCGCTCCGGCTGGGCAGGAATCGCCCGACGGACGTGCCACCAGTCCACAGCCCGCGCCGAACAACTGACCGGTGATTCGAAAACCGAGGGCGCGCAAGGCCGTTGTCCACAGGACGGGCCCCTTCTGCACAGTCCACAGGCCGGGGAGTCCGGAGTTATCCAGAATTCGTCCACAGGCCCGTCACCGCTACGCTCTTCCGCGCAGGTCAGGTGCCTGTGGACTTGTGCACAACGGTTATCCACAGGGTGTGGACAATTGACGGGCCACCAGTGGGCCGTCCGGGTTATCCACCGGTTGTCCCCAGGCTCGGGGCGGTTATCCCCAGGTTGTCCACAGCGGGGTCCACAGTTCGACAACCTTGTGCCGCCGTTCATCCCCTGGTGTGAAAGGCGTCACGAAAAGTTGACCGGCGCCCGTGGATAACCGGGCCCGGATCTGGGGACAGCCCTGGGGATAACCTGTGGATACCCTGCGTGCCCTGTGGGTAACGCTCGGCTGTCCACAGCGCGGCTCGCCCGTCCACAGCCGCCGTCCACACCCACTGTGGACAAAATCTGGGCGCTGACCTGCGGAAACGGGGTTATCCACGGTTTCCACAGGCCCTACTACTACCGCTACACAGTTAGACCGTGAACCTGCTTTCAAAGTGGGTGGGCCCGAAATCTGTGGACAACGCGACCGACCGTCGGACCCGACGCTTGTTCGGGTTGCTTCCGCCCGTCTGCCCCGTCTGTCGGCGGAGTACGTCAGACTGTCCTTTGCGACTGGAAGCGGAGTGGTAGAGCTCAGCGGACAGGCGGACCGACGATCAAGATCAGACGAACCAGAGTGCGAGCGGGAGCGCTCGATCCAGGAGGCGGTTACCGGTGAAGTTCCGGGTGGAGCGTGACGTCCTCGCGGAGGCGGTGGCCTGGGCTGCTCGCAGCCTCCCGGCACGGCCGCCGGTGCCGGTGCTGGCCGGCCTGCTGCTGACCGCGCAGGAGGGCAGCCTGGCGCTGTCCGGCTTCGACTACGAGGTCTCGGCCCGGGTCGAGCTGGAGGCGGACATCGAGGAGGCCGGCACCGTCCTGGTCTCCGGTCGCCTGCTCAACGACATCTCGCGGAACCTCCCCAACAGGCCTGTGGAGATCTCCACCGACGGCCAGCGGGTCAGCGTGGTCTGCGGCAGCTCCCGCTTCACCCTCCCCACCCTTCCCGTGGACGAGTACCCGGCCCTGCCCCAGATGCCGACCGCCACCGGCACCGTCTCCGGCGACGTCTTCGCCTCTGCGGTCAGCCAGGCCGCCGTCGCGGCCGGCCGGGACGACACCCTGCCGGTGCTCACCGGCGTCCGGGTCGAGATCGAGGGCGACCGGATCACCCTGGCCGCCACCGACCGCTACCGCTTCGCCGTCCGCGACCTGCTGTGGAAGCCCGAGCAGTCGGACATCTCCGCGGTCGCGCTGGTCCCGGCCAAGACCCTCCAGGACATCGCCAAGTCCCTGGGCAGCGGCGACACCGTCTCCATCGCGCTCTCCTCGGGCGGCGCGGGCGAGGGCCTGATCGGCTTCGAGGGCGCCGGCCGCCGCACCACCACCCGGCTGCTGGAGGGCGAGTTCCCCAAGTTCCGCAGCCTCTTCCCGACCGAGTTCAGCGCGGTCGCCGCGATCCAGACCCAGCCCTTCCTGGAGGCGCTCAAGCGCGTCTCGCTGGTCGCCGAGCGCAACACCCCGGTCCGGCTCAACTTCGAGCAGGGCGTGCTGACCCTGGAGGCCGGTTCGGGCGACGACGCCCAGGCCACCGAGCGGATCGAGGCCGACCTCGAGGGCGACGACATCTCGATCGCCTTCAACCCGGGCTACCTGGAGGAGGGCCTCAAGGCCATCGACTCCCCCTTCGCCCAGCTGAGCTTCACCACCCCGACCAAGCCGGCCCTGCTCAGCGGCAAGGTCTCGGTGGACGCCGAGGAGGACAAGGCGTACCAGTACCTGATCATGCCGGTCCGCCTCTCCGGCTGACCGCCGGCCAGGTCGGTCGTCCACAGGCTGTGCACACCCGCTGTGCACAGCCTGTGGACGTCTCCCCCGACGCTCTCCCCTGCTGTCTCCCCGCTCTCCCCCGGTCGGCCCGGCGGCGCGGAGTCCGGATCCGCCGGAAGCGTAGGCTCGGGGAGTGCGGCAACGGCGCCGCCGCCAGGCACGTCCCCACAGTAAGGATTTGGTCATGGAGCTCGGCCTCATCGGTCTCGGCAAGATGGGCGGCAACATGCGCGAGCGGATCCGCCGCGCCGGCCACACCGTCATCGGATTCGACCGCAACCCGGAGATCTCCGACGTCGAGAGCCTGCAGGAGCTCGTCACCAAGCTCCAGGGCCCGCGCGTGATCTGGGTGATGGTTCCGGCCGGTGCCGCGACCCAGGCGACCGTCGACGAGCTCGCCGAACTGCTCTCCCCCGGTGACGTCGTGGTCGACGGCGGCAACTCCCGCTGGACGGACGACATCAAGCACGCCGAGGCGCTGGCGGCCAAGGGCATCGGCTTCGTCGACTGCGGTGTCTCCGGCGGCGTCTGGGGCCTGGAGAACGGCTACGCGCTGATGTACGGCGGCGACGCCGAGCACGTCGCCCTGGTCCAGCCGGTGTTCGACGCGCTCAAGCCCGAGGGCGACTTCGGCTCGGTGCACGCGGGCGCGGTGGGCGCCGGTCACTTCGCCAAGATGGTCCACAACGGCATCGAGTACGCGATGATGCAGGCCTTCGCCGAGGGCTGGGAGCTGCTGGAGGCCGCCCCCGAGGTCACCGACGTGCGCGAGGTCTTCCGCAGCTGGCAGGAGGGCACCGTCATCCGCTCCTGGCTGCTGGACCTGGCCGTCCGCGCCCTGGACGACGACGAGCACCTGGACAAGCTGCGCGGCTGGGCCGCCGACTCCGGCGAGGGCCGCTGGACCGTCGAGGCCGCGATCGACCACGCGGTGCCGCTGCCGGCGATCACCGCCTCGCTGTTCGCCCGCTTCGCCTCCCGCCAGGACGACTCCCCGCAGATGAAGATGATCGCCGCGCTGCGCAACCAGTTCGGCGGCCACGCGGTCGAGTCCAAGTAACCGCAGGCCCCTCCGGAGAAGGCGAGCGCAGTCCACCGCCATGCACGTCGCGCACCTGTCGCTCGCCGACTTCCGGTCGTACGCCCGGGCCGAGGTTCCCCTCGACCCGGGCGTGACGGCCTTCGTCGGGCCCAACGGCCAGGGCAAGACCAACCTGGTCGAGGCGATCGGCTACGTCGCCACCCTGGGCAGCCACCGGGTCGCGACCGACGCCCCGCTGATCCGGCTGGGCGCCGAACGGGCGGTCATCCGCACCTCGGTGGTGGACCGCGGCCGCTCCACCCTGGTCGAGCTGGAGCTCACGGCGGGCAAGGCCAACCGGGCCCGGATCAACCGCTCCGACAACGTCCGCCCGCGCGACGTGCTGGGCCTGCTGCGCACCGTGCTGTTCGCCCCCGAGGACCTCACCCTGGTCAAGGGCGACCCGGGCGAGCGCCGGCGCTTCCTGGACGAGCTGCTGACCGCCCGCGCACCCCGGCTGGCCGGGGTCCGGCAGGACTACGAGCGGGTGCTCAAGCAGCGCAACGCCCTGCTGAAGACCGCCGCGATGGCCCGCCGGGCCGGCGGCGGCAAGGGCGCCGACCTCTCCACCCTGGAAGTCTGGGACGGCCATCTGGCCCGCGCCGGCGCCGAGTTGACGGCCTTCCGGATCCAACTGGTGGCGGCCCTGCAGCCGTTGGTGACGGCCGCGTACGGCCGGGTGGCCCCGGGCGGCGGCGAGACCACGCTGGAGTACCGCAGCTCCTTCGAGGGCGAGCTGCCGACCAGCCGGGAGCAGGCCGAGGAGCAGCTGCTGGCGGCGCTGCTGGCGGTCCGCAAGCAGGAGGTCGAGCGCGGGATCACCCTGGTCGGGCCGCACCGCGACGAGCTGGGGCTCAAGCTCGGCCCGCTGCCCGCCAAGGGCTACGCCAGCCACGGCGAGTCCTGGTCGTTCGCGCTGGCGCTGCGGCTGGCTTCGTACGAGCTGCTGCGCGCCGACGGCGGCGAGCCGGTGCTGATCCTGGACGACGTGTTCGCCGAGCTGGACGCCGCCCGTCGGGACCGGCTGGCCGAGCTGGTGGCCGACGGCGAGCAGGTGCTGGTGACGGCGGCGGTGGCCGAGGACGTGCCCAAGGCGCTGGCCGGCGCCCGGTTCGCGGTCGCCGACGGCGCCGTCCGCCGGATCGACGCCTGATCCCCCCGGCACCACACCCACATCACGGAACAGCGCGGCACGGCAGGTGCCGACGTCCGGCGTGCGCGCGCTCCCGTAGGCTGGACGGCTCATCGGGTTGTCCACAGGCTGGGGAAAGGAGATCGCCGTGAGCGAATCGGCGGAGACCTCCCCCGGCTCCGGCGGCGCCGAGCCGACCGGTGCCGACCTCGCCCGGTCCGCCCTGCGGGCCGCCCGCGCCCAGGCCCGCCAGCGCGGGGAGCAGGTCCAGCAGAAGCGCGAGGCGAAGCGGCACGGGCTGCGCAGTGGCGCCCGCTCGGACGGCCGCGACCCGGTGCCGCTGGGCGCGGCGCTGAACCGGCTGCTGACCGAGCGCGGCTGGGAGTCCTCGGCCGCGGTCGGCGGCGTGATGGGCCGTTGGCCGCAGATCGTCGGCCCGGACATCGCCGCGCACTGCCACCCCTCCTCCTACGACGAGGCCGAGGCGGTGCTCACCGTGCAGTGCGACTCCACCGCCTGGGCCACCCAACTGCGCTGGCTGGCACGGCAGTTGGTGGCCCGTCTGAACCACGAGCTGGGCCATGGCACGGTCCGCACCATCAAGGTGCTCGGCCCGGCCGCGCCGGTCCGCGGCTACGGCCGGCTGCGCGCGCCCGGCAGCAAGGGCCCGGGCGACACCTGGGGCTGAGCCCGGCCGGCGCCGGTCGGTTCCGGCCGGGATCGGACCACGATCTTCCGGAACCCCTGACGGCCCTTCCAGGCGCCTCAGGCCCCCCGGGCGAGTATCGGGACTCGTGCCGAGGGGATTCAGGGCGGCATATCTGCCTTCAAGGGCTGCCAAACGCCCATCTCTGTCAGTCGTACCGGTAGACTGAAAGCCAAACACTGTTGCTAGTGGCAACCGAGTCGAAACGCCGTGGTCGCACGCTCGCCCGCACGGGGCGGGAATGCGGCCCGTGCTGTGCCAGAGAGGGCGCTTCGTGGCCGATTCCGGCAACCCCAGCCAGACCCCAGACCAGACCGACCAGGCTTCCTACACCGGTAGCAACATCCAGGTGCTGGAAGGCCTCGACGCCGTCCGCAAGCGCCCCGGCATGTACATCGGCTCCACCGGTGAGCGCGGCCTGCACCACCTGGTGCAGGAGGTCGTGGACAACTCCGTCGACGAGGCGATGGCCGGGTACGCCGACACCATCGACGTCACGATCATGGCCGACGGCGCGATCCGCGTCGTCGACAACGGCCGAGGCATCCCGGTGGACATCGTCCCCGGCCAGGACAAGCCGGCCGTCGAGGTCGTGCTCACCGTCCTGCACGCGGGCGGCAAGTTCGGCGGTGGCGGCTACGCCGTCTCCGGCGGTCTGCACGGCGTCGGCGTCTCGGTGGTGAACGCGCTGTCCACCCGGCTCTCGGTGGAGATCCACAAGGACGGCAACATCTGGACCCAGGACTACAAGATGGGCGCGCCGACCGCCGCCCTGGTCAAGGGCGCGGAGACCGACCGCACCGGCACCACGGTGACCTTCTGGGCCGACGCCGACATCTTCGAGACCACCGTCTACTCCTTCGAGACGCTCTCCCGGCGCTTCCAGGAGATGGCGTTCCTCAACAAGGGCCTGTCGATCTCGCTGACCGACGAGCGCCCCGAGCACGTGGACGAGGAGGGCAAGCCGCTCTCCGTCACGTACAAGTACGACGGCGGCATCGCCGACTTCGTCGCCCACCTCAACTCCCGCAAGGGCGAGGTCATCCACCCCTCGGTGATCGACTTCGAGGCGGAGGACAAGGACAAGGCGATCTCGGTGGAGGTCGCGATGCAGTGGAACTCCTCGTACACCGAGGGGGTCTACAGCTTCGCCAACACCATCCACACCCACGGCGGCGGCACCCACGAGGAGGGCTTCCGCGCCGCGCTGACCGGCCTGGTCAACCGCTACGCGCGGGACAAGAAGCTGCTCCGCGAGAAGGACGACAACCTCTCCGGCGAGGACATCCGCGAGGGTCTGACCGCGATCATCTCGGTCAAGCTCGGCGAGCCGCAGTTCGAGGGCCAGACCAAGGACAAGCTCGGCAACACCGAGGCCAAGACCTTCGTCCAGAAGGTCGTCCACGAGCAGCTCAACGACTGGCTGGACCGCAACCCCAACGAGGCCGCGGACATCATCCGCAAGTCCATCCAGGCCGCCACCGCGCGCGTCGCCGCCCGCAAGGCCCGCGACCTCACCCGCCGCAAGGGCCTGCTGGAGTCCGCGTCGCTGCCGGGCAAGCTCTCGGACTGCCAGTCCAAGGACCCGTCCGAGTGCGAGATCTTCATCGTCGAGGGTGACTCCGCAGGCGGCTCGGCCAAGCAGGGCCGGGACCCGCGCACCCAGGCCATCCTGCCGATCCGCGGCAAGATCCTGAACGTCGAGAAGGCCCGGATCGACAAGGTGCTGCAGAACACCGAGGTCCAGGCGCTGATCTCGGCCTTCGGCTGCGGCATCCAGGAGGACTACGACGAGTCCAAGCTGCGGTACCACAAGATCGTCCTGATGGCCGACGCCGACGTCGACGGTCAGCACATCCGCACCCTGCTGCTGACCCTGCTGTTCCGCTTCATGCGGCCGCTGGTCGAGTCCGGGTACGTCTACCTCGCCATGCCCCCGCTGTACAAGATCAAGTGGGGCAAGGACGACTTCGAGTACGCCTACTCCGACCGCGAGCGCGACGCGGTGATCGCCGCCGGCGTCGAGGCCGGGCGCCGGCTCCCCAAGGACGACGCGATCCAGCGCTTCAAGGGTCTCGGTGAGATGAACGCCGAGGAGCTCCGGGTCACCACCATGGACGCCGAGCACCGGCTGCTGCTCCAGGTCACCCTGGAGGACGCCGCCCGCGCCGACGAGCTGTTCTCCGTGCTGATGGGCGAGGACGTCGAGGCCCGCCGCTCCTTCATCCAGCGCAACGCCAAGGACGTCCGCTTCCTGGACGTGTGACGCCTGCGAAGCAGGCCCCGCACGTACCAGTCCGCGTGAAAGGAAACTGACCACCAGTGGTCGACGACAACCGTCCCGAAGGCGACCAGCCCGAGACCCCCGAGGCCGCCGAGGCCACCGCCCAGGCGACCATGCGGATCGAGCCGGTCGAGCTCGAGACCGAGATGCAGCGCTCCTACCTCGACTACGCGATGAGCGTGATCGTCAGCCGGGCGCTCCCCGAGGTCCGCGACGGCCTCAAGCCGGTGCACCGCCGCGTGCTCTACGCGATGTACGACGGCGGGTACCGGCCCGAGAAGGGCTACTACAAGTGCGCCCGCGTCGTCGGCGACGTCATGGGCAACTACCACCCGCACGGTGACACCTCGATCTACGACACCGTGGTCCGGCTGGCCCAGCCGTGGTCGATGCGGATGCCGCTGGTGGACGGCAACGGCAACTTCGGCTCCCCGGGCAACGACCCGGCCGCGGCCATGCGCTACACCGAGTGCAAGATGATGCCGCTGGCCATGGAGATGATGCGCGACATCGACGAGGAGACCGTCGACTTCGCGCCCAACTACGACGGCCGCTCGCAGGAGCCGACCGTCCTGCCCGCGCGCATCCCCAACCTGCTGGTCAACGGTGCCACCGGCATCGCGGTCGGCATGGCCACCAACATCCCGCCGCACAACCTCCGCGAGGTCGCCTCCGGCGCGCTCTGGTACCTGGAGAACCCCGAGGCCTCCGCCGAGGAGCTGCTGGAGGCCCTGATCGAGCGGATCAAGGGCCCCGACTTCCCCACCGGCGCGCTGATCGTCGGCCGCCGCGGGATCGACGACTACTACCGCACCGGCCGCGGCTCGGTCACCATGCGCGCCGTGGTCGAGGTCGAGGAGATCCAGGGCCGCCAGTGCCTGGTGATCACCGAGCTGCCGTACCAGGTCAACCCGGACAACCTCGCGCTGAAGATCGCCGACCTGGTCAAGGACGGCAAGATCGCCGGCATCGCCGACGTCCGGGACGAGTCCTCGTCCCGCACCGGCCAGCGCCTGGTGGTCGTGCTCAAGCGCGACGCGGTCGCCAAGGTCGTGCTCAACAACCTGTACAAGCACACCGAGCTGCAGACCAACTTCGGCGCCAACATGCTGGCCCTGGTCGACGGCGTGCCGCGCACCCTGTCGCTGGACGCCTTCATCCGGCACTGGGTCAACCACCAGGTCGAGGTCATCGTCCGGCGCACCACCTTCCGGCTGCGCAAGGCCGAGGAGCGCGCCCACATCCTGCGCGCGCTGCTGAAGGCCCTGGACCTGATCGACGAGGTCATCGCGCTGATCCGGGCCTCGGCCAGCGCCGACGCCGCCCGCACCGGCCTGATGGGCCTGCTGGACATCGACGAGCTCCAGGCCAACGCGATCCTGGAGATGCAGCTGCGCCGGCTGGCCGCCCTGGAGCGCCAGCGGATCATGGACGAGCACGACGAGCTGCAGCGCAAGATCGACGAGTACAACGCGATCCTGGCCTCGCCGACCCGCCAGCGCGAGATCATCTCCGAGGAGCTCGCCGCGATCGTCGAGAAGTACGGCGACGAGCGCCGCTCGACCCTCATCCCCTCGGACGGCGACCTCTCCATCGAGGACCTCATCGCCGAGGAGGACATCGTCGTCACGATCACCCGTGGCGGCTACGTCAAGCGGACCCGCTCCGACCTCTACCGCTCGCAGAAGCGCGGCGGCAAGGGCGTGCGCGGTGCCCAGCTGAAGCAGGACGACATCGTCGACCACTTCTTCGTGACGACGACCCACAACTGGATCCTGTTCTTCACCAACAAGGGCCGGGTCTACCGCGCCAAGGGCTACGAGCTCCCGGACGCCGGGCGCGACGCCCGCGGCCAGCACGTGGCCAACCTGCTGGCCTTCCAGCCGGGGGAGCACATCGCCCAGGTGATGGCCGTGCGCACCTACGAGGACAAGCCGTACCTGGTCCTCGCCACCCGGGCCGGCCTGGTGAAGAAGTCCGCGCTGAAGGACTACGACTCCCCGCGCTCCGGCGGCCTGATCGCGATCAACCTGCGCCAGGACGAGGAGGGCCAGGACGACGAGCTGATCGGCGCCGAGCTGGTCTCCTCCGAGGACGACCTGCTGCTGGTCTCCAAGAAGGCCCAGTCGATCCGCTTCACCGCGACCGACGACGCGCTGCGCCCCACCGGCCGCGCCACCTCCGGCGTCAAGGGCATGGCGTTCCGCGAGGACGACGAGATGCTCTCGATGAACGTCGTCCGTCCGGGTACCTACGTGTTCACCGCCACGGACGGCGGGTACGCCAAGCGAACGGCCGTGGACGAGTACCGTGTCCAGGGACGTGGCGGCTACGGCACCAAGGCGGCGAAGATCGTCGAGGGCCGGGGCTCGCTGGTCGGCGCGCTCGTGGTCGACGACACCGACGAGATCATGGCGATCACCCTCTCGGGCGGGGTGATCCGCACGAGGGTTTCCGAGGTTCGTGAAACCGGACGTGACACCATGGGCGTCCAACTGATCAACCTCGGAAAGCGCGACGCGGTCGTGGGCATGGCCCGCAACGCGGAGGCCGAGGACGAGGAGACGGCGGAGGACGAGGTCGCTGGCACCGAGTCCACCGAGACGGCCGAGGGTACGGGGACGGCGGTCGGCGGCGACGCCGAGGTCTGAACCGAACCGCAGACCGGTGCCGTCGCGTCCAGAGAGAGGACGCGGCGGCACCGGACGCCGACCAGTACCGGGCAATCCCGCCGGGCGCTGGATGACGAGTGACGGATCAGGGCGCCGCCCTGGTGGGAAGTGCGGGAGGACCAGGTGAGTGGAGCCACGGGTGCTGCGGGAGGACCCTCCGGCGGCCGTCCGGGCGCGCAGGGCGGGGGGTCGTACGGCGTGCCGGGGCAGCCGCCGACCGAGCACTCGGCCGCGTCCACCTCGCTGATGCCGCCGGTCGGCGGAGCGGGTCAGGCCGGTGCGACCTACGGGGGCCAGACCCCGCCCCCGTCCGGCAGCCCGGCTGCCGGACAGAGCGGCTTCTCGCAGCCGACCACGTACGCCAAGGGCCAGCCGACCCCGCCCCGGGGCACCCGGACCGGCGGCAACACCCCGCCCGGCGGCACCCCGGTGCCCGGCGCGCCGCGCCGCCCCGCCGGCGGCCCCGCGACCGTCGGCGGCGGCCTCGGCCGGACCCGCAAGGCCCGGCTGCGGGTGACCAAGGTCGACCCGTGGTCGGTGATGAAGGTCAGCTTCCTGCTGTCGCTGGCCGTCGGCATCATCATCATCGTGGCCTCGGCCGTGCTGTGGATGACGCTGGACTCGCTCGGCGTCTTCGACTCGCTGACCAAGACGCTCAAGGACGTCACCGGCGGCGGCGCGGACAACGCCAGCAGCCAGCTCAACCTGATGGACTACATCGGCTTCGGCCAGGTCATGATGTTCACCACGCTGATCGCCGTGGTCGACGTCGTCCTGCTGACCGCGCTGTCCACGCTCTCCGCGTTCATCTACAACGCGGCGGCCGGCTTCACCGGCGGCGTCGAGCTGACCCTGGCCGAGGAGGACTGATCCCGGCCGGATCCTGACCCCAGGTCAGTTCGCTGTCCGCAGACGGAATGTACGGGCCCCGCAGGCTGTTGCAGCCTGCGGGGCCCGTCGGCATTCGGGTGACACCGGCAGCCCGCGGCGTGCCGCCCGGAAACGGGCCGCCCGCGGTGGGATTAGCTGGACGCCGCCCGTTCCCGCCCCTGGGAGTGCCGCAGGCCGCCCCGGTCGGTCGACCGGGTCAGGAGAGGTTCCACAGGACGGCTGGACGGAGGCGCGCGGTGGCGAAGCTCGCAGGTCAACTGGTCGAGGCCCTGGAAGGGCTGTTGGGCATCCCGATCCCGTTGCGGGTGCAGACCTGGGACGGCAGCGTCGCCGGGCCGCCCGGAGCGCCCACCGTGGTCCTGCGCAACCGCCGGGCGCTGCGCCGGCTGGTCTGGCAGCCCAACGAGCTGGGCCTGGCCCGGGCCTACGTCGCGGGGGACCTGGACCTCGCCCCCGGCACCGACCTGTACGAGACGCTCTCCGCGGTCGCCCGCTTCGCCGAGCTGCCGGAGATCCGCACCATGGCCCTCGGGCCGCGCGAGGTGCTCGGCGCCGACGGCCGCCGGGTGCTCGCCGCCGTCCTCCGGGCCGGGGCGGTCGGCCCTGAGCCCACCCCGCCCCCGGAGGAGGTCCGGCGGGCCCAGGGGCGGCTGCACAGCCGCGGCCGGGACCGCGCGGCCATCAGCCACCACTACGACGTCGGGAACGACTTCTACGGCCTCGTGCTGGGCTCCTCGATGGTCTACTCGTGCGCCTACTGGACGCCCGAGGCGAAGAGCCTGGAGGCCGCCCAGGAGGCCAAGCTCGACCTGATCTGCCGCAAGCTCGGCCTGCGGCCCGGGATGCGGCTGCTGGACGTCGGCTGCGGCTGGGGCTCGCTGCTGCTGCACGCGGCCGAGCACTACGGGGTCACCGCGGTGGGCGTCTCGATCTCCAAGGAGCAGGTCGCGCTGGCCCGGGCCCGGATCGAGGAGGCCGGCCTGGCCGACCGGGTCGAGGTCCGGCTCCAGGACTACCGGGAGATCACCGACGGCCCCTTCGACGCGATCTCCAGCGTCGGCATGGCCGAGCACGTCGGCGAGGAGCAGTACCGGGTCTACGCCGACGGCCTGTACCGGCTGCTGGCCCCCGGCGGCCGGCTGCTCAACCACCAGATCGCCCGCCGCCCCGACCACCCGGGGGAGCCGCACCGCACCAGCCCGTTCATCGACCGCTACGTCTTCCCCGACGGCGAGCTCTCCCCGGTCGGGTCCACCGTGGCGCGGCTGGAGGAGGCCGGCTTCGAGGTCCGGGACGTCGAGGCGCTGCGCGAGCACTACGGGCTGACCCTGCGCGAGTGGGTGGCCAACCTCGAGGCGCACTGGACGGAGGCGGTCCGGCTGGTCGGCCTCGGCCGGGCCCGGGTCTGGCGGCTGTACATGGCCGCCTCCGCGCTGGCCTTCGAGCAGAACCGGATCGGCGTCAACCAGGTCCTGGCCGTCCGCAGCACCGAGGAGGGCGGATCGGGCCTGCCGCCGACCCGCGAGGAGTGGCTGGTGCGCCCTGCCGCCGAGGTCATCGCCGCGACCCCGGCCGGAACGGATTTGGGGGATCGGCGGTCGGTCCGCTAATCTTTCAGTGCGGCAAGGGCCTATAGCTCAGACGGTTAGAGCGCTTCCCTGATAAGGAAGAGGCCACAGGTTCAAGTCCTGTTAGGCCCACCACCGCGAAGGGCCCGGAGTGATCACTCCGGGCCCTTCGGCGTTTTCGCGGATCGGGCGGCTTCCGGTACGCTCTGGTGTGCAGCGAGGGCCTATAGCTCAGACGGTTAGAGCGCTTCCCTGATAAGGAAGAGGCCACAGGTTCAAGTCCTGTTAGGCCCACCGCCCCGAAGGGCCCGGAGTGATCACTCCGGGCCCTTCGGCGTTCCCCGGTGGACCGGCTCCGACGAGGGCTTCCCGGGCGGACCGCGTGCGGACGATCCGTACGACAGGAGGTGCGGCGTCAATCCTCGGACCGGACCGCCGGGTTGACGGCACCGGTGGCTGGTCACGATTGGGACACCGGTGTGTATCATCGGCCGCAAGGGCAGTCTGGCACCCGGCAGCCCGTTCGCGCTCGAAACACATCTGGACTCGTCGGCCCGGTCAGTCCGGCCGGAGCACCGGCTCTTGAGTCCGCCAACGCAAGAAGGACGAGGTCCCGCGGTGAAGAAGCTCCTCCTGGTCGCCCTGGTCGCCCTCGGCGGCTTCTTTGTCTACCGTCAGGTCCAGGCGGACCGCGCCGAGCAGGACCTGTGGACCGAGGCCACCGACCCGGTTCCGGCCGGTCGCTGAGCCCCTGGCGATCACACGATCGACGGTCTTCGGAGGCGCTGACCGCGCCTCCCGAACCGGTCGGCCCGTTCCTTCGATCGGACCGGCCGGTTCCCCCAGGGGGACGGCTCTCGGAATCACGCCGGAACCCGGTACGCTAGTGCCCGTTGGCACGCGCCGTGCCGTCGAGGGGCATTAGCTCAGTTGGTAGAGCGCTGCCTTTGCAAGGCAGATGTCAGGAGTTCGAGTCTCCTATGCTCCACAGCGCCTGAACGGCGGTCGACCTGTTCTCCAGGTCGGCCGCCGTTCGGCGTTTCCGGGCCCGCGCTAGGACTGCGGGCGGTCGTCGTCGGACGGCTCCGCGGATCCGGCCGCGTCCTCGGGGGTGACGCCGTTCACCGGGGCGGCGGTCGCGCCGGCCGGCTGGGGCGACTGCGGGGCCGGTGGCTCGACCAGCCACTCCGGGTTGCTGTGCCGGCGCCACCACTGCCAGGCGACCAGGCCGCCGCCGACGGCCAGCACCCCGACCACCACGAGGCCGGTGGACCAGCCGCCGCACCGCTGCCGCCGCTTCGCGTTCCGGGCGGCCAGTTCGCTGATCTCGGCCGAGCTGACATTGCCGTGGAGGGCGGTCAGCGCGGCGGCGCCGCGGGACTGGGCCTCGTGCGCGACCGGGGAGACCGCCGCGCGGGCCTCCTCGACCGCCAGGGCGACCCTGGGGCCGACCGTGGTGCGGGCCTGGTCGGCCGCGCGGGCGGCGGAGAGGCGGGCCGCCAGGGCGGCCTCCTGGGCCCGGTGGAGGGCCTTCAGGGCGTTCTCCTGGGCCTCCGGCGGCAGGCTGGCGAAGGCGTGGCCGAACTGCGGGGCGAGGTGCTTGTCGTAGTGGACACGGAGGTGGTGGGCGGCCTGGTTGGCCTTGGGGCCGAGGGCGTCCAGGGCGGGCCCGAGGCGCTGTTTGGCGCCGTCCGCGAACTGTGCGGCGGTGTCCCGGGTCCTGGTGGCGGTGTCACGGGCCGAGTCCGAAAAGCTCACGAGTCTCTCCTCCTGGGTGGCGTCCTATATGCACATATCCACCTGAATGCTGATCATGCATGCCGATTTGTCCACCGGCACGCCGAGATGGGCCGTACGCGGGGTTCGCGGGGAGGGCCGGGGGTGGAAGGCCGGCCGTCGGGGCGGGGCGCCGCAGTAGGCTGGCGGCTTCGGTGACCGGGCAGGGAAGGGGAAGCCGCTGATGCTCCCGGACGAGCCGCGACCGTCCACGGACCGCGCCCCCGAGGCCGAGCCGCCCGGCTGCTACCGGCACCCGCGGACGACCACCGGGATCTCCTGCACCCGGTGCGAACGGCCGATCTGCCCCCAGTGCATGGTGGCCGCCTCGGTGGGCTTCCAGTGCCCCGAGTGCGTCGGCGAGGGGCACGCCGGTGCGCGGCGGGCGACCACCCGGTTCGGCGGGGCGCCGAGCCTGGACGGCGGGCTGGTGACCCGGGTGCTGGTCGGGATCAACCTGGTCGTCTGGGTGCTGGCCGCCTATGTGCTCGTCCCGCGCCTGGGCGAGGTCTGGGCCCTGGTCAGCGCCGGGCGGGCGCACGCCGGCGGCCCGTACGGGGTCGCGGACGGCCCGGGGCAGTGGTACCGGCTGCTGACCGCCACCTTCCTGCACCTCCAGTGGTGGCACATCGGGCTGAACATGCTGGTGCTGCTCTGGCTCGGCCCGCCGCTGGAGGAGGCGCTCGGCCGGCTGCGCTTCCTGGCCCTCTACCTGCTGGCCGGCCTGGGCGGCAGCACCTTCACCTTCCTGGTGGCCGGCGACTGGGTGAACTCGTTCGGTGCCTCGGGGGCGGTCTTCGGCCTGATCGGCGCCACGATCCTGATGCAGTTGCGGGACCGCGGCCCGCTGGCCCCGGCGGTGGCCTTCCTGGTCTTCAACCTGGTGGTCACCTTCTCCGGGGCGAGGGGCGGCCCGGGGGGCGTCGGGCCGAGCATCGACTGGCGGGCGCACATCGGCGGGCTGGTGATCGGCGTCCTGGTCGCTTTCGGCCTGATGTACGCCCCGCGCGAGCGCCGTGGCGTGGTCCAGGCGCTGACGCTGGTCGGGGCGCTGGCCCTGGAGGCGGGGCTGCTGCTGGCCGGGACGGCCCTCTACGGCGCCTGACGACCCCGGACGTTTGTCCACAGCGGGTGGGGGGTTGTGCACAGGCTGTGCGCCGACCCGGCTGTGGACTGTTGTTCTACGCGTGTCCTGCTGTGCGATTCCCGCCCGTCCGGGAGGTTGTGCACAGCTGTGGACGGTCCGGAGCGGGAAAGTTATCCACAGGCTGTGGGGACTTTTCCCCAGTGTGGATAACCATGTGGATAAGCCTGACGGTGTGATGGTCGGACGGTCTGATGGCGGGCGGCCGACCGTGCCGCGACCCGGATCCGGGCACGCCGAACCGCCGCTCCGGGACCCGCGATCCGGAGCGGCGGACATGGCCCGAAATCGAGCCTCAGGACGCGGGTGGCGTCACTTCCACTGGGTGGAGACGCCGAACCCGGCCGCGATGAAGCCGAAGCCGACCAGGATGTTCCAGTTCCGCCAGCTCTCGACCGGGTAGCTGCCGCTCGTCACGTAGTACGTGACGATCCAGACCAGGCCGATGAGGAACAGTGCCAGCATCAGCGGCGCGACCCAACTACGGCCCGAGCTGATCTTCACCACGGCCGTGGTCGGCGGGGTGTAGTCGGACTTCTTGCGGAGTCGAGACTTCGGCACGAGGAGCTCTCCTGTCGATGCGCTGTGAGACCGCGCAGAGGTGCAGCGGGTTGAGAGCCGACGGACGGACGTGGAGAGCGCTCTGGGACCGCTCCCCCGGCTGCCACCGGCGTCCGTTAGCGTAGTGGCTCGGCGGGTCTCAAGGAGATAAGGGTACGGTGACTAATTTGTCGATTCCCCCCGGGAAGGCCGTTACCCGCCGCTCCGGCACCCGAAATGTCGGACGTGCCCTGACCTGCGCCGTGTTCGCGCTCGCCGGTCTGCTCTTCTACATCAGCGCCCAGACCGCCCGCGGCACCGACCTCCGGACCGACAACTCGCTGCTGAGCCTCGGCGACGTGATCCGCCAGCGCAGCTCGCAGAACCAGCAGGCGCAGGCCCAGCTGGCCGACCTCCAGGCCCGCGCGCAGCAGCTCACCGAGCAGCAGGGCCACGACCCCGCCGACGCGGCCCAGCTGGACGGCCTGCGGCTCGGCGCGGCCCTGGAGCCGCTGCAGGGCGGCGGACTGACCGTCGCCCTCAACGACGCCCCGCCGAACGCCACCGCGCGCATCCCCGGCGTCCCCGAGCCCGGCGTCAACGACCTGGTCATCCACCAGCAGGACATCCAGGCCGTGGTCAACGCGCTGTGGCGGGGCGGCGCGGCGGGCGTACAGGTGATGGACCAGCGGCTGGTCTCCACCAGCGCCGTGCGCTGCGTCGGCAACACCCTGCTGCTCCAGGGCCGGGTCTACTCCCCGCCGTACGTGGTCAAGGCGGTGGGGAAGACGGACGCCCTGCGGTCGGCCGTCGAGGCGGACCCGACGATCCGCAACTACCTGCAGTACGTCCAGGCGTACGGCCTGGGCTGGAAGGTCCAGGAGAGCGGGGACCTGACCCTGCCCGGATACTCCGGCACCACCGAACTGCGCTCGGCGGGCGGACAGC
Organism: Kitasatospora sp. NPDC030952; assembly: GCF_055571335.1. Classification (NCBI taxonomy): domain Bacteria; kingdom Bacillati; phylum Actinomycetota; class Actinomycetes; order Kitasatosporales; family Streptomycetaceae; genus Kitasatospora; species Kitasatospora sp. NPDC030952. Next base: position 926,278 of record NZ_JBVIFM010000001.1, read on the forward strand.
AGTAGCGGCAAGGGCGGACCGGCCTCACGGCCGTTGATCCCGGGTCTACTCTTGACCCCAGTCCGCTACCTCGAGGGAGCACCATGTACGGCTGGATCTGGCGTCACCTGCCGGGGAACACCCTGGTCCGGGCCGTCATCTCGCTGCTCCTGATCCTGGGGATCGTCTACCTCCTCTTCACCTACGTCTTCCCGTGGGCGGAACCGCTGCTCCCCTTCGGCGACGTCACAGTGGACGGCGGCGACGGCGCCTCGGCCGGCTGACCGGCGGGCCCGGAACTTCCCCCCAGCACCGCATCCCACGGAGACCACGCGCGCATGACCACCCAGTCGACCCCGCCCCGCATCCTGGTCGTGGACAACTACGACAGCTTCGTCTTCAACCTGGTCCAGTACCTGTACCAGCTCGGTGCCACCTGCGAGGTGGTGCGCAACGACGAGGTGACCGTCGAGCACGCCGTCCGCCGTGCGGGGGAGGAGGGCTTCGACGGGGTGCTGCTCTCCCCCGGGCCCGGATCGCCCGAGGAGGCCGGGGTCTGCGTCGAGATGGTGCACCACTGCGCGGGGATCGGGCTGCCGGTGTTCGGCGTCTGCCTGGGCCTGCAGTCGATCGCGGTCGCCTACGGCGCGGTGGTCGGCCGGGCGCCGGAGCTGCTGCACGGCAAGACCTCGCCGGTCGAGCACGAGGACGGCGGGGTGTTCGAGGGCCTGCCCTCGCCGCTGACCGCGACCCGCTACCACTCGCTGGCCGTCGACCCGGCCACCGTGCCGGACGAGCTGGTGGTCACCGCCCGGACCGCGAGCGGCGTGATCATGGGCCTGCGGCACCGTGAACTGCTCGTCGAGGGCGTGCAGTTCCACCCCGAGTCGGTACTGACCGAGGGCGGGCACCGGATGCTCGCCAACTGGCTGGCGGAGTGCGGCTTCCCGCAGGCCGTGGACCGGTCGGCCGGGCTCGCCCCGGTGATCGGCCGGGGCTGAGCGGCGTGACCGCGGTGCGCCCGGAGGGGCGTTACCAGCCGGAGGCCGGCCCGTACGGTGGCCCGCAGCCGTACGACGGCGTCCAGCGGCAGGGTGGCCCGCAGTACGGCACCCGGCAGCCCGCCGCCCAGCAGTACGGCGCTCCGCAGTACGGTGCCCCGCAGCCCGGCGGGCCGTACCCGCAGGAGCAGCCGGTCCAGGGGGCGCCCGAGGACGGCTGGGGCGTGTACGAGCAGGCCGAGCAGCCCGTCGAGGGCGGGCCCGAGTACCCGTGGCTCCCTGACCAGACCCTCCAGCTGCGGCTGCCCGCCGACGGCGGCGAGCCGCCCGCCGAGGCCGTCCCGGCCACCGGCGGCCGGGCCGAGCGCCGCCGGGCCGCCCAGGGCCGGACCTCGGTCCGTGCGGGCGGCGGCCGGCGCCGGGCGAAGGGCCGGGGCGCCGGTGGCGCCCGCCCGAAGGAGTCCGCGGTGGTGGTGGCCGCCCGCTTCGTCGGCGAGGCGTGCATCACCTTCGGCCTGGTGATGCTGCTGTTCGTGGCGTACCAGCTGTGGTGGACAAACGTGCAGGCCGACGCCGCCGCCAACAGCGCCCGGGACCAGCTGGAGCAGCAGTTCGACGCCCAGCCGCCCGGCGCGGGCCAGCCCGCCGCGGATCCGAACAAGCCGGAGGCGTTCGCCCCCGGCAAGGGCTTCGCCATCATCTACCTGCCCAAGCTGGGGCTGAAGTTCCCGATCGCCGAGGGCACCGACAAGGCGGCGGTGCTCGACAAGGGCCTGGTCGGCCACTACCCCGGCACCGCGATGCCCGGCGACCAGGCGGGCAACTTCGCGCTGGCCGCCCATCGCAACACCCACGGCGAGCCGTTCCGCTACATCAACGAGCTCGGCAAGGGCGACAAGGTCGTCGTCGAGACCGCCGCCGGGTACTACACCTACGAGATCACCGGGGGAATCCCGCAGACCCCGCCCAGCAACGTGAGCGTGATCAAGCCGGTGCCGAACGGCTCCGGGTACACCGGCCCCGGCCGGTACATCACGCTGACCACCTGCACCCCCGAGTTCACCTCCAAGTACCGCCTCATCCTCTTTGGCAAGATGACCGAGGAGCGACCGCGCAGTCAGGGCAAGCCGGCCGCGATCACGGGCGGGTAGCCGCCCGGAGGCCCGGTTTCGGAGGGGGAGCAGCGCAGATGCAGGACGACGGGACCGCGCGGTCGGCCGATCCGGAGGGGGAGGCCTTCCCTCCGCCCGAACGGGCGGTGCGGAAGGGCCGGAGCCGGGCGCTGGCCGCGCTCGGCGTCTTCGGCGAGCTGCTGATCACCCTGGGCCTGGTGCTCGGCCTGTTCGTGGCCTACTCGCTGTGGTGGACCAACGTGCAGGCGGACCGCTCCGCGGCGGACGCCTCGGACAAGCTGCGCGGCTCCTGGGCGGCCGGTCCGACCCCCGGCCCCACGGGCGCCGCCGCCGGGCCGGGCGGCGCCGTCGCGCCGCCCGCGATCGGGGACGACGTTGGCTTCCTGCACGTCCCGGCGATGGGCCGGGACTTCCAGGTGCTGATCCGGATGGGCACCTCCACCGACGTCCTGGACGAGGGCGTGGCGGGCGTGTACGAGCAGCCCTACAAGGCCGCGATGCCGTGGGACCAGGCGGGCAACTTCGCGCTGGCCGCCCACCGGGACGGCCACGGCGCCAAGTTCCACGACCTGGACGCCGTCCACAAGGGCGCCGCGATCGTGGTCGAGACCAAGGACAAGTGGTACGTCTACAAGGTCGACAACACCCTGCCGGAGACGTCCAAGTACGACACCGGCATCGTCGCGCCCGTCCCGGTCGGCTCCGGCTACACCGCCCCCGGCCGCTACATCACCCTGACCACCTGCACGCCGGTGTACACCTCGCGGTACCGGATGGCCGTCTGGGGGAGCCTGGTGCGGGTGGACGTCATGGACGCCAAGCGGACCCCGCCGCCGGAGCTGCGCTGACCCGCGGCACCCCCGGTGAAAGGCCCGAGGGCCCGTCGCGATCACCGCGACGGGCCCTCGGGCCTTTCACCGTCCCTGCTCCCCGGCTCAGAACCAGGGGAAGAAGGGCTTAGTTGTTGCCCCCTTTGCCGGGGGGTGTGGTGTTGGAGTCGCCCCCTTTGGCCGGATCGGCCGGCCGGGTCATCAGCTGCACCTGGGTGTTCGGGTCCAGCTGGGTGCCGGCGCCGGGGATGCTCTGGACGACGATCGCGTTCGGGTCCTGCGGGCCGGCGACCACGGTGTACAGCAGGCCGACCTTGGACAGCGCGGCGATGGCGTCCGACAGCTTCTGGTTCTGCATCGGCGGGACCTGCGGCTTGTCCTGCGCCTTGAAGATCGTCAGCGAGATCTTCGTGTTGGCCGGGACCTTGGTGTTCGGCGCGACCGACTGCGAGGCGACGGTGTTGACCTTGGTCGGGTCGGTGGTCGGCGTGGTCTTCGAGGTGTCGACCTGGAAGCCGAGGCCCTGCAGGGTGGTCGTCGCGTCGTCCTTCTGCGCGCCGGTCACGCTCGGGACGCTCACCTTGGTCTTGCCCTGGGAGATCGTCAGCTTGACCGGGGCGCTGGGGTCGGCGGGGGTGCCGGCCGCCGGGTCCTGGGCGAGGACGGTGTCCTGCGGGGCGGTGTCGTCGTCCTTGTAGTCGGGCGTGGCGACGTTGGTGAAGCCGGCCGCCGTCAGGGCCTGCATCGCCTGGTCCTTGGTCTTGCCGGTCAGGGTCGGCATCTGGGTCTTGGCCGGACCGGACGAGACCTGGACGGTGATGTGGGCGTCCTCGGAGACCGAGGTGCCCGCCGTCGGGGTCTGGGTGCAGACCTGGTCCTTCTTGATGTTGGTGTCCGGGCAGGCGATCTTGTCGCCCTCGGTGACCACGAGCTTGGAGCCGGCCGCGGCCGCGGCGGTCTTGGCGTCCGCCAGGCTCTTGCCGACCAGGTTCGGCGCCGTGACCTTCGCGGCGTCCTTGGTGCCCTTGTCGCTGAACATCGCCTGGGCCACGAAGAAGGTGCCGACCAGGACCAGCACGGCGGCCACCGCCAGCACGATCCAGGAGGTGTTGCTCTTCTTCTGCCGGTCGTCGGCGCGTCGGCCGCCGCCCTGGCCGTAGCCGTCGTCGTAGCCGTCGTGGCCGCCCGCGCCACCGGCGGAGGTCTGGCCGTAGCCGTCGTTCTGGTAGCCGGAGGCCTGCGGCAGCATGGTGGTCGGGCCGCCGGGCTGCTGCGGCAGCACGTTGGTCTGGCCGTACGGGTCGTGCTGCTGCGGGTAGCCGTTCTGGTCGTAGCCGTACCCGGCGGCGCCCATGCCGTAGGCGGCGGCCTGCTGGGCGGCGGCGACCGGGAGGCCGTCGAGGAAGCGCTCGATGTCGTCGCGCATCTCGTCGGCGCTCTGGTACCGGTAGTCGCGGTCCTTGGCGAGTGCCTTGAGCACGATCGCGTCGATCTCGGGCCGCACCTCGGGGTCGAAGACCGACGGCGGCTGCGGCTCCTCCCGGACGTGCTGGTAGGCGACCGCGACGGGGGAGTCGCCGACGAACGGCGGGCGGACGGTCAGCAGCTCGTAGAGCAGGCAGCCGGTGGAGTAGAGATCGGAGCGGGCGTCGACCTGCTCGCCCTTGGCCTGCTCGGGGGAGAGGTACTGGGCGGTGCCGATCACGGCCGAGGTCTGGGTCATGGTCATCCCGGCGTCGCCCATCGCCCGGGCGATGCCGAAGTCCATGACCTTGACGTTGCCCTGCCGGGTCAGCATCACGTTGGCCGGCTTGATGTCGCGGTGCACGATGCCGGCCCGGTGCGAGTACTCCAGGGCCTGGAGGATGCCGATGGTCATCTCCAGCGCCCGCTCGGGCAGCAGCCGGCGGCCGGAGTGCAGCAGCTCGCGCAGGGTCGAACCCTCGACGTACTCCATCACGATGTACGGGATGGAGATTCCGTCGATGTAGTCCTCGCCGGTGTCGTACACGGCGACGATCGCGGGGTGGTTCAGGGACGCCGCCGACTGTGCCTCGCGACGGAAGCGGGCCTGGAACGACGGATCCCGGGCCATGTCGGCCCGGAGCGTCTTCACTGCGACGGAACGGCCGAGCCGGGTGTCATGGCCGAGGTACACCTCGGCCATGCCGCCGCGTCCGAGGACGCCGCCGAGCTCGTACCTGCCGCCGAGGCGACGAGGCTCATCCATAGTTCCGACCCTCTCCCTCACCCGCCGGTGAGGTTGTGACGTAGGTGTCCCCGCACGCTCTGGGTGACGCCGCGCGGGCCGTGACCGGTTCTCCGGCCGGGCCGTGCGCCGTCTCGCGGGCGGCAACGGGCACACCCGCTGCTGGCGGATACGCTACCGGTCGCACCGCACCGGACCGGAGTCAGCCGTCGGCCGATATCAGACCGGTATCCGAACCGGGGTGCCGATCGTGACATTCACCTCACCCACGCCCCTACTTGCCGAGCGCGGCCTGCATCACCGCCTTGGCGATCGGGGCCGCCAGGCGGCCGCCGCTGATGCCGTCGCGGTTCTGGGAACCGTCCTCGACCACCACCGCGACCGCGACCGACTGGCCGTCCGGGGTCTTGGCCCAGGAGGTGAACCAGGCGAACGGCAGACCGGCGTTGTCCTCGCCGTGCTGGGCGGTGCCGGTCTTGCCGCCGACCTGGAGGCCGGGGATCTTGGCGTTGGTACCGGTGCCGTTCTCGACCACCGAGACCATCAGGTCCTGCATCTTCTGCGCGGTGGCCGGGCTCATCGGCTGGGAGAACTGCTTCTCGGTGTGCTTGGAGATGGTGGTCAGCGAGGCCGAGCGCTCCTGGTCGACCAGGTACGGCTGCATCAGGCTGCCGTTGTTGGCGATCGCCGCGGAGACCATGGCCATCTGGAGCGGGGTGGCGCGGGTGTCGTGCTGGCCGATCGAGTCCTGGGCGGTGCCGTCCAGGCTGGGGCTGTCCGGGAAGATGCTCTTCTCGGAGCGGACGGGCGTGTCGATCGTGCTGTTGAAGCCGAACTTCTCGGCCTGCGCGCGCATCTTGTCCTTGCCGAGGTCCGCGCCCATCTTGGCGAAGACCGTGTTGCAGGACTGGTCCATCCCGGCCTTGACGGTGGCGTTCCCGCAGCGCTCGTTGGGGCTCTCGTTCCTCAGCTCGAACTTGGTCCCGGGCAGGATGTACGGGTCCGGGGTGTCCGTGGCGTCGTCGATGCTCTGGTACTTGCCGTTCTCGAACGCGGCGGTGGCGGTGACCAGCTTGAAGGTCGAGCCGGGCGGATAGGTCTCCTTCAGTGCCCGGTTGAGCATCGGCTTGTTCGGGTCCGCGTTGAGGTCCGTCCAGGCCTTGGAGTCGGACGAGTCGCCGCCGGCGAAGCTGCCCGGGTCGTAGGACGGGGTGGAGACCAGCGCCAGGATCGCGCCGGTCTTCGGGTCGAGCGCGACCACCGCGCCCTTCTTGGTGCCGAGGCCGTCGAAGGCGGCCTTCTGCGCCTTGGCGTTGATGGTGGTGAGGACGTCGCCGCCGCGCTTCTGCTCGCCGGTCAGCATGTCCAGGGTGTTGCGGAAGAACAGCCGGTCGTCGGTGCCCGAGAGGATGCCGTCCTCCAGGTTCTCCAACTGGGTGGAGCCGTACGCCTGGGAGGAGTAGCCGGTCACCGGGGCGTACATCGGGCCGTCGACCCAGGAGCGCTTGTACTTGTAGCGCAGGCCGTTCACGAAGTCGGAGTTCGTCACCGGCTGGCCGCTGACGATGATGTTGCCGCGCGGGTGGGCGTAGCGGTCGTACAGCTGGCGCTTGTTGTTCTTGTTGGAGGCCCAGGAGTCGGCCTGGACGCCCTGCACCCAGTTGGTGCGGGCCATCAGGGCCAGGATCAGCACGAGGCAGAAGATCGAGACCCGTCGGATCGGCTTGTTCATCGGGCGGGTCCTCCCTGGCCCTCGGTGGCCGGGGCCGGTTCGACCCCGGGTCGGCGCGCGCTGTCGCTGATCTTCAGCAGGATCGCGACCAGCGCCCAGTTGGCGACCACGGACGAACCGCCCTGCGCGAGGAACGGCATGGTCATCCCGGTCAGCGGGATCAGCCCGGTGACCCCGCCGGCCACGACGAAGACCTGCAGCGCCATCGCCGAGGAGAGCCCGACGGCGAACAGCTTGCCGAAGGGGTCGCGGGCGGCCAGCGCGGTGCGCAGGCCGCGCTGCACCAGCAGGGCGTACAGCAGGAAGATCGCCATCAGGCCGGTGAGCCCGAGCTCCTCGCCGAAGGAGCCCAGGATGAAGTCGCTCTTGGCGGCGAAGTTGATCAGCCAGGAACGGCCCTGGCCGAGGCCGGAGCCGGTCACCCCGCCGGAGCCGAGCGCCATCAGCGACTGGCCGATCTGCTCGGTCGCACCCTTGGGCGGGTTCGGCGAGAAGGCGGCCATCGGGTCCAGCCAGGCGTCGATCCGGACCTTGACGTGGCTGGTGGTGGTGGCGACCGCGACCGCGCCGCCGACCGACATCAGCAGGCCGAACAGGATCCAGCTGGTCCGCTCGGTGGCGACGTAGAGCATCACCACGAACAGGCCGAAGAACAGGAAGGACGTGCCGAGGTCGTTCTCGAAGACCAGGATCAGCAGGCTCAGCAGCCAGATCACGATGATCGGGCCGAGGTCGCGGCCGCGCGGCAGGTAGAGGCCCATGAAGCGGCGGCTGGCCAGCGCCAGGGCGTCCCGCTTGACCATCAGGTAGCCGGCGAAGAACACGGTCAGGATGATCTTGGCGAACTCGCCGGGCTGGATCGAGAAGCCGCCCAGCCGGATCCAGATCTTCGCGCCGAAGTCCTCCGCCCGGGCCGGGAAGAAGGCCGGCGCGGCGAGCAGCACCAGCGCCACCACCATCGAGATGTAGGTGTAGCGCTGGAGCACCCGGTGGTCCTTCAGGAAGACCATCACCCCGATGAACAGGGTGACCCCGAGAGCGGACCAGACCAGCTGGTTGCGGGCCGCCGGGAAGTTGCCGCTGAGCAGGTGGCCCGCCTTGTCCAGCCGCCAGATCATCACCACGCCCAGCCCGTTCAGCAGGGTGGCGATCGGCAGCATCAGCGGGTCCGCGTACGGCGCGAAGCGGCGCACCAGCAGGTGCGCGACCAGCGCCAGCGCGCCCATGCCCAGGCCGTAGCCGAGCATCCCGGCCGGGATCCGGCCGTCCATCGCCAGGCCCACGTTGGCGTACGCCAGGATCGGCAGCAGGACCGCGAAGACCAGCAGGGCCAGCTCGGTGTTGCGCCGGTTCGGTGCGCCCTGGAGCGAGATGGTGGTGTTGCCGCGCCGCCGCGGCATGACGCGCTCGGCCGACGCCCGGCGGCGACCGCCGGCGCGGCCGGTGTCGCCGCTCAGGTTGTAGCTGCTCACGTGGTGACCGCTCCCTGACGGCCGGCCGGCCCGCTCCGGGCGGGCCTATGTCGGATCACGGACGTCACGGTTTCGGGCAGGACTCGGCCCGGCTGCGCTCGTCGTCACTCAGCGGGGGCTGGGCCTGCTCGGTCGGGGCGGCCGCCGGCGGGGTGGCGTTCTGGGTCGGGGCGGAGGTGGCCGGGGCGGTCGGGGTCGGCGAGGTGGTCGGCGCCGCCGAGGCCGTGTTGCGGGGCTTCTCCCGCTCGCCCGGGGTGGTCGGGGTGGCGGCCACGAACGCGGTCTTGGCGGCCTGGGTGCCCTGCGGGGCCGCGCCGTTCCCGGTGGGGACGGTGGCGGCCTTCTGGCACAGCTTGGCCCAGTCCACCAGGCCGGTCATGGTCTTCTCGGCGTCCTGCAGGCTGCCGACCGAGATGGTCCGGTTCACCTGGGCGCGCTGGTCCTGGGGCAGCCACTTCAGCGGGGCGTCGCTGTGCGACTCGTGCACCGAGGACAGGCTCAGCCCGGCCAGGTTCTGGTTGACGCCCTGGTAGATGGCGACGTGGTCGCCGTCCTCGCCGATGTAGTACTGGTCCTGGGTCCACTGGTAGCCGAAGTACCCGGCGCCGCCGAGCAGGCCGAGGGTGACCAGGACGGCCAGCGAGACGGTCAGGCCCCGGCGCTTGCGCTTGGGGGGCTGCTCCCCGTCGAACTCCTCGGCGCCGTACACCGACGGCTCGGCGGGGTAGCCGTAGCCGCCCTCGCCCTCGCCCTCGTAGCCCTCGGCGGGGCCGAAGCCGCCCTGGGCGGCGCCGTAGCCGCCCTCGTAGCCCTCCGCCGGGCCGAAGGTGCCCTGCGGGCCGCGGCCCAGCCCGGCGGCGCGGCCGGCCGGGGTGTCCGCGATGGAGTGGTCGGCGGCGGCCGAGGACGGCGGGGTCTCGGCGACCGCGCCGACCACCACCGGGACGTCGTTGAACTGGCCGCTGGCGGTGTCCGTGGCGCCGACGTCGATGACGTCCGCCACGATGCAGGTGATGTTGTCCGGACCGCCGCCGCGCAGGGCGAGCTGGATCAGCTCCTGCACGGTCTGCTCGGGCGAGTAGTAGCTGCCCAGGGTGTCCTGGAGGGTCTGGTGGCTGACCGGGCCGGAGAGGCCGTCGGAGCAGATCAGGTAGCGGTCGCCGGCCCGGACCTCGCGGATCGACAGGTCGGGCTCGACCTGGCCGCGGCCGTCCAGGGCCCGCATCAGCAGCGAGCGCTGGGGGTGGGTCTCGGCCTCCTCGGGCGTGATCCGGCCCTCATCGACCAGGCGCTGCACCCAGGTGTGGTCCTGGGTGATCTGCACCAGCGAGCCGTCGCGCAGCAGGTAGGCGCGGGAGTCGCCGACGTGCACCAGGCCCATCCGCTGGCCGGTCCAGAGCATGGCCGTCAGGGTGCAGCCCATGCCCTCCAGCTGCGGGTCCTCCTCGACCATCTGCCGGAGCCGGTCGTTGGCGCCCTGGACGGCGTCGCCCAGCAGGGTCAGCAGGTCGGCGCCCGGCACGTCCTCGTCCAGCCGGACGATCGAGCCGAGCACCTCGGAGGACGCGACCTCGCCGGCCGCGGCGCCGCCCATGCCGTCGGCCACGGCCAGCAGCCGCGGCCCGGCGTAGCCGGAGTCCTCGTTCCCCTCCCGGATCAGTCCCTTGTGGGAGCCGGCGGCGAAGCGCAGCACCAGGGTCATGCGACCTGTGCCCCCCTCTGGGTCATGGACGGGATGCTGTCCCTCATGCGCTACTACTTCCGCAGTTCGATGACGGTCCTGCCGATACGGATCGGCGTGCCCGGCTGGAGCGGAGTGGGCGCGGTCAGGCGCTGCCGGTCCAGATAGGTGCCGTTGGTGGAGCCTAGATCCTCGACCGTCCACTGCCCAGTCTGATCCGGATAGATCCTGGCATGCCGGGAGGACGCGTAGTCGTCGTCCAGCACGATGGTCGAGTCATGCGCGCGGCCCAGCGTGATGGTCTGGCCCTGCAGCGCGACCGTGGTCCCGGCCAGCGAGCCCTGGACGACCACGAGCTGGGTCGGGCCGCCGCGGCGGCGACCGCCGCCCTGGGTCTGGCCCGCTCCGGCGTTGCCGGGGGCGGGTGCCGCGGGACGTCCGGGTGCCGTGGCGGTCGCCGCCGCGGCACCGCTGGACGCGGCGCCGGAGTTGGCACCGCGACGGGAGCTGCGGGGGTTCACCTTGGTGCCGAACAGGTCGCTGCGGATCACCTGGATCGCGACGATGACGAACAGCCACAACACGGCCAGGAAGCCCAGCCGCATGACCGTGAGGGTCAGCTCTGACATGACCGTCCCGCCAGTCGGTGAGCGAGGCGCGCGAACAACTCGGACACTACCCTTCGACCTGCCGGTAGACGATGGTGGTGGAGCCCACGACGATTCGGGAGCCGTCGCGGAGCGTAGCGCGCTGGGTGTGCTGTCCGTCCACCACGATGCCGTTGGTGGAACCCAGGTCGAGGACCATCGCCGGGGTGCCGGGGCGGATCTCGGCGTGCTTGCGGGAGACCCCGGGGTCGTCGATGCGCACGTCCGCCTCGGTCGAGCGCCCGAGCACGCAGGCCGCGCCGGTGATCTGGTGGCGGGAGCCGTTCACCTCGATCCAGCGGCGGACCGAGGCGCCGTGGCCGGCGCCCGGGAGGTTCCGGACGTTGCCGCCGGCCGGCGGGCCCGGGGGCATCGCGGGGGGTGCGGGTGGCGGCGGGGGCGCGCCGTACTGCCCGGCGCCGCCCTGCTGCCACGGTGCGCCGGGGGCCGGTGCGGCGGGCTGGCGGTCGTAGCCGGGCTGCTGCGGGGCGTACTGCTGGGGCTCCTCGGCCGCCAGGGTGCGGCTGCGCACCCGGTACAGGCCGGTGTCCAGGTCGTCGGCCTTCTCCAGGTTCACCTGGAGCGGGCCCATGAAGGTGTACCGCTGGGCCTCGGCGTACTCGCGGACCATGCCGGCCAGCTCGGTGCCGAGCTGCCCCGAGTAGGGGCTGAGCCGCTCGTGGTCGTGCGGGCTGAGCTCGACGATGAAGTCGTTCGGCACGACGGTGCGGTCGCGGTTCCAGATGCTCGCGTTGTTGTCGCACTCGCGCTGCAGAGCGCCGGCGATCTCCACGGGCTGGACCTCGGACTTGAACACCTTGGCGAAGGTGCCGTTGACGAGACCCTCCAGCCGCTGCTCGAACTTCTTCATCATCCCCATGGGGCACCCCCTTCCAGGGTTCGTTCGCCTGCCTGCCGACCCGCCTCCTCCGAGGAGTGGTCCTCCGGGGAGTCGGTCGTGCCTACTTGCGGTACTTCCGTACTGATCGTATCCACGCCCGGCCCTTCCGTACGGTTCCCGGACCGCGTGGTGCCGGGGGTGGGCTCGGACACACAGGGTGACGCATTTCGGGTACGGCACGCCAGGTGTGCCCGTCGGAGCCGTCCGCCGCCCTTCGCTCGTGCGTTCGTCGCCCGCCTGTTCGGAGGCGGTCGGTCTCCCCGGGAAACGGATTCGGAGCCGCCCCCCAGGTCGTGCTACTGTTTTCCACGTCGGAAGGGCCGCCCGGAAGGGAGCCGGACCGGGGAAGCGCGAAGGACCACATGGTACCGAGCGGATCCGCGGAACGGACGGCAGCGAAGACAACACCCATGCGCGGGTGGCGGAATAGGCAGACGCGCTGGATTCAGGTTCCAGTGCCCGAAAGGGCGTGGGGGTTCAACTCCCCCCTCGCGCACAGCGAAGCCCCCCAGATCTTCGGATCTGGGGGGCTTTCTCGTTGTCCCGGCCCGCTCCGGACCCCCGCTCCGGCCCGGCCGGGCCCGGTCAGGAGCGGGAGGCGGGGAGTTCGGCGCGGACCTCGAAGCCGCCGTCCTGGGTGGGGCCGGCGGTCAGGGTGCCGCCCAGCAGCTGGGCGCGCTCGCGCAGGCCGACCAGGCCGTGGCCGCCGCCCGGCAGGGTCTCGGCCGGGTGGACCGGGGGCGCCTCGTTGCGGACCTCGACCCGCAGCCGGCGGCCCTTCGCCCGGACCTTCACGTGCACCGTCGCCGCCGGGGCGTACTTGGTGATGTTGGTGAGCGCCTCCTGGACGGTGCGGTAGGCGGCCCGTTCGACCGCCTCCGGCCACGGACGGTCACCGGGGTTGAGTTCGGTGTCGGCGGCCAGTCCGCTCTCCTCGATCAGCCGGGGCAGGTCGGCCAGCCGGGGCTGCGGGGCGAGCGGGGCGTCCGGGAGCGGGCGGCCGGTGCCGCGCAGCACCCCGACCATCTGGCGCAACTCGTCCAGGGTCCGGACGGACAGTTCGCGGATGGTGCGGGCGACCGTCGCGGCGGCCGGGTCGGCGGTGCTCACCTGGAGCGCCCCGGCCTGGATGCTGATCAGGCTGACCTGGTGCGAGACCACGTCGTGCATCTCCCGGGCCAGCCGGCCGCGCTCGCTGATCAGCACCCGTTCGGCGAGCAGCCGGCTCTCCCGCTCCTGGCCGCGGGTCAGCTCGTCCAGGCGGGCGGCCAGCTCCCGCCGGGTGCGGGAGAGCAGGCCGGTGGCGGCCGGGCCGGCGGACAGCATCACGGCCTGGATGGCGTCCAGGGCGGTGCTCCGGCTGAGATCGATGATCGGGGTCGGCAGCGGCCAGTGGAAGAAGGAGACGAGGGTGAACAGGGTCGCGCAGGGGACCAGCACCCGGGGGCCGGGGCGCTCGGTGGCCACCGTGTAGACCGCGGTGATCGGGGCCAGCCAGATCTGCTCGACCCAGGAGCCGGGCATGGTGAGCAGCAGCACCGCCACCGGGAAGCGGCGGCGCCAGAACAGCGCGACGGCGGCCAGCGTGGAGAGCGCCATCTGCCACCAGGTGGCGTCCCGGGCCACCAGCGCGGCGTCCAGCAGGGAGTAGAGGACGGGCAGCAGCAGCATCAGCCAGGGGGCGGTGCACCAGGCCGGCAGCCGTCGGGACGGCAACTGGTCGGCGGTCGTCATGCCCCGTCGCCGGGCTTGGGCCGCACCAGGCCGGCCCGGTGGGCGAGCACGGCGGCCTGCACCCGGTTGGCGGCGCCGAGCTTGCCGAGGATCGCGCTGATGTGGTCCTTGACCGTGCCGGTGCCCAGGAAGAGCCGGTCGGCGATCTCGGCGTTGGACAGGCCCTCGCCGAGCAGCGCGAGCACGTCCAGCTCCCGGCCGGTCAGGGTGCGGGCCAGCGCGGTGGCCTCGGCGTCCGGGCCGCCGCCGTCCACGTAGCCGCCGATGACGGTGCGGGTGACGGTCGGGGAGAGGATGTTGCCGCCCGCCGCGAGCACCCGGACGGCGTGCACCAGCTGCTCGGGGGCGGTGTCCTTGAGCAGGAAACCGGTCGCCCCGGCCCGTAGCGCGGTGCCGATGTACTCGTCGGTGTCGAAGGTGGTGAGCATCGCCACGGCCGGCGGGTCCGGCAGGGCGCGCAGGCGGCGCAGCACCGAGATGCCGTCGAGGTCGGGCATCCGGATGTCGAGCAGCACCACGTGCGGGCGCAGGCGCTGGACGTGCTCCTCGGCCTGCCCGCCGGAGCAGTCGCCGACCACCTCCAGGTCTGGGGCGGAACCGACGATCAGGCCTAGGCCCGAGCGGACCAGGATCTCGTCGTCGACGATCAGCACGCGGGTGGTGGTGATGGGTGCCTCCTCGGTTCGGGCGGCCGGGTTCGGTCGGTCCACGGGGGTCGCTTTGAGAGTAGGGGTAGGGAGGGCGGGCCGCCGAACCCATGACGGGTACGAACCCCCGCCGTTCGGCGGGGGTGGGAATCCGCTACCCGGTTCACGCAATTCTCAGGAATGGTGCGGAACCATGGAGTTGGCTGCCCTTTTCCGGCCTGCCGCTCGCTGCGGGCGGCCGGTGGGCGGGGGTGGCCGGTCAGTCCGTCGGACCGTGCGGGCGTCCGGCGCCGGGCCGTGTGCGGATGCGCCCCACCATCTGATCGTTTGGAATTGAGCTGTGTCGTCCACTGTGAAGTCGGAGCCGTCCGCCACCTCCGCCGGGTCACCGTCCGCCGGACCGCTCGCCCGCTGGCGCCCGAGGGCCGCCACCGCCTCCGTCTGGTACCTCCGGCTGCTGGCGCTGCTGAACGTGACCACCGTGCTGCTGGTGCCCTGGCGCAACCAGGTCTCCGAGCACAACGAGGGCGAGTACTTCACCCCGTACCTGATGACCTCGGGCCTGGCGGCCGCGGTGCTGTCGATCTTCCTCGCGGTCGCCATGCGGCGGCGCAAGCGGGCCGCGTGGATCTTCAACGCGGCGCTCGGAAGTGTCTTCGCCCTGCTGTACCTGGCCGCCATGGTGCTGCCCGGCGAGCGCTTCAACAAGCACCCGCTCAACTACTTCTCCACCATCCTGACCTGCCTGTTCGTGCTGTCGCTGCTGATCGGGCGCAAGGAGTTCACCTCCAAGGGCGACCGCTCCAACCCGAAGACCGCGGCGGCCACGTTCGTCGGCGGGCTGTTCTTCGGCGGCGCGGTGGGCGCGCTGCTGGTCTGGCTGACCAACGAGCTGGACGGCGCCGGCTGGTGGGACCTCTTCCGCTACTCGGTCGGCCGGATGATCACCATCACCCCGACGGAGCACCTGCGCTCCGTGATCGCCGCCCCGACCTGGGTGAACGCGGCGATCAACGCGATGGGCGCGGTGCTGTTCCTGCTGGTGCTGTACGTGGCCTTCCGCAGCCCGCGCGGCAAGGAGCTGCTCAACCCCGAGGACGAGGCCAGGCTGCGCGGTCTGCTGGAGAAGCAGGGTGAGCGGGACTCGCTGGGCTACTTCGCGCTGCGCCGGGACAAGGCGGTGATCTTCTCGCCCAGTGGCAAGGCGGCGGTGACCTACCGGGTGATCGGTGGGGTGTCGCTGGCCTCGGGCGATCCGATCGGGGATCCGGAGGCCTGGCCGGGTGCGATCGAGGCCTGGCTGTCCGAGGCCCGTGAGCACGCTTGGGCGCCGGCCGTGATGGGCGCTTCCGAGGAGGCCGGGGTGATCTACGCCCGGCACGGGCTGGACGCGCTGGAGCTGGGTGACGAGGCGATCGTCGAGCTGGACGAGTTCTCGCTGGACGGCCGGGCGATGCGGGTGGTGCGGCAGGCGTACAACCGGGTCAAGCGGGCCGGGTACACGGTGCGGATCCGCCGCCACGAGTCCATCTCCGAGGAGGAGATGGCGCAGCTGGTGGCCAAGGCCGACGAGTGGCGCGACGGGGCGACCGAGCGCGGCTTCTCGATGGCGCTGGGCCGGCTCGGGGACCCGGGCGACGGCCGCTGCGTGATGCTGGAGTGCAGCGACGGCGACGGCGAGCTCCAGGCGCTGCTGAGCTTCGTGCCGTGGGGCCCGGACGGGCTGTCGCTGGACCTGATGCGCCGGGCCCGGGACACCGAGAACGGCCTGATGGAGTTCATGGTGATCGAGCTGCTGCAGCGCGCCGAGGAGGTCGGGCTGAAGCGGGTCTCGCTGAACTTCGCGATGTTCCGCTCGGTCTTCGAGCGCGGTTCGAAGCTCGGTGCCGGGCCGGTGCTGCGGCTGTGGCGCTCGGTCCTCGGGTTCTTCTCCCGCTGGTGGCAGATCGAGTCGCTGTACCGGGCGAACGCCAAGTACCGGCCGATCTGGGAGCCGCGCTACCTGCTCTTCGAGAAGAGCAGCGAGATCCCCCGGATCGGCATCGCGAGCGCCCGCGCCGAGGGATTCATCGTCGCGCCGAGCCTGCCCGCACTGTTCCGTCGCCGGCACGCCAGGCCCGCCGTGGTGGCGCCCCGGCTGCCGGTGGGGGCACGGGACGGGCAGGGGTAGCCCTCCGTCGGGGGGCGGAGGGGGGCCGGGGCTCCGGGGGCGGAGAGCGCCATCGGTCGTAAGGGGGGTCCGGAGGGGGGATTCGTCTCCCTCCTGAGGATGACGTAACTCCCCATCCATGCCGATGTGGATTTGTTAACAGGCTTCTAATGTTGGAGTAGCTGACAAGTTCGGGGATTCGGGAGAAACGGTTGTGATTCACAGGACCCACGCGGGGGGCGTGCGAAAGGGGCCGCTGGCGCTTGCCAGAAAGGCCGCTGTCGCCGAGTGGGGAACGTTGTACCTGACGGTCCGGGGTGCGGTGGCGCGGAAGAAGTTCGCCGCGTTCCCGCTGGCCACGGTGGCGACGTTTCTGATCCTGCTGTTCAGCATCGTCCAGCACCTGCCGGGCGGTGAACGCTTCGTGAGCCACATCGGGGTGGTGCGGGCCTCGCTACCGCTGGAGGTCTCGCTGCTGCGGACCCCGCTGTCGTTGTACGTGCCGGCCCTGGACCTGCCGGTCTGGGGGGCGCTGGCCCAGGTGTTCGTGGTCTTCGCGATCGCCGAGGTCGTGCTCGGCCGGCGGATGACCCTGGTGGTCGCCTACGCGTGCACCCTGACGGGCACGCTGTTCGCCCGGGTCGGCGTGGCGATCGGGCCGGGCCACCTGTTCGGCTTCCCGAAGTGGGTCGCCTACGTGCGGGACACCGGGCCGTCGGCCGCGGTGGTGGCGCTGGCGATCTGCATCGCGTTCCGCACCCGGTCCTGGTTCACCGCCACCCTGGTCGTGGTGCTGATGGTCGGCGAGGCGGTCATGCTGCCGAACCTGGCCGGCCTGGAGCACGTGGTCGCGGTGATCACCGCGCTGCTGATCGCCGTCGCGGTCGAGGTCTTCGGGGACTTCTGGCCGCGGGTGCTGGCCGGGGTCGGCGCCGCCACCTCGGTGGCCACCACCACCTCCCGGGAGGTCGCGGCGGAGGCCCGGCGCCGCCCGGCGGGCGCGGTCATTCCCTGAGGGGCGCTTCACCCGGCCTGACGGCCGCGTACGGGCGGACTGCGGAGCAGTCGCCCGTACGCGGCCGTCAGGCGTGCGGGAGGGGCAGCTCGAACCAGACGACCTTGCCCACCGCCTTGCGGGCGGTGCCCCAGTGTTCGGCGAGCTTGGTCACCAGGGTGAGGCCGCGGCCGGTCTCGCCGAGCTGCTCGGCCGGCTCCAGCGAGGGCAGGTTGTGGTTGTCGTCGCTGACCTCGACCAGCAGCTTGTCCACCCGGATCAGCTGGAGCTGAACCCGGTCCCGGGCGACCCGGACGGCGTTCGTGACCAGCTCGCTGACCAGCAGCTCGGTGATGTCGCTGAGCGCCTCCAGGTGCCAGGCGGCCAGCTGCTCGCGGACCAGCGAACGGGCCCGGCGGACCTCGCGCTGGTCCACGGTGAGGTCCCAGGTGGCCACCTCGGACGGGGCGACCCCGTCGAAGCGGGCCACCAGCAGGGCGACGTCGTCCTTGCGGTCGTCCGAGTGCAGCCGCCGCAGCACCTCGTCGCAGGCCTGTTCGGGGCTCTGCTGCGGGTCGATCAGGTTGCCGCACAGCGCCGCCAGGCCCGCCCCTATGTCCCCGCCCCGGACCTCGACCAGACCGTCGGTGCACAGCACCAGCATCGAGCCGTCCGAGACGTCGATGGTCTTGGCGACGAACGGCACCCCGCCGACGCCGATCGGCGCGCCGGCCGGGATCTCCAGCAGTTCGCCGGTGCCGTCCGGGTGCACCAGGACCGGCGGGACGTGGCCGGCGCTGGCCAGCTCGCAGGTCCGGTTGATCGGGTCGTAGACCGCGTACAGGCAGGTGGCGAGGTGGTCGTCGCCGAGCTTCTGGGCCAGGTTGTCCAGGTGCCGCAGCAGCTGGCCGGGCGGCAGGTCCAGGGCGGCCAGGGTCTGCATCGCGGTGCGGAAGCGGCCCATCGCGGCGGCCGAGTGGATGCCGTGGCCCATGACGTCGCCGACCACCAGGGCGACCCGGCTGCCGGGCAGCTGGATCGCGTCGAACCAGTCGCCGCCGACCTCGGCCTTCGGGTCACCGGGCAGGTAGCGGTGGGCGATCTGCACGCCGGGGATCTGCGGCGGGCGGGTCGGGATCATCGAGCGCTGCAGGGTGGTGGCGACCCGCGCCTCGGCGCGGTGCAGTCGGGCGTTGTCCAGCGACAGGGCGGCCCGTACCGCCAGCTCCTTGAGGGTGGCGGCGTCGCTCTCGTCGAAGGGGGCGCGGTCCGGCAGCCGGAGCAGTTTGAGGATGCCCAGCACGGTGCCCCGGGCGGACAGCGGGACCACCAGCATCGAGCGGCCGGAGACGACCGGGGCCAGCCGGGCGCCGCCGAGCGCGATCGCGTAGTCCACCGCGACGTCGGCGCTGACCACCGGGACCAGCACCGGCTGGTTGAGCTGCAGGGCCAGCCCGGGCGGGGTCCGGCGCGGCATGCTGACCAGCGAGCCCTCGGAGAGCACGTGGTCCCAGGCGCCGCCGGTCTGGTTGAAGACCAGCGCGACCCGGCGCAGCATCGTGTCGTCGTCGGGGCGGGAGACCGGCAGCTCGGAGTCCGAGATCAGGCCGTCCACGAGGTCCACGCAGGCGAAGTCGGCGACCCGGGGGACCAGCACCTGGCA
Source organism: Kitasatospora sp. NPDC030952 (assembly GCF_055571335.1). NCBI lineage: Bacteria > Bacillati > Actinomycetota > Actinomycetes > Kitasatosporales > Streptomycetaceae > Kitasatospora > Kitasatospora sp. NPDC030952. The sequence goes on from NZ_JBVIFM010000001.1 coordinate 945,050, forward strand.
CAGCTCGTGGGCGGTGAAGCCGAGGTCCAGGGTGGTGCCGACCTTGCCGCCGACCTCGTTCAGCAGGGCCAGCTGCTCACCGGCCTGGCCGTTGGTGAGGAACGGGCCCAGCCGGCCGCTCGGCGGGCCCTCGGCCGGTGGGGCCTGGCCGGCGGGGCGGGGCGGGAGGCCGTGGGCGGACGGCTCGACGGCGTCCTGCTGCTCGATGGTGGCTCCTCCTCCGGTGGGCGACTGGACGGGCGGGCGGCCGGTTCTGGTGGCGCCTCGCTCGGCCGGTTCGCGGGGCGCGGGCTCGCGCTGGGCCGCCTCCCGCTGAGCCGCTTCCCGCTGGGCGGGCAGTGGGCCCGGGGGACGGCGGCCGGGCGTGGACTGGTCGGCCTGCGGCGGCGGCCCGAGCCGGGCGGCGCGCTGCTGCGGGGTCGGGTAGCGGCGGCCCAGGCCGGCGGCCGCGTGGGCGGTGCCGTGCTGCGGATCGGCGGGCAGCACCGGCAGCGCGGTGGTCGCGTCCAGCCGCAGGGCGGGCAGCCCGCCCACGGCCACCGCCTCCCGCAGCGGGCCCCGGTGGGCGGCGGGCAGCAGCCGGGCCAGCGGCTCGGGCAGCTCGGCGGCGGGTGCGGTGAGCGCGGCCGTCAGCCCGTGGAAGCCACCCCGGGCGCCGGGCGCGGCGGCGAACGGCAGCAGGCGCTCGCCGAGCGCCAGCCGGGGCCCGGTGGTGCGCAGCGGGCGGGCGTCGGCGGCGAGGGCGAGCAGTCCGCCGGCCGGGCCGGGCAGCGGGTAGGCCCACCAGAGCACGTCGCGCTGGTGCTCCTCGCGGTCGGTCACGGTCAGCCGGCCGGCCCAGGGGCGGCCGGCGGCGGTCAGTCCGGCCAGGGTGTCGAGGGCGTCGCAGCGCCGGCGCACCGCGCAGCGGCCGAGCACCCGGGACTCCAGGGCGGGCAGCAGGCCCGCGGCCGGGCGGTCGGTGACGGCCTCGGCGCGGTGCCCGAACAGTTCCTCGGCGGCCCGGCTCCACTGGGTGATCCGGCCGGTCCGGTCGACCAGGACGAGGGCGAGCCGGACCAGGGCGGCGACGCCGGTCGGATGGTCGCCCGGCGCGGTTTCGGCGCCCGCCGGAAGCGGTGTGGAGTTGGACTCGGCCACCATGGATTCGGTCTGCTCCCGCCTGGCCGCCACGCCTGGAGGCGGCCGATTCTCCGGAGGAGGGCACGCTGTGCGGATACCAGCGAAGCACGGACCGGGCCGGGCTCGACACCGAAACGGGGAGATTCATCAGGATCGGTTGCGTGTCGTGCACCGCGCGCCGGTTCGTACGCCTGCTTCACCCGGACGGGGGCGCGGAGCGCGGCGGTAGGGTGGCAGGCCGGGCCGCCCGCGCGGTGGCCCCGCAGGACCCAGCCGGCCGGACGAGACAGAGGCGAGATCGTGACCGCGCAGAGCCCCGTTCGCTGGACGGACCCGGAGCAGCAGGAGCTGGAGGAGCGGGTCGCCGCCGCCGAACTGGCCTGGCTCAGCATGGACGTGGACGTCCAGACGCTGCGGGTCGAGATCGACAACTTCGCGCTGATCCACCACCAGCTGCTCGGCCCGCTCTACGCCCGGCTGGACGAGCTCGACGCGCTGGTCGCCGAGGCCGTCGCGGCCCGGACCGGCGACCCGGAGGACCGGCGGCGGGCCGCCGAGGCGCGGCAGCAGGTCGACGAGCTGCCCGACCTGGACGCGCTGTTCGACTCGGTGCGGTCGGTGCGGGAGGAGTCCGGTCGGGACGCGGACGAGGTCGCCCCGCCGCCGCCCGCCGCGCCGGCCCGGGTGCGGCCCGGGAAGGAGGCCCAGCGGATCTACCGCGAGCTGGTCCGCCGCGCCCACCCGGACCTGACCACCGACCGGGACGAGCAGCAGCGCCGGGCGGACTTCCTGGTCCGGGTCAACGAGGCCTACGCGTACGGGGACACCGCCGCGCTGGCCGACCTGGCCGCCGAGTGGTCCACCGCGCCGGAGGCCGCACCCGCCCTCGACTCCCCCGACCGGCTGGGCTGGCTGCGCCGCCGGCTGGAGTGGCTGACCGCCAAGATCACCGAGACCGCCACCGAGCAGGTCCGGCTGGAGCAGACCCCGATGGGCCAGCTGCTCGCCCTCGCCCCGCAGGACCCGGACCGGCTGCTGGAGCAGCTCGCCGAGGAACTGCTCGCCAAGGCCGCCGCGCAGCAGGCCGAGCTGGAGCGGCTGCTCGGGGCCCACCCGACCGTGCCGGTGGGCGAGAATGGCACCGACCCGAACCGAGCCCAGGAGAGCCACACGATGTTCGCGCAGATCCCCACCACCGACGCCGCCTCCGTGCCCGCCGACGCCGCCCTGCTGGACGTGCGCGAGCAGGACGAATGGGACGCCGGCCACGTGGACGGCGCGCTGCACATCCCGATCGGTGAGGTGATCGCCCGGATCGACGAGCTGCCGGACGCGAAGCTGTACGTGCTCTGCCGGGTCGGCGGCCGCTCCGCGCAGGTCGTCCAGTACCTGGTGCAGCAGGGCCGGGACGCGGTGAACGTGGACGGCGGGATGTACGCCTGGGAGAGCGCGGGCCGTCCGATGGTCGGCAGCGGCGGGCAGGCCGCCTTCGTCCTGTAGGCCGCGGCGCCCGCCCGGTGACGGGTAGGGCAGGATGGGCGCGCGACGCGCCGGTACCGGCCGGCGGCGCGCCGATCGGGCGGGGAGGCCATGACGGGGACCACCGACCGGGCCGCCCCCGGGAGGGTGTGGTCCGGGCCCGCGCAGCTCGTCCTCGGCCTGGCCGCCGCGGTGCTGGTGAGCGGCACCGGACTGTTCCTCGCCGCGGTGTTCCTGCACGTCGCGCCGGACAACACGGTGTCCCGGCAGTACCGGGACGAGGTCGACGGGCTGGTGTACCCGGAGTTCGAGCAGAACTGGAAGCTGTTCGCGCCCAACCCGCTGCAGCAGAACGTCAGCCTGGACGCCCGGGTGCGCACCGTCGCCGACGGCGGCGCCACCCGGACCCACGACTGGACCGGGCTCACCGCCCGGGACCTCGCCGCGATACGGGACAACCCGGCGCCCAGCCACGTCGACCAGAACCTGCTGCGCCGCGCCTGGGACTTCTACGACGGCTCGCACGATCCGCAGGACGAGAAGCTCACCAACCCGCGCGGCAAGCTCGCCGAGCAGTACCTCAAGCGGATCGCGCTGCAGCGGATCGGCCGGGAGGCGGACGGCGAGCGCGTGCTGGAGATCCAGTTCCGGGTGACCTCGGCCACCGTCCCGCCGCCGACCTGGAGCGGTGAGGCCGCGCCGCCCGCGCCCAGGGTGCGGGAGCTGCCGTGGTGGCCGGTCGGGGACGAGGACTACCGGGGGTTGGGGTGAACGGGGCTTCGGAGCCGGCGGGGTCGGCGGAGCTGTCGGGGTCGGCGGAGCTGTCGGAGTCGACGGAGCCGACGGAGCTGTCGGAGTCGGCGGAGCTGGGCGGTGCGGTCGGGCAGCGGCTGCCGGTGCGCGTGCCGCGTCAGGACGGTGCCAGGACGGATGTTCCCGGGCCGGTGGGCCCGGTGGGCCCGGTGGGTCCGGTGGGTCCGGTGGCGGCTTTCGGGCGGGCGGTGGAGGCGTTCACCGGGCGGGCGCTCGGACGGCACCAGGCCGCGGTGGTGCGGATCGGCTTCGGGCTGGTCTGGCTCGCCTACCTGCTGCGCGAGTGGCCCAACCGGCGGGTGCTGTACGGCGACCACTCGCCCTGGTCGATGGACCTCGCCCGGCGGTTGCTGGCCGACGACGGGGCGTTCACCGTGCTGCCCTGGTTCGACGGGCGGCTCTGGTTCGAGCTGGTCTACCACCTGGCCGTGCTGGCCGCCCTGGCGGTGCTGCTGGGCTGGCGGACCAGGGCGAGCAGCGTGCTGTTCCTGGTCACCGTGCTCTCGCTGCAGAACCGCGACGTCTTCCTCGGCGACGGCGGGGACAACATCGTCCACCTGATGGCCGTCTACCTGGTCTTCACCCGCTGCGCCGAGGTCTGGTCGCTGGACGCGCGCCGGGCCCGGACCGGGTGGGGCGGGGTGGTGCTCTGGGCGCTGCTCGGCGCGGTGCTGGCGGTCTGTCAGGCCGGCGACTTCTCCGGGGACAGCCTGACCTGGAGCAGTCCGGCCTTCCCGTACCTGGGCTGGGCGCCGCTGTTCTGGGGGCTCTGGGCGGTGGCCGGGCTGTGGTGGACGCTCGGCCGGCTGCGACCGGAGGGCGAGCCGCGGGCGGTGCTCGACGCGCTGGCGAACATGGTGCACAACTGCGCGATGCTGGTGATCGTCACCGAGGTGGTGCTGGTCTACGCCACGGCCGGCTGGTACAAGGTGCAGGGCTCGCGCTGGCAGGACGGTACGGCGCTGTACTACCCGCTGCACCTGGACTACTTCACCCCCTGGCCGGGGTTGTCCGGGCTGCTCGGCTCGGCGCTGCTGCCGGTCTTCCTGATCTCCTACGGCACGGTGATCCTGCAGGTCGGCTTCCCGTTCACGCTGCTCAACCGGCGGGTCAAGAACGTGCTGCTGGCGGTGCTGATGGTCGAACACCTGGGGATAGCGGTGGTGCTCGGGCTGCCGGTGTTCTCGCTGGCGATGGTCGCGGCGGACGCGGTGTTCCTGCCGACCGGCGCCCTGCTGTGGGCGGCGGCGCGGCTCGGGCGGCTGCGGCAGCGGCTGGTGGGGGCGCCCGGCGCCAGACCCTAGGATGTCGGTATGTCCTGGTTCGACGCCCTTCGTGACACCGCGCGGACCGGGCTCACCCTCGACCGGGCACTCACCGACCCCAAACGGGCCCTGCGCGGGGCCGTCGCCGTGGCGCTGGTGCTCTTCCCCACGCTCGCCCTCGGCGGGGTCGCCCTCGCCACCTCGGCCGCGATGGGCGCGTTCATCGCCGGCTCGGCCACCTTCCAGCGCAGCTTCCGGCCCCGCGCCAGCCTGGCCGTCGCGGCCGGGGTCGGCCTCGGGGCCAGCACCTTCCTCGGCTACCTGGCCGCCGGGGTGTACGGGCTGTTCCCGGTGCTGCTCGCGGTGTGGGCCTTCGGCGCGGGGCTCGCCTGGGCGATCGGACCGACCGCCGGGGTGGTCACCGCCAACACCCTCTCGGTGATGCTGATCGTGGTCCAACTCCCGGTCAGCGCCACCGCCGCGCTCGGCCACGGGCTGGTCGCCGCGCTCGGCGGGGTCGCCCAGGCCGCCGTCATCACCGTCTGGCCGATCGGCAGTTGGACCGCCCAGCGGGACGCCCTCGCCGACACCTACGCCGAACTCGCCGACTACGCACGCCGGTTGCGGCAGGACCCGACCGCGCACGTGGACCCGGAACCGTTCATGACCGCCCGGCACGCCTCCGCCGTGACCCCCTGGCAGGACCGCCACCGGCCGCCCGAACTGCGCGGCCTGCGCGGCATCGCCGAACGCATCCGGCCCACCCTCGCCGCGCTCGCCGACCCCAAGGTCGGCGCCCCCGAGGAGGGACCGGAACGCGACCGGGCCCGCGAGGTGCTGGCCGCCGCCGCCGAGGTGATGGACGCCCTCGCCCGGGCCGTCCGCAGCGGCGACCCCGTCCGGCTCCCCCGCTCGGCCCCCACCCTGACCCTGGTCCGGCCGGACGAGGGGACGCCGCTGCAGGGCGCGGCCCGGCGCTCCGCCCGACGCCTCGGCGGGCTGCTGCGCAAGGCCGCGGACACCCTGGACCGCAACGACGAGGACACCATCACCACCCCCGTGGTCGGCGCGGGCGGGGCCCTGCACAAGCCGTCGATCTCGCGGATGCTGCCGGTCGCGCTGCGGGCCGTCCGTCGGCAGCTGCGGCCGCGCTCGGCGATCTTCCAGCACGCCGTACGGCTGTCCGGGGTGGTCACCGTCGCCTACCTGCTGGCCCGGCTGGCCGGGTTCCACCACGGGTACTGGGCGCCGATGACCGCCGCGATGGTGATGCGGCCGGACTTCGCCCAGACCTACAGCCGGGGGGTCGCCCGGCTGGCCGGGACGGTCGTCGGGGTCGCGGTCTCGACGCTGGTGGTGCAGCTCGCCCACCCCGGGGAATGGGTGCTCGCCTCGCTGGCCGTCCTGTGCATCGGCGGGGCGTACCTGGCGTTCCGGACCGGGTACGCGCTGACGACGGTCGGGATCTCGACGTACGTGGTGTTCCTGCTCGGGCTGCAGGCCGGGAACCCGTTGCAGACGGCCTTCGAACGGGTCGGACTCACCCTGCTCGGCGGGTCGCTGGCGCTGCTGACGTACGCGCTGTTCCCCACCTGGCAGACCGCCCGGCTCGGGGAGCGGCTCGCCGAGTGGCTGGCGGCGGCGGGGCGGTACGCGGCGGCGGTGGTCGCCTGCTACGAGCAGCCGGGGGCGCCGCGGGGCCGTACGGTGCGGTCCGCGCTGCTGGACTCGCGGGAGGCGCGGTCGGAGCTGCTCCAGGCCATGCAGCGGGCGGACGCCGAACCGGGGCGGCACGAGTCGGGACTGACCGGGGTGACCAGGCGCCAGATCGACCGGGCGCGGGCGGCGGTCGGGCACCTGGGGCGGGCGGCGGTGCTGCTGGAGGCGCACCTGCCGGCCGCCGACGCCGAGCCGGTGCCGGGGGCGGCGGAGTACGCGGAGGAGCTGCGGCTGGCGACGGCGCTGGCGGCGGGGGCGCTGTTGACGGGGCGGCCGGTGGAGTTCGGGGCGGTGCGGGGGGCGCAGGCGCGGTTGGAGGAGGGGTTGGTGGGGGCGGGGGTGCAGGGGGATGTGGTGAGGGCGGGGACTCGGTTGGTGGGGGTGGCTTTGCGGGATCTGGAGAGGGCTTTGCGGGGGAGTTCGGAGGAGCGGTAGGGGGGCGCTGCGCGGGGCTGTTGTTGGGGGGGTGGGCTTTCGGGAGGGTGGGTGGTGCCGGGGGCGGTTCCGGGGGTGGGCGCTCCGGGGGCTGGATGATTTTCCGACCGCCGACCCTGTGGGCAGATGGCCGGGCGCCGTTGGCGGTCTGAAAATCACCCGTCACGCCCCTCTCCGCACCCACCCCCTCCACCGCCCCCTCCCGCAGCGCGTCCCTCTCGCCTGGGGCGGGTGGGAGGGGGAGGTGGGGGGTGAGGTGGGTGGGTGGGTGGGTGGGTGCGGGTTGGGGGTGCTGGGGGTGGGTGGGTGTTTTGGTGTGGGCGCGCGGGCTTTGCCCTGTGCGGCCGCTGGGGGTGGGTGGGTGCGGGGTGGGGGTGGGTTGGGGGTGGGAGAGTGACCGGCATGGATGACGAGCTGGTGCGGGTGTGGCGGGTGGCCGAGCGGGAGCCGGGGGTGGTGCTGTTGGACGGGTTCCATCCGCTGAAGCACGCGTTGCGGTTCGGGGGCGAGGTGCGGCGGGTGTTGACGGCGGACCGGGGGGCGTTGTTGGCCCTGGCCGGTGAGCTGGCGCCGGATGTGGTGGCGGCGGTGGAGGCGCTGGCGGTGGAGGTCGAGGAGTCGCGGCTGCGGGTGCTGGCGCCCCGGCTGCATCCGACCGGGGTGGTGGCGTTGGCGGTGCGGCCGTCGTTGGCGGCCAACCGGGCGGTGCTGGCGGAGCGGCCGCGGCGGGCGCCGGTGGTGGTGCTGGAGAACCCGCGGAACCTGGGGAACGTCGGGGCGGTGATCCGGCTGGCGGCCGGGTTCGGGGCGACCGGGGTGGTGACCACGGGTGAGCTGGATCCCTGGCACCCGACGGTGCTGCGCGGGAGTGCGGGGCTGCACTTCGCGACCGCGGTGGAGCGGGTGGGTCTGCCGGAGCTGCCGGCCGGGCCGTTGTACGTGTTGGATCCGGAGGGGGCGGACATCCGGGACCTGCCGTTCCCGGACGACGCGCTGCTGGCCTTTGGGACGGAGCGGCACGGGGTCTCGGCGGAGCTCAAGGCGCGGGCCGACCGGTTGGTGGCGGTGCCGATGCGGCCCGGGGTGTCCAGCTTCAACCTGGCGACGAGCGTGGCGATGGGGCTGTTCCACTGGATGTCGGGGCGGCGCTGAGGCGCGGCACCGGGGTGGTGCCGCGCCTCGGGCGCCCTCAGGAGAAGAGGGCGCGCCAGGTGTCGGGGCCCGGGTAGCCGTCGGCCTCGTTGCCGCGCCAGCCCTGGGCGAGTTGGAAGGCCTGGGTGGCCTTGCGGTCGGCTTCGCCCCACTGGGGGTCGGGGCCGGTGGTGTAGGAGCCGCCGAAGCCCTTGCGGACCAGCTGTTCGCCGAGTTGGCGGACGTAGTCGTTGCTCTGGCCGGGGGCGAAGTACCGGGTGCCGGGGAAGGCCGGGGCGCCGGTGGTCGGCGGGGGCGGCAGGGGGGTGCCGGCGCCGATGTCGCGGCCCTTGTCGTTGACCAGGAAGTCCCAGGTGTCCTTGCCCGGGAGGCCGTCGGCCTCGTTGCCGCGCCAGCCCTGGGCGAGTTGGAAGGCCTGGGTGGCCTTGCGGTCGGCTTCGCCCCACCGGGGGTCGGGGCCGGTGGTGTAGAAGCGGGCGCCGCCGCGCTGGACCAGCATCTGGCCGAGCCTGGTGACGTACGCGTTGTCGGCGCCGGGGCCGAACTTGTCCGCGCCGGGGAAGGCGTTGCCGGAGGGGGCGCCGTCGCTGCTGCCGCCGGACAGGCCGGTGTAGCGGTAGGGGACGTAGGAGCCGGAGTTGTTCCAGTAGGCGTACGGGGTGGCGCGCTTCTTGGTGCCGGGGGAGGTCTGCTCGTAGGCGAGGTACCTGGTGCGGGAGGAGTCCGTCCAGCCGGCGAAGATCGTCACGTGCGAACCGGCCTGGGGGTTGGCCGGGTTGTTGTAGATCAGCACGTCGCCGGGCTGGAGGTCGTTCCGGTTGATCCGTTCGGCGAAGTTCGGCAGGGTCCAGGTGGTCTGGTTGCTGCCGAGGCCCCAGGCCATCGAGACGAAGCCGGAGCAGTCCTGGCGGTAGCCGTCCGTCCAGTAGCGGCCCATGTTGTACGGCACGGCCTGGTCGACCCAGGCCTGGGCGCGCTGGACGATCTGGGCCCGGGTGACGGGCTGGGCGGCGAGCCGGGGGGCGGCGAAGGAGCGGGCGCCGGGGGCGTCACCGTCGGAGAGGCCGCTGACCTCGCCTTGGGGGGTCCGCGGGGGCTGGCTGGTGCTGCTGCCGCCCGGGGTGGGGCCGGGCGCGGGGGCCGCGGCGGCGGTGCCGCCGCCGATTGCGGTGCCCACGGCGGCCATCAGGACGGCGGCCCGGCGGCGGGCGGAGCGGGCCGCGGCATGGCCGCCCTCGTGGACCGGCGCGGAGTGCAGCCGGGCGCGGCGGCGGGCGTTGCAGCCCCCGCATATGCAGTCCTCCTCCGGCTCGACCTCGTCGAACTCCATCAGCGGGTCGGTGAGGGTCATGCTCCGCCTCTTTTCTGCGGTTTTCCTGGTCGACGCCTGACGGCGGGACAGGAACGGCCTTCCGGGGCCGACCGCGTGTTGTGGGGACCAAAGTCCCAAAGCGGGCGGGGTGCGGCGCGGCGGATTGAGCCGGACGGGTGAGGAGCCGTTCGACGGACCCTGAGTGGACGTCAGCGTGGGTTGGCCGGTGAGTACTCGGGATCGGTCCAGGTCAGCGGGGTGGCGTCGGCGAGTTCACGGACGCCGGTGACGGTCAGTTCGACCATCCGCTCGGCGCCGGGGGCGGACTGCCGGGCCTCCTCGGACCAGTCGGTGCGGGCCTCGCCGGTGACCAGCAGTGCCCCGCCGGTCTCCCAGTCGGGCAGCAGCAGCCCGGCCCGCGGGTCCAGCTCCAGGTTCCCGAGGGTCAGGAACATGCTGTTGCCCCGGTACTCGGGCCAGCGCAGCCGGTCCGGTGCCACCGCCTCCAGGAAGCCGGGGAAGCCGCCGCGGTGCGAGGCGTCCACCCGGCCGTCCGGGCCGGTGGTGGCGATGAAGAAGGTGTCGGCGGTGCCCGCGGCCAGCCGCTGCGCGGTGGAGAGCACCGGCCCCGCGGCGACCGTGCGGGGCGCGCCGGCGTCCGGGCGGTCCAGCGGGGTGCGGCGCTGGATGTACTTGGGGCAGTTGGACACCACCTCCTCGGCGTGGACCACCAGCCCGCCCCGGCCGTCCGGGGCCGAGCGGCCGTTGAGCCGCATCCGGCGTCGGCCGGCCGGGTCCAGGGCGATGGTGCCCAGCTGTGCCGGGCGGCCCAGCGCCTCGGCCAGCGGATCGGCTTCGGCCGGGCGGGTGGCGACCGTCATGGTGCGTTCGTCGGGGGCCCGCAGGAAGCCGGCCGGGCCGGACAGCTGGGTGGCCCAGACCCGGCCGTCCCGGTCGGCGGCGCCGACCACCAGCATCCGCCGCTCGGTGAGGAAGCGGGCGGCCACCGCCGGGACGGTGTCGCGGATCGAGCGGCCGGCGTGGTCGGCGCGGTCGGTCACTCCGGCGCGGGCCTGGGCGGTCCGCTCGCCGGGGTGGTAGGGGGTGGCGGTGCTGGTCATGGCGTGGCCTTAGAAGAATCCGCAGGTGGGGGCGGAGGCGTGGGGGGCTTCGGCGGCGGTCTCGTCGACTCCGGTGCGGGTGTAGACCTCCAGACGGATGCCGTCCGGGTCGCTGAAGAAGATGCCGCCGGAGGCGGAGCCCTCGGCGTGCGGGACGACGCCGTCGTAGGCGAACTCGGCGCCCAGTCCGCGCAGCAGCTCCTCGGTGGCGCGGACCTCGTCGAGGGTCTCCACCTCGAAGGAGAGGTGGTGCAGGCCGGGGGCGGCGGTGGAGAAGGTGCCGGCGCTCTGCTGCCAGAGGGTGAGCACCAGGCGGCCGTCGCGGCCGAGCATGGCGAAGCGACGCTGGGGGTCGGTGCCCTGGTGGGTGAGCTGGAGGCCGAGGACGGCGCGGTAGAAGTCGGTCGAGCGGCTCAGGTCGGTGACGTTCAGGCCCACGTGGCCGGTCTGCAGGGTGCGGAGCGCGGTGGTGCTGGACATGCCTGGTCACTCCCGGGGCTGGGGCTTCCGGCAAGGCTGTTGCCTAACCTGTATTCATGAGATTAGGGGTTAGGTGATGGGGCGTCAACCGGTATGTGGGTGTGAAGGGGTTAGGTGGAGGGGTTGGGCGAAGGGGGCGGGTGAATGCCGGAGCCCCGCCGGACCGGTGGTCCGACGGGGCTCCTGGGGCTCGGGGAGGGGGTGGCGCTACGGCCATTCCCAGCGGATGCCGATGTGGCCCGGCTGCTGGTCCGGGGCCAGGACGTGGGCGCTCGCCGAGGCGCCGATCCACAGCTGCTCGCGGCGGTGGTCGACGTCGGCGCCGGGCTCGCGGTCGTAGCGCTCGCAGTGCACCGGGACGGCCGCCGGGTCGAAGTGCACCTGGAGCACGTACTCGCGCACCGTGGTGGCGAAGCGCCGGCTGTACTCCATGGTCGGTCCGCCCGGCGGGATCTCCACCTCGTACTCGAAGACCGTGCTGTCGCCGTGCCCGAGCGGGCGGTCCAGCATCAGCTCGGCGACGGTCAGCCCGACCTCCGGGCGGCGGCGGACCCGGCCGAGCCGGCCGTGCCGCACCGAGGTGATCTCCGGGCAGCCGGTGGCCTCCTCATCGGCCTTGTGCACGACCAGGCAGCGGCCGACGCCGCCGACGGTGGCGCGCACCACCTGGCGCATCCGCAGCAGGTTGGCGCGCCGCTCGGCGTCCACGTAGTACGAGTCGTGGATGCTGAGCCGCTCCAGCTCGCCGGCCGGCGGGGCGTCCAACTCGGCGAAGATCGAGGCGATCTCCTGCTCGCCCGGCCAGACGTCCTCCAGCCCGAGGTGGAGGGTGTTGGCGGCGGCGGCCCAGCGGCCGCGCGGGCGGGGCGGGCCGAGCAGCGAGGAGAGCGAGCTGTGCGGCAGGCCGAGCAGTTCCTCCAGCAGGTGGACGGCGCGCAGCGAGCTGGCCCGCTCGGGCTGGCTGCGGCCGCGGCGCCAGTAACTCAGCGTCGTGACGCTGACCCTGACGCCGCGTTGGGCCAGGGCGGCGCGGATCCGGTCCAGGCTGAGGCCGCTGGCCTCGATCGCCAGGTGCAGGGCGTCCGCGAAGCCGCCGGCCGGGGCGGGGCGGCCGGCGGACGGCGCGGAGTTCGGCGGGGCGGGGTTCGTGGGGGGCGCCGGGGCGGGCGGGTCGGGACGCTCCGTACGCGATCCGACCAGCCGCAACCGCGCGGCGTCCTGAGGTTGCTGTGCGGCCATGCGGTGACCCTCCCCGCCAGGTGAGTGCGGTGGCGCCGGACCGGCGCCGGGGCGCGCCGCCAGCAGCTTCACCGAGCTTTGGGGAACCCTATGCACGGTCGAGAGGCTACGTCATCCGTCGCGCGTATGACAGTGGTCACGGCAGGTGAACCGGATGGTTAGCGATCTTGAAACAGTGCGGAAACACGGCCGGAACGCGGCCCCCGGGAGGGTGGCGAACCGGGCGGAACGGACACCGCCGGGGCGGGCCGTGTCGGCGCCGCCCCGGCGGGGGACTGGGTGGTGCTACCGGACGGTGATCACTTGACGTTCAGCGCGACGTCGTCGATCACGAAGCTGGTCTGGTTGGAGCCGTCCTCGGTGCCGGTGAACGTGAGGGTCACGGTCTGGCCGGCGAAGGAGGTCAGGTCCAGGGTCTGCTGCACGTAGCCGGCGGCCGCGTCCGCGTTGGACCAGGTCTTCAGCGTGGTGTTGCCGGCCTTCAGGGTCAGCTTGTCGTACGCGGTGGCGCCGGTCTCCGCGGTGTCGATGTGCAGCGCGAAGCTGAGGGTCGCCGAGGCGCAGCCGGCCGGGACCGTGACGGTCTGCGACAGGGTGTCGGTGTGGGTGGTGCCGTAGCCGTCCAGCCAGGCCTTCCAGCTGCCCGAGTGGGCCGGCTCGGAGGAGCTGTTGTCCAGCACGCTGCCGGAGGCCGTCCAGGGGGCGGTGGTGCCGGTCTCGAAGCCGCCGTTGCCGATCAGCTGGGCGGCGGTGCAGCCGCCGGCGGGCGGCGGGGTGGTGCCGCCGGTGCTTCCGCCGGTGCTGCCGCCGAGCAGGGCGGTGGTGAGGGCGTCGGCGACCGGGCTGCCCCAGCCGGTGACCTGGTCGTAGCCGGTCTTGGCGGCGAAGTCCTGGTTGGCGCCGCCGGTCACGTCGTGGAAGGCGCTGCCGTAGCCGGCGCTGTTCGCGACCGCGTACAGCTTCGGGCTCGCCTCGCCGAGGGCGGGCTGCCCGGCGGCCTTGGCCTTCTGGTTGAACTGGGCGGCGTAGCCGGCCCACAGCGGCGCGGCCGCGCTGGTGCCGCCGTAGACGTTCCAGCCACCGCCGGTGTAGATCGCGAAGCCGCTCTGCGGGTCGGCGTTGGAGGCGACGTCCGGGACGGTGCGCATGGTGCCGTTGACGCCGGTGCCGGTCTGCCAGCTGGGCTTGGCGAACACGGTGGAGACGCCGCCGCCGGCGGTGCTCCAGGCGCTTTCCGAGGAGTAGCCGTTGCTGCCGGTGACCCGGAGGTTGGTGCCGCCGACGCCGGTCTGGTGCGGGCTGGAGGCCGGGAAGTCGACCGAGGTGACGCCCGAACCGCTGGCCGAGCGGGTGCAGTCGCGCGAGCCGTCGTCGCCGGAGGCGGAGAAGACCGAGATGCCCTGGGCGGCGGCCTGCTTGAAGGCGTTGTCGACGGCGGTCATCGAGGCGGCGGTGGTGTCCGGCTCGCAGGTGCCCCAGGAGATCGAGATGACCGAGACCTTGTTGTCGGCCACGATCTTGTTGGCCATGTCGATCTCGCCCTGGTCGCTGTTGGGGGCTTCGTAGAGCAGCTGGGTGGCCTTGGGGGCCGCGCCGCGGACGATCTCGCTGTCCAGCTCGACCTCGCCCTCGCCCTGGCCGGGCGAGGAGTCGTAGTTCGCGCCGTCCACCGCGACGGTGGAGACGGCCGGGCCGGTCAGGCCGTACTGCGAGTCGTAGGTGGTCAGGTCCGAGGACTTGTAGCCGTCGAACTCCCAGAGGGCGACCGTGGTGCCGGTGCCGTCGGCGCCGGTCTTGTCCAGGTTGTAGGCGCCCCGGTACTGGGCCGGGGCCATGCCGTTCGGGGTGGCGGTGGCGGCGTTCGGCGTCACCGAGTTCGGCGTGGCGATCCGGCCCTTGCGCACCGCGTGGTTGTCCAGGCCGCTCAGGCCCTGGACCACGGAGGCCAGTTCGGCGGGGATCGAGGCGGCGGCGTCGTTGGCGAAGAAGGTGCGCTGCTGCTGCGGGTCGACGTAGGCGCTCTCGTGGGTGCCGAAGGCCTGCGAGATCTGCGCGGCGGTGCCGTGGGCGTTGACCACCTGGCGGTTGGCGCTGATGTCGCCGACGGTCAGGCCCTGGGCGGTCAGGTAGGCCTTGACCTGGTCGACGGCCTGCTGGGTGGGCGCGAACTGGGCGTTGAACTGCTCCGGCGTCAGGTACTTGCCGAACTCCGGCGTGCCGGGCGTGGTGACCGCGGTGAGGAAGCGGTCCAGCTGGTCGGCGTTGCGCAGCTTGAGGCTGACGGCCACCGAGATCTGCTGCTCGGCCGGGACGTCACCCTTCTTCTCCGAGTGGGCCACCGCGGGGTTCACGGTGTTCGGCAGCGCGACGCGCGGGGTCGCGTGGGGGGTGGCGGCCTGCGCGGTGGAGACGCCGAGCGAGACGGCGGTCAGCGGCAGGACGGCTATCGCCGCGGCGAGGGCGAGGGAACGGGGGCGCACGGATCCTCCTCCGGCCGGCTGTGGGGAGCCGGCAAGGGGCAAGGCGTTCCGAGGGGTTCGGGAACGCTGGCTAGAACATGTCAGAGCGGATCGGTGCTGTGGATCATGGACGGGCAATTGGTTGCTAAAAAACAGTCAACTGTGGAGGCGTGGAAAGCCGGGGATTCCATACAGTGAATGACCGGAATTCCGGCGACGGTCCATACCAATTCGCCGCGCCGGGACCGGCCGTAGAATCGGACCGAGCCGAGGGAGGGCCATGACTGACGTGACGCCGGACCCGAGGGACCACCGGCCGCTGATCGGCGAGCCGCTGGCGCTCGACCTGCTCAACACGCGCTGGACGGGAACCCCCGTCAACGACGCGCTCACCGACGTCGAGCAGTACGGGATCTGGCTCTCCAGCAACGGGCTGAGCGGGCGCTGCACGGCCGACGAGGCCGGGCTGACGGCGATCCGGCAGGCCCGCGAGGCGATCCTGCTGGCCGCCCAGGAGGCCCGCGAGCAAGGCGAGTTGGGCGCGGCCGGGCGGAGCGGGCTGGACGCGGTGCTGGCGCACGGGCGGATCCGGCGGACGGCCGGTCCGGGCGGGGCCGAGGAGCGGGTCGAGGCCGACCGGCCGGAGTGGCTGGCGCCCTGGCTGGCGGCGGACGACTTCCTCGGGCTGCTCGGGCAGGGCGCCCACCGGGTGAAGCAGTGCGCACACGAGGCGTGCATTCTGCATTTCTTCGACGCCTCGCAGAACGGGCGCCGGCGGTGGTGCCGGATGGCGGTCTGCGGGAACCGGGCGAAGGCGGCGCGGCACTATGTGAAGGCGCGGGGTTAACGGATGACCGAACGAAGGGTCGGCGGGCGGGCCGTCCCCGCGCCCCTTGCGGAACGCGGGGACGAGCGGGCCGGTCAGGCCTCGGCGGGGGCGCCCAGCCAGCTGGTGAGGGCCTCGCGCAGTTCGCCCTGGCCCGGGTCGACGGCGCCCCAGGCGACGTAGCCGTCCGGGCGGATCAGCAGGACGGTGTCGGCGAGCTTGCCGTGCGGGTCGGCCGGGGCGGCGCAGACCAGGTGGTCCGCCCAGGGCCCGGTGGCGGCCAGCTCGTCATTGCTGACCAGGACGAACTTCCCGGCGCGCAGCGCCTCGTAGAGCCGCTCGGGGCCGGCCGGGGCGCCCTCGGTGGGCTTGCTGAGGGCGGTCAGCCGAAGGTCCGGGACACGCTTGCCGACCTGCGGGTGGGCGCCCTTGGGGGCCGGGTAGGAGATCTCGATGCCGGAGACCATCCGGGCGCCGCGCTCGGTGAGCAGGTCCAGGTGGCCGCCGATCGCGGTGAGCGCTCCGCGCAGGGCGCGGGTGGGGGCGGACTCGGCGAGGGCGATCCGGATCAGCGCGCCGGAGGTGCGCAGCACCGCCTTGCCGACCGGGTGCCGCTCGCTCTGGTAGGTGTCCAGCAGCGCGTCGCCGGCCCCGCCGCGGAGGGCGGCGGCGAGCTTCCAGGAGAGGTTGGCGGCGTCCTGGAGGCCGGTGTTCATGCCCTGGCCGCCGGCCGGGGAGTGGCAGTGGGCGGCGTCGCCGGCCAGGAAGACCCGGCCGGAGCGGTAGTTGGGGGCCTGCCGCTCGTCGCTGTGGAAGGTCGAGCTCCACCGCACGTCGTGCAGGCCGAAGTCCTCGCCCTGGGTGGCCCGGACGATCGCGGTGAGCTGCTCGGGGGTGGGGGTGGTGCCGTCCGGGTACTGCTCGTTGCGGTCCCAGGCGATGACCCGGTACCAGCCGTCGCCGAACGGGGCGATGAAGGAGAAGCCGCTCTTGTTGGCGCCCACGGCGATCGCGTCGGCGGGCTCCCGCTCCAGCCGGACGTCGGCCAGCACCACCGAGTCGACCACGGACTCGCCGGGGAAGGGGATGCCGAGCAGCTCGCGGACGGCGGAGCGGACGCCGTCGGTGCCGACGGCGTAGCGGGCCCGGTGCGCCCGGCCGTCGCCGGTCTCCAGGGTGACGCCCTCGGCGTCCTGGCGCAGTCCGGTGACCTCGGCGCCGCGCAGGATGGTGGCGCCGGCCCGTACGGCCCGTTCCTGGAGCACCCGTTCGACGTGGTACTGCGGGGTGATCAGGACGAACGGGAAGCGGCTGGGCAGGGTGCTGAGGTCGATGCCGACCTTGTTCAGCATCCTCAGCCCGCTGAGCGGGCGGCCGGTGGCGATGACTTCCTCGGCGATGCCCCGGGCGTCCAGCAGTTCCAGGGTGCGGGCGTGCACGGCGAAGGCACGGGTGAGGTTCGACTCGTCGGTGCGCTTCTCCAGGACGGTGACGCCGACCCCGGCGGCGGCGAGGTCGCCGGCCAGCAGCAGTCCGGTCGGTCCGGCGCCGACGATGATGACGTCGGTTTCGGTCGTCGGCTTCACGGCCATGTATCAGCTCCCGTTGTTCGGAGGGCGGTTGGACGCCGTTTCCGGCGCTCTCCCAGCCTCCATCATCGCGGGCGCGGCTGGAGCTGTGAACCGCCGGTCCCCCGGTGGCCGTCGGCCGCCGGGGGACACGGGGGATTCGGGGGGTCGGGCCGGCTCAGCCGTGGCGGCGGATCTCCACGGTGCGGAACCGGTTGGCGACGAAGGCGCCGTCGCAGTAGGCCGAGTTGGCGGCCGGGTTGGCGCCGGTGCCGTGCAGGTCGGAGAAGGCGGCGGTCTGGTTGGGGTAGACGCCGCCGGTGAGGTTGAGCGACAGCGAGACGCCCGAGTCCAGGGCGGCCTCGACCAGCAGGGCCTCCACCGCGGGGGAGGTGGTGTAGCCGGAGGCCGTCATGGCGCCCTTCTCGCGGACCGTGGTGCGCAGCAGTTCCACTGCGGCGGGGGTGGACTCGACGGCGACGGCGAAGGTGACCGGGCCGAAGCACTCGCTGCGGAACACCGAGCGGTCGTCCGGCTTGTCGGCGTCCAGCTTGACCAGCGCCGGGGTGCGCAGGGTCGCGCCGGGGAAGTCCGGCGAGACCACCGCGCGCGGGGCGAGGGCGAGTTCGCCGTACTCGCCGCCGGCCGCGGCGGCCGAGCGCTGCAGCACGCCCGGGTTGACCACGGCGCCGAGGATGGCGGCGGCGCGGGCGTCGTCGGAGAGCAGGCCCTCGATGGCGGCGGCGAGGTCGGTGACCACCTGGTCGAAGGACTTGTCGCCCTGGTCGGTGCCGATGCCGCCGCGCGGGATCAGCAGGTTCTGCGGGGTGGTGCACATCTGGCCGGTGTAGAGGGAGAGCGCGAAGGCCAGGTTGCCCAGCATGCCCTTGTAGTCGTCGGTGGAGTCGATCACCACCGCGTTCACGCCGGCCTTCTCGGTGTAGACCTGGGCCTGCTTGGCGTGCTCCTCCAGCCAGTCGCCGAAGGTGGTGGAGCCGGTGTAGTCGATCATCTTGATCTCGGGCCGGACGGCGAGCGACTGGGCGACGGTGCCGCCCTCGTGCTCGGCGGCCAGGCAGACCAGGTTGGCGTCGAAGCCGGCCTCGGCGAGCACCTCGCGGGCGATCGCGACGGTCAGCGCGAGCGGCAGCACGGCCCGCGGGTGCGGCTTGACCAGCACCGGGTTGCCGGTGGCCAGCGAGGCGAACAGGCCCGGGTAGCCGTTCCAGGTGGGGAAGGTGTTGCAGCCGATCAGCAGGGCGAGGCCGCGCGGGACGACGGTGAACTGCTTGGTCATGACCAGCGGCTCGCGCTTGCCCTGGGGCTTGGTCCAGCCGGCCTGCTCGGGCAGCCGGGTCTGCTCGGCGTACGCGTAGGCGACGGCCTCCAGGCCGCGGTCCTGGGCGTGCGGGCCGCCGGCCTGGAAGGCCATGCCGTAGGCCTGGCCGGTGGTGTGCATGACGGCCTGGGCGAACTCGTGCGAGCGGGCGTTGATCCGGTGCAGGATCTCCAGGCAGACGGCGGCGCGGTGCAGCGGCGAGGCGGCGGCCCAGCCGGGCCGGGCGGCGCTCAGCGCGGCGATCAGCGCGTCCGGGGCGGCGTGCGGGTAGGTGATGCCCAGCTCGATGCCGTACGGGGAGGCCTCGCCGCCGACCTGGTCGCCGTCGCCGGGGTGGCCGTCGAGGGCGAAGGGCTTGCCGAGCAGCGCGTCGAAGGCGGCCTTGCCGTCCGCCGGGCCGCTCTCGCCGTAGGCCTTCGGGAACTCGGGGTAAGGGGACCAGTAGTCGCGCTTCGCGGCGGCGGCGAGCGCGGCGTCCAGGGTGGCCTGGTGGCGCTCGACCAGCTCGCCGACGAAGGGGTGGGTGACCGCTGCGGACATCTGTGCGCTCCTCAGAGGGGAGGACGGGACACGTCACAGGGTAACCGAACGATCGGTCGGTTCAAGAGGGTGCCGGGAACGGATTGCGGCCGGGGCGCGGGGGCGGGCCGCGGAAGGGGCACGGGGGACGGGAAAGGGACGGGGGCGCTGGGGCGGGAAAGGAACGGGGGCGCGTCCTGGTCGGACGCGCCCCCGGGGGCCTTCGGCGGGCCGGTCTACGGCACCCCGAGCTCGAAGATCACGTACCCGGCGTACCAGCCCGAGGCGATCGCGCCCGTCCCCAGCACCGTCGCCAGCACCGGCCAGCTGAGCTTGCGCATCCCCACCGCGAGCGCGACGAACAGCGGGAAGGCCGGCAGCAGGTAGCGCGACACATTGCCGAAGATGCCCAGGCTGCCGAGCACCGAGACGATCGTGGCCAGCGTGTAGGCGGTCAGCACCAGCGGCGGGCGCAGCCGCACCAGCAGCACGATCAGCACCGGCAGGCTGAACACGATCAGGGTGGCCAGGAGGTCCGGCACCGGGAACGCGAAGGGGTAGTCGCTGCGGCCCAGCAGCACCCCGCGGATCGCCTGCCAGGTGCCCTGGCCGCCGTCGAAGTAGTGCAGCCAGGCGTCGTGCTGCAGCCGGAAGTAGCCGCCCCACTCGCCGGTCCGCGAGCCCACCCAGGCCACGTAGCCCAGCAGGCCGACCGGGGCCAGCAGCATCGCCGCCAGCGGGCGCAGCACCCCGCTCTCCCGCCGGTACAGCTCGACCAGCGCGGCCAGGCCGACCGCGCCGATCAGCGCCGCCGCGGTCGGCCGGTTGAGCCCGGCGACCAGGGTCACCACCCCGGCCGCCACCCATTGCTTGGTCATCACCAGGTAGCAGGCCCAGGCCGCCAGCGCGACGAACAGCGAGTCCGAGTAGACCGCCCACTCCGCGCCCGAGCCGGGCGCGATCGCCCAGAGCCCGGCCGCGATCACGCCCGCGCGGGGGCCGGACAGCTTCTCCACCACGGCGTAGATCCCGGCGGCGGCGAACAGCGAGGCCAGCACCGAGACCAGCATCCCGGCGCCGTAGAGGCCGAGGCCGGTGGCGTCCGAGGTCAGCCGCATCAGGCCGGGGTAGAGCGGGAAGAAGGCGGCGGAGTTCTGCTCGATGTTGAAGCCGGGCTGGCCGCCCGGGATCGGCACCAGCGCCGGGTGGTAGCCGAACTGGGCGACCTGCTGGTACCACCAGCCGTCCCAGCTGGCCAGCACGTCCCAGGGGTTGGCGCCGCCGCCGAACCGGGCCGGCTTCTTGGCGTAGTCGCCGGCGAAGGAGAGCAGCTTCATGAAGACGGTGAAGCCGATCAGCTTGAGCACCGCGTAGCACCACACGGCCGGGCCGAACCGCACCACCAGTGCCTGGGCGCGCTCCTGCCAGGTGCGCGGGGAGCCCTCCGGCTGCCCGCTGCGCTGGTCGGGCACGTCGGAGGAGACTGCCGGTATTGCGTTCATCAGCTGCGAACCCCAGGCTGCTGGACGTGGACGATCGTCCGCCGAGTCTAGGGGGTCCACTCTCCGGCTGGTGTGGACCAGCTGGACCCGATCGCGTACCGCGCGGGGCGGCCGGGGATACTCGGAGGATGGCCGATCACACCACGCGCACCGCCTACACCGTCGAGTCACTGCTCGCGGTGACCGTCGACGTGTTCAACGAGCGCGGATACGACGGCACCTCGATGGAGGACCTCTCCCGGGCGGCCGGGATCTCCAAGTCCTCGATCTACCACCACGTCCGCGGCAAGGAGGAACTGCTGCGGCTGGCCGTCGGGCGGGCGCTGGACGGGCTGTTCGCGATCCTGGCCGAGCCGGCGGCGGTGACCGGCCCGGCGGTGGAGCGGCTGGAGCACGTGGTGCGGCGCACCGCGGAGGTGCTGCTGGCGGAGCTGCCGTACGTGACCCTGCTGCTGCGGGTGCGCGGCAACACGGCCACCGAGCTGTGGGCGCTGGAGCGGCGCCGGGACTTCGACCACCAGGTGGCGGAGCTGGTGCGGGCGGCCGTCGCGGACGGCTCGCTGCGCGGGGACGTGGAGCCGCGGCTGGCCACCCGGCTGCTGTTCGGGATGATCAACTCGATCGTGGAGTGGTACCGGCCGGGGCTGAAGGCGGCCGACGGCGTCGCGGACGCCGTGGTGCACCTGGCCTTCGACGGGCTGCGCGCGCGGTAGGCGGTCGCCGGGCACCTTAATCAGGCGGCACCTGGTCGGTCTCCTCGAACACCAGCATGGTCTGGGTGCCGAGCACCTGCGGGATGGATTGGATGCGGTTGAGCACCAGCTCCCGCAGGGCGTGGTTGTCGGCGGTGTGCACCAGCAGCAGGACGTCGAAGTCCCCGCCGACCAGGGCGATGTGGGCGACCCCGGGCAGCGTCAGCAGCTGCTCCCGCACGGTGCGCCAGGAGTTCTGCACGATCTTCAGGGTGATGTACGCGGACGCGCCCTGACCTGCCCGTTCGTGGTCCACCCGGGCGGTGAAGCCGCGGATGATGCCGTCCTCGACCATCCTGGAGATCCGGGCGTACGCATTGGCCCGGGACACGTGCACCCGCTCGGCCACCGAGCGGATCGAGGCGCGGCCGTCCTGCTGCAGCAGCCGCAGGATCGACCGGTCGACCCGGTCGAGTCTGGACATCTGTTCAGCCGACATGACCCCCCACCCTCGACGATTGGACACACTGCCACCAGTCGACCGCCACTCGGGCCGAATGTCCACCACCTTGTCACGCTTCTGGTCAAAGTGAACAGACGACCGAACAATCGGTAGGGAGCCCCCGCCACCCATGGAGGTGCCCCGAGATGACCGTTCTCGACCACAGACACCACACCGGAGTGCCCGGCTGGATGCCCGGGGCCGCCGCCCCGCGCACCGATCCGGCCCCGCTCCTCCCGGACGTCTCCCCCGTCCGGGTGCTCGGCACCCCCGCGCTGGAGAAGTACGACCCGGCGCTGCTGCGCGAGCTCTACCGGCGACTCGTCGTCGGCCGCCGCTACAACCAGCAGGCCACCACCCTGACCAAGCAGGGCCGCCTCGCCGTCTACCCGGCGTCCACCGGGCAGGAGGCCTGCCAGGTCGCCGCCGCCCTGGTGCTCGGCGAGCGCGACTGGCTGTTCCCCAGCTACCGCGACACCCTCGCGGTGGTCTCCCGCGGGGTCGACCCGCTGGAGGCGCTGACCCTGCTGCGCGGCAACGCCCACACCGGCTACGACCCCCGCGCCAGCCGGACCGCCCCGCTCTGCACCCCGCTCGGCACCCAGGCCCCGCACGCCGTCGGACTGGCCCACGCCGCCCGGCTGCGCGGCGAGCCGGTGGTCGCGCTGGCCCTGCTCGGCGACGGCGGCACCAGCGAGGGCGACTTCCACGAGGCGCTGAACTTCGCCGCCGTGCTGCGGGCGCCGGTGGTCTTCCTGGTGCAGAACAACGGCTACGCGATCTCCGTCCCGCTCAGCGCGCAGTCCGCCGCGCCCAGCCTCGCCCACAAGGCGGTCGGCTACGGCATGCCGGGCCGGCTGGTGGACGGCAATGACGCGCCCGCCCTGCACTCGGTGCTCGGCGAGGCGGTCGAGCGCGCCCGCGCCGGCGACGGCCCGACCCTGGTCGAGGCGCTGACCTACCGGATCGAGGCCCACACCAACGCCGACGACGCCACCCGCTACCGCACCGAGTCCGAGGTGGAGGCCTGGCGGGAGCACGACCCGATCCTGCTGATGGACCGCGCTCTGCGCGAACTCGGCATCCTGGACGACGAGTTGGTCCAGCAGGCGGCCGACGAGGCCGAGGCGCTGGCGGCCCGGATGCGGGCCGAGTTCCATGCCGAGCCGGAGCTCGACCCGATGGCCCTGTTCGCCCATGTCTACGCCGAGCTGACCCCGCAACTGCGGGAGCAGGCAGCCCAGTTGGCCGCCGAGCTGGCCGCCGAAGCCGAGGTGCAGCACTGATGTCGACTGCAACTCCCCCCCGTACCCTGAGCATGGCGCAGGCGCTCAACTCCGCGCTGCGGGACGCCCTGCGGGAGGACCCGACGGTCCATGTGCTCGGTGAGGACGTCGGCGCGCTCGGCGGCGTCTTCCGGATCACCGACGGGCTCACCGCCGAGTTCGGCGCCGACCGCTGTCTGGACACCCCGCTCGCCGAGGCCGGCATCCTCGGCACCGCGATCGGCATGGCGATGTACGGGCTGCGCCCGGTGGTCGAGATGCAGTTCGACGCCTTCGCCTACCCGGCACTGGAGCAGCTGTTCTCGCACGTCGCCAAGATGCGCAACCGCACGGCGGGCAAGCTGCCGCTGCCGATCACCGTGCGCATCCCGTACGGCGGCGGCATCGGCGGCGTCGAGCACCACAGCGACGCCTCCGAGGCGTACTACGCCAGCACCCCCGGCCTGCACGTGGTCACCCCCGGGACGGTCGCCGACGCCTACGGGCTGCTGCGCGCCTCGATTGCCTCCGACGACCCGGTGGTCTTCCTGGAGCCCAAGCGGCTCTACTGGGGCAAGGCCGACCTCGACCCGACCGTGCCGGTCGAGCCGATCGGGAAGGCCGCGCTGCGGCGGACCGGCACCTCCGCCGTGCTGATCACCTACGGCCCTTCGCTGCCGGTCTGCCTGGAGGCGGCCGAGGCGGCGCAGGCCGAGGGCTGGGACCTCGCGGTGCTCGACCTGCGCACCCTGGTGCCCTTCGACGACGAGACCGTCACCCGGGTGGTGCGCTCGATCGGGCGCGCCGTGGTGGTGCACGAGGCGAGCGGCTTCGGCGGTACCGGCGCGGAGATCGCCGCCCGGATCACCGAGCGCTGCTTCCACCACCTGGCCGCGCCCGTGCTGCGGGTGACCGGCTTCGACATCCCGTACCCGCCGCCGATGCTGGAGCACCACCACCTGCCCGGAGTGGACCGGATCCTGGACGCGGTCGCCCGGCTGCAGTGGGAGGACTGAGGATGATGCCCGTCGTACGGGAGTTCCGGCTGCCCGACCTCGGTGAGGGACTCACCGGGGCGGAGGTGGTGCGCTGGATGGTCGAGGTCGGCGAGGTGATCGCGGTCGACCAGCCGGTGGTGGAGGTGGAGACGGCCAAGGCCGTGGTGGAGGTGCCCTGCCCGTACGGCGGGGTGGTCACCGCGCGGTACGGCGCGGAGGGCGAGGAGATCGCCGTGGGCGCGCCGTTGGTGACGGTCGCGGTGGCCTCGGCGGGTTCGGACGCTTCCCCGGAGGGCGCTCCGGAGGCTCCGGCCGCGCTGTCGGCGGAGGTCGAGCGGCCGCTGGTCGGGTACGGGGTGGCCGAGAGCAGGGGTGGACGGCGGCGCCGGGTCGGGGCTGCCGCCCCGGTGGCGGTCGCGGTCGCGCCGACCGCTCCGATTGCCCCCGTCGCTCCGACCGTTCCGGTCGTGGTGCCGGTGATCTCGCCGCTGGTGCGGCGGCTGGCCCGGGAGCAGGGGGTCGACCTGGCCGCGCTCACCGGCAGCGGGCCGGACGGGCTGATCATGCGGGCGGACGTCGAACGGGCGGTCGCGGCCAAGGTGGCCGCTCCGGTGGTGGCCGCTCCGGCCGTCGTGGCTCCGGGGGACGACGTCGTCCCGCTGCGCGGGCTGCGCAAGGCGGTGGCCGAGAAGCTCAGCCGCAGCCACCGGGAGATTCCCGCCGCGACCTGCTGGGTGGACGCCGACGCCACCGAACTGATGGCGCTGCGACGGCAGTTGAATGCGACTCCGGGTCCGAAGGTGAGCGTGCTGGCGCTGCTCGCCCGGATCTGCACGGTGGCGCTGGCGCGCTTCCCCGAGCTCAACTCCAGTGTGACCGAGGACGGTTCGGGCATCGTCCGGCACTCGGCGGTGCACCTGGGCTTCGCGGCCCAGGGGGAGCGCGGACTGGTCGTCCCGGTGGTCCGGGACGCCCACACGCGCAGCACCGAGCAACTCGGCGATGAGCTGGCCCGGTTGACCGAGTCGGCGCGCGGTGGGTCGCTCACTCCGGCCGAACTGACCGGCGGCACCTTCACGTTGAACAACTACGGGGTGTTCGGCGTGGACGGCTCCACCCCGATCCTCAACCACCCCGAGGCGGCGATGCTCGGGGTAGGCCGGATCGTGGCCAAACCCTGGGTGCACGGCGGAGAGTTGGCGGTCCGCGAGGTGACCCAGTTGTCGTTCACCTTCGACCACCGGGTCTGCGACGGCGGGACGGCGGGCGGGTTCCTGCGGTTCGTGGCCGACTGTGTCGAACAGCCGGGGATGCTGCTGCGGCAGCTCTGAGCGGGCCGGAGCGGGACCGCTCCGAGCAGGGCGGGGTCGCCCTGGGTGTGCTGCTCGGCACTCAGGGCGACCGCCGATCGAGCGAGAGTAGCGCGTTCCCGGGCCGGGCGTGCGGGCTTCACCTGATTTGTCGGATGAGCAGTTCGGGCGTGCCACGCTGCCTAGGCGTCAGCAGAGACAAGCCAGGTGGTGGCGCAGGCCGGCCGGAGGCGAAACGATTCTCTTGGGTACTCGAAACGTTGCGGTGAAGTCCCGCAGAACACTCCTGATCCGCACCGGGCACGGCTCGGCGGAGGCCGCCTCCGTCCCGGGCCTGCCGGAGGTGCCGCCGGTGCCGGCGGACCCGCCCGACCTGCCGCCCACGGCGGTGCACCTGCCGCCGGTCGTGCCGCCCCCGCCCACCGAGCCGCCGGCCGTCCCCGCGCCCAGCTACCCGGAGCCGCCCTCGATCACCGGCACCGCACCCTCCTTCCAGCCGCTGCTCACCGCTGCCCCCAGCCTCAACTGGGCCGGCCCCGGCGACAGGTGGAGCGACGCCTGGGCTGCCCAGCCGGCCGCCGGGCCGTACCCGGCGCTGCCGTCCGCCGAGGAGGCCGCCGGGCCTGTCGCGCCCGGCACACCGGTCGGCGTGGTGCCGATCGCCGCCGCCTCCGGCGTCGAACTCCCGCTCACCGCACGGGACATCGAGCTGATCCGGGCCAGCCTCGCGGTGGTCGAGCCGGTCGCCGACCGGGCCACCGCGCACTTCTACGCCCTGCTCTTCCTGCACCACCCCGAGGTCCGCTCGCTCTTCCCCGCCGCCATGGACGTCCAGCGCGACCGGCTGTTCCGCACCCTGCTGGCCGCCGCCCGCGGCGCCGAGGACCCGGCGGCGCTGCGCACCCGGCTGAGCGCGCTCGGCCGCGGCCACCGCCGCTACGGCACCCTGACCGGCCACTACGCCCCGGTGGGGGAGTGCCTGGTGCAGGCGCTGGCCCGGTACGCGGGCGGCCGCTGGGGCGCCGAGACCGAACTGGCCTGGCGCCGCGCCTACCGGCTGATCTCCACCCTCATGATCGAGGCCGCCGAGGAGGCCGCCCGCACCTCGCCGCCCTGGTGGCAGGGCGAGGTGGTCCGGCACGAGCACCGCACCCGGGACGTCGCGGTGCTCACCGTCCGCCCGGACCAGGCCTACCCGTTTCGGGCCGGTCAGTACTGCAGCCTGGAGACGCCCTGGTGGCCGCGGGTCTGGCGGCCCTACTCCTTCGCCTCCGCACCGCGCCCGGACGGGCTGCTGACCTTCCACGTCAAGGCCGTCCAGGCGGGCTGGGTGAGCAACGCGCTGGTGCACCGGGCCGCCCCCGGGGACGTCCTGCGGCTGGGCCCGGCGGCCGGCTCGATGACCGTCGACCACACCGCCGGCGCCGACCTGCTCTGCCTCGGCGGCGGCACCGGCATCGCGCCGATCCGCGCCCTGGTCGAGGAGGCGGCCGAGCACGGCGCGTCCGGGGGCAGCGTCGAGGTGTTCTACGGGGCCCGGAGCGCCGCCGAGCTGTACGAGCTGGACGCGCTGCGCGAGCTGGCCGGGCGGCTGCCCTGGCTGACGGTACGGCCGGTGCTGTCCGGCACCGGACCGGCCGAGGGCGTGCTGACCGGTGAACTGCCCGAGGTGGTGGGCCGGTTCGGCCCGTGGGCCGGCCGGGAGGCGGTGCTCAGCGGTCCGCCCGCGATGGTCCGGCGCGGAGTCGGGGTGCTGCTGCGGGCGGGCCTGCCGGCCGAGCGGATCCGGCACGACCTGGTCGGCGAACTGGCGGCGGGATAGCGGCCGGGGCAGGAGCAGGAGCAGGAGCGGGGCGGCGGCAGGGCAGGGGCAGTGGCCGGGCCGGCGGCCCGGTGGTCAGCCGAGGTCGGGAGCGAGGAGCGCGCGGATGCCCTCGATGTTGGCCGCGAGGTACGCCCGCAACCGGGGCGGGACGACGTTCACCGAGGTCACGCCCTCGCGGGTGAACGGCAGCCGGACCACCTCGTACTCGCCGTTCGGGTCCGTCACCTCGGGCCCGTGCCGGCGGCTGAGGTCCATCGAGGCCAGCCGGCAGACGAAGAAGTGCTGCACCTTCACCCCGTGCGGGTGGAGCAGGGTGCCGTCGTCATGGTGCGTGTGGCTGATGGTGTCGACGAAGGCGGGCACCACGTCCACGACCTTGCCGCCGAGTTCCTCGTCCACCTCGCGGTGCAGCGCCTCGACCACCGTGCGGTCCTCGGGTTCGACCCCGCCGCCCGGGGTGATCCAGTACGGGTGCGGCGCCCCGGGCCGGACCCGCCGGATCAGCACGATCGAGGCCGGGCCGTGCGGATCGTCCGGGTCCAGCTCCAGCAGGATCGCCCGCGCGGTCCGCTTGACCACCGGGCGCGGCGGCGGGGTTCGGTTGTCGGGGCTCATGGCGACCTCCGGGGCTGGCGCGTTGTGCGGGAGTGTCCCGCGCCGGGCCGGGGTCGAAACGCCCGGGATGGGGGGAATGGGCCCGCCGTGGGCGCTTCGAGGCCCGCCGTTCGGCCGCTGGATCCGCCCGTTCGTCCCCGCACGCTCCGTGCCGGGCCCGGTGGGGCCGCTCGTTCACCATGTGAAAAAGCACATCTTGTCCACGACATGCCCAAACATGGACGATGAGGATCGAACGTGGATTGCTTGCCCAAAACCGTCGAAACCATGTCCGGCCGCCGGCGGAACCCTCATCCCCACACGCCGAGGCCGGGCAGAAGAGAGGTACTGGCGCCATGCAGCACAGCACAGTCCAGGGGCACCTGGTGATGAGCCTCGTGGTCTCGCCCGAGCTGTCCTTCAGTCTCGTGGTGGACCTGGCGTACGAGACCGGCGATCCGTACGCGGTCCGGTGCACCTTCCACCTCCCCGGCGACGCCCCGGTCACCTGGGTGTTCGCGCGCGAGCTGCTGCTCGACGGCCTCAGCGGCCCGGCCGGCGAGGGTGACGTGCGCATCCACCCGGTCGGCGGGGAGCTCTCGGAGGTCTCCATCGAGCTGCACTCCCCCAACGGGGACGCGCTGCTGCGCGCCCCCGCGCCCCCGCTGATCGCCTTCCTGGCGCGCACCGACCGGCTGGTGCCGATGGGGCAGGAACTCACCGGACGGGAACTCGACGCCCAGCTCGCGGACATCCTCCGGGGGTGCGACGCGGGGTGAGTCCCCGGGGTGAGCACCCGGATACGACGAAGGGGCCCGCACCCGGTGGAACACCCGGGCACGGGCCCCTCTCGCGTCCGCGTGCGACACCGCGCACGACGGGGTCAGTCGTCGTCCAGGGCCAGGTGCAGACCCCAGGCGACCAGGCTGATGATCAGCGAACCGACCAGCGCGGAACCGAAGTTGACCACGTGGAAGTCCAGCTCCAGCTTGGTCGACGCCCAGGACGTGAGCAGCAGCATCAGGGCGTTGATCACAAAGGTGATCAGGCCCAGCGTGAGGATGAACAACGGGAACGAGAACAGCTTCACCACCGGCTTGATCAGCCAGTTGATGAGCCCGAAGACGACGGCGACGCCGAGCACCGTCAGCGCCTTGTGCTGCCAGTCGGCCTTGCCCTCGGCGAGTTGGATGCCGCTGACGATCCAGGCGGCGACCCAGATGGCCGCCGCGTTGATCAGTGTTTTGATGACGAAACCCTTCATGCCGCCCAAGCCTGACAGGCGCCCCGGCCCGGGGGAAGCTCCCGCAGGAGGAGTTGGTGTTGAATGCCCCTGGTCCGGGAGGTGGACGGGACGGGCCCGGCGGACCGCCGAAGCGCGGGTGACGGAGGAGGACGGCAGCGGTGAAGGTGTTCCGGCTGGACGAACTGGACGCCGAGCGGGCGGCCAACGACGGCGCGTACCTGCGGTTCCTGCGCGAACCCCGGATGTCCGCCGGCCTGTACGCGCTCTCCCCCGGCGACACCGACACCCAGACCGCCCACGACCAGGACGAGATCTACCAGGTGATCAGCGGCCGGGCCGAGCTGACCGTCGGCGCCGAGACCACGACCGTCGCGCGCGGCACCGTGGTGTACGTCCCGGCCGGCACCCCGCACCGCTTCCACCACATCACCGAGGAACTGCGGGTCCTGGTGGTGTTCTCCCCGCCGGAGGACTGAGCCCGTCGGCCCGTCGTAGGGTCGGTCGTATGACCCGCAGCCTCACCGACGAGCTCTGGGCGTCGATCGAGCCGATCTACGCCGAGATCCTCGCCCACCCCTTCATCGGCGGCCTCACCGACGGCACCCTGCCGCGCGAGGCGTTCCGCCACTTCGTCGTCCAGGACTCCCACTACCTGCGCGACTACGCCCGCGCGCTCGCCGTCTGCGCCGCCAAGGCCCCCGGCGAGGCCGACGTCCGGGCCTTCGCCGACGACGCGGTCGGCGCGCTGGCCGCCGAGCAGGGGATGCACGCCGAGTTCCTGACCGCCTTCGGCGGCACCGCCGAGCAGGCCGCCGCCGAACCGGTGCTGCCCACCACCCGGGCCTACACCAGCTACCTGCTGGCCACCGTGTACGGCGGGTCGTTCGCCGAGGCGCTCGGTGCGGTGCTGCCCTGCTACTGGATCTACGCCCGGGTCGGCGAGGCGCTGCTCGCCCAGGGCTCCCCCGACCCGCTGTACGCCAAGTGGATCGCCACCTACGGCGACGAGGCCTTCCAATCCGTGGTGCGCCGGGTGCTGGCGCTCACCGACCGGCTCGGCGAGGAGCTGTCGGCGGCCGAACGGCGCCGGGTGGTCGAGCACTTCAGGACCACCTCGCGCTACGAGTGGATGTTCTGGGACGCCGCCTGGCGCGGGGAGCGCTGGCCGGTCTGACCCGGCCCCCCGCCGTTTCTCGGGGGTCTTCCCGGGGGTGCGGATAGGGGTGATCTAGGGGTTCTCTCCGGGCCGCAGGCCCTCGTTCCGCCGCTTGCGCCCCCGTACGATCGAAGCATCGGAAGCAAGCGGGATGCGGCCACCGAACGGCAGCCGGCCCGAGGGGAGAAGAGGAACCGACATGGCTGAGCTCTGGAAGTCGCTGCCCTCCTGGGTGCGCAACATCGTCATCCCGGTGCTGGTCCTGGTGCTGGCCTGGAACATCATCGCCTTCGTGTTCGGCGTGGTCGGCGCCCTGCTGAGCATCGTGATCAAGCTGCTGGTGGTCGTCGGCATCGCCGCCGCCGTGGTGATCCTGGTCAAGAAGGCCGCCAAGAGCTGACCCTGCTCCGCCCGCCGCGCGGAGCACTTCCGAAGGCCCGGCACCCCGTCCGCGGGGGCCGGGCCTCGGCGTTCCCGCCGTCCGTCCGGGTCCTTCCGGCGGTCGTCGCCCGGCCGGTTCCGTTCGGAGACCGTCTGGACCTGCGGCGATCGGCTCGCTACCGTGTTGGGCGTCATGTGCAGGCAACACCGCCTGCGACGCGGGAGCTCGGAGCACCGGGCTGAGAGGGCGCTGACCGGACCGTCGACGGACGGACCGACGGCTGCGTCGACCGCAGGAACCTGGACCGGGTAATGCCGGCGTAGGGAGTAGAGGTCAGATGACCACGTTCGAAGCACAGCCGCAGCCTGCCCACAGCGCCCCCAGCAGCGAGCGCACCGGTTACCCCACCCCGGCCTGGCGCAAGGCCTACCGCGACGGATCCCGCCCCGACCTGCGGGTCCCGTACCGCGAGGTGCAGCTCACCAACGGCCGGACCGTCCCGCTGTACGACACCTCCGGCCCGTACACCGACCCGGCGTACGAGCCCGACGTGCGGCGCGGGCTGCCCGCCCTGCGCGACTCCTGGATCCGCCAGCGCGGGGACGTCGAGGAGTACGACGGCCGCGAGGCGCGCCCCGAGGACGACGGGATCAAGCACACCTCCCCGCGCGGCGGCGACCTGCGCAACCTGGACGCCGTCTTCCCCGGCCGCCCGCGCCGCCCGCTGCGCGGCCGCGGTGGTGTCGCCGTCACCCAACTCGCTTACGCCAAGCGGGGCGTGGTGACGCCGGAGATGGAGTTCGTGGCGCTGCGCGAGGGCCTGGAGCCCGAGTTCGTGCGGGACGAGGTGGCCCGCGGCCGGGCCGTCATCCCGGTCAACGTGAACCACCCCGAGGTCGAGCCGGCCATCATCGGCACCAACTTCCTGGTGAAGATCAACGCCAACATCGGCAACTCCGCCGTCACCTCCTCGATCGAGGAGGAGGTGGAGAAGATGACCTGGGCGACCCGCTGGGGCGCCGACACCGTCATGGACCTCTCCACCGGCCGCAACATCCACACCACCCGCGAGTGGATCCTGCGCAACTCCCCCGTGCCGATCG
Source organism: Kitasatospora sp. NPDC030952 (assembly GCF_055571335.1). Lineage (NCBI taxonomy): Bacteria > Bacillati > Actinomycetota > Actinomycetes > Kitasatosporales > Streptomycetaceae > Kitasatospora > Kitasatospora sp. NPDC030952. Next base: position 976,473 of record NZ_JBVIFM010000001.1, read on the forward strand.
GCACCGTGCCGCTCTACCAGGCCCTGGAGAAGGTCGACGGCAAGGCCGAGGAGCTCAGCTGGGAGGTCTACCGGGACACCGTCATCGAGCAGTGCGAGCAGGGCGTCGACTACATGACCGTCCACGCCGGCGTGCTGCTGCGGTACGTCCCGCTCACCGCGCGCCGCAAGACCGGCATCGTCTCGCGCGGCGGCTCGATCATGGCCGCCTGGTGCCTGGCGCACCACCAGGAGAACTTCCTCTACACCAACTTCGAGGAACTCTGCGACATCCTGGCGCGCTACGACGTCACCTTCTCGCTCGGTGACGGCCTGCGCCCCGGCTCCATCGCGGACGCCAACGACGAGGCGCAGTTCGCCGAACTGCAGACCCTCGGCGAGCTCGGCCGGATCGCCCGCGAGCGGGGCGTCCAGGTGATGATCGAGGGCCCGGGCCACGTCCCGATGAACAAGATCAAGGAGAACATGGATCTCCAGAAGGAGATCTGCGACGAGGCGCCGTTCTACACCCTCGGCCCGCTCACCACCGACGTCGCCCCCGGCTACGACCACATCACCTCGGGCATCGGCGCCGCCATGATCGCCTGGTGGGGCACCGCCATGCTCTGCTACGTCACGCCCAAGGAGCACCTGGGCCTGCCCAACCGGGACGACGTCAAGACCGGCGTGATCACCTACAAGATCGCCGCCCACGCCGCGGACCTCGCCAAGGGCCACCCCGGCGCCCAGGCCTGGGACGACGCCCTCTCCGACGCCCGCTTCGAGTTCCGCTGGGAGGACCAGTTCAACCTGGCCCTCGACCCGGAGACCGCCCGGGAGTTCCACGACGAGACCCTCCCGGCCGAACCCGCCAAGACGGCCCACTTCTGCTCGATGTGCGGCCCGAAGTTCTGCTCGATGAAGATCTCCCAGAAGATCCGCGACGAGCACGGCGACGGCTCCACGGCCGTCACCAGCGGCTTCGACGCCGAGGCGCTGGCCGGCATGGCCGAGAAGTCCGCCGAGTTCGCCGCCCAGGGCAACCGGGTGTACCTCCCGCTCGCTGACTGACCACTGCCGCACGACGGGGTGCTGTCCTGGGATGCCTGAGATCCCGCGACAGCACCCCGTCGCGCCGTCCGGGGCTGCTGCCGATACGGTGCTTCACGGCTGTGCAGAAGGTCGTATACGGCCCACGGCGTTGCCGCCACCGCCGGTGAAGCGTGTGACGGCCACTCAGCTCCCGGCGTTGTCGGCCGGGCGGGCCCGTTGGGAGGGCACCCGCGGCGTCGCGGTGTTCTGCTCCTCGCCGGGGCGACCGGCGGGCGGGACCTTGAATCGGGCGCGTAGCGCGTCGGCTTCGGCCAGGGCCTGCGGGGACGGCGGACGCGGTGTGTTCCGTCGGCAGAACGGGGCATCGGTGAGTGCCGGTGTCGGGCGCCGCTCCAGTACGGCGATGGCGCTGCTGCGCTCGACGACCGTCAGCCCGGCCCCCTCCGGGGCGAGCGGGTACCGGGCGATGACGGCTCCGGCGGGTGTCGCGATGGACAGGTAGGGCTGGTCGAGGCGCCGGCGGACCTCCACCTGGGCGCCGACCAGGTCCGGCATGACGTAGAAGTTGCCGCGGAAGGGAACCAGGTCCTGGGCGGTGACGGTACGGCGGGCGCGGACGCGGGCTGGGTAGGGCGTGGCGGGCAGTTCCCGAAGTGCTGCGGTGCCCGTGCCCGTGCCCGTGCGCGGGCCGTCGGCCGCCGGGCGTGCGTCGCCGGTGCTCCCGCGCCGGGTGTCCAGGCGTGCTGCGAGCCGGGCCAGGCTGTCCTGGGCGTCCTGGAGGGTGGTGTCGGTCGTCACCGTGCGCCACCAGAAGCGGAGGGCCTCGTCGAGGGTCCGGCGCGTGTACGAACGCTGGTCGGCCGGCCGGCGGCACTCGACGCGCACGTCGTAGTGCCCGGCCACCTGCCGGAACGCCGGTGTCACCCGGTCGGTCCTCGGGCACCACACGGTCGGCGTCCGGCCGAACCGCCAGCACCCGGTAGTGCCGCCGAGCCGTTTCAGCACGAGGTCGACGGCTTCCACGAGGGGGGCCAGTTCCTGGTCCTCCGCCAACGCCACCGACCAACGGCCGATGCCGGTGCCGGCGTCCGTGCCGGGGCTGGTGAGCGAGCCCAGTAGCAGGCACGCCCGGTGGCCGTAGCCCCAACTCACCGGCGGCTCGGGAAGCCGAAGCCAGTCGAACTCGACGGCCACCTCGCTCTGCTGGGCGGCCGACGGGCTGCTCGCGGCCGTAGCCGCGTCCTGGCACTGCTCGCAGCGCGGCCGGGTCCGGTGTCTGCGCAGGGCCCGGGTGAAGGTCGAGTAGCCGCCCGGATAGCCGAGGTCGACGACCTCGTCGAAGAGGACGGTCGCGGCGAGGTGCGGGTCCTCGACGAGGCGCTGGCGGCAGTACGGCAGGAACTGGAGGAAGCCGTCCTGGGAAGAAATTCGGATGCCCGGGATCCGCTCCCCACGAAGGTAGGACCTCACCGTTTTTCGATCACGCCCGAGGTGTCGGGAGATCCTGATTATTGACCATCCCTGGCGATGAAGCCTAACCGCTTCCAGATATTCCCTCCCGCTGAGCAAGAAGCCTCCCGGGGTCGAAGCTGACCCGACGCAAGTCGATGAATATGCCGTGAGCAAGTCGGAAACATAGCACCGGCCTGGGAGAAGGAACGTTTCTCTTGCAATTGTTTTACGTGGGGATTTTTGGTGAGCAGTGTCGCTGGTGAGTATAGGATTACCCCTACTCGGCTTGTTTGGGGACGTTCTGTAGTCGCCGAAAAAAGACCCATCCCCCTGCGCCACCCCCTGGGTAATTTTGTGGAGCATCTCCGATATCGAATATGGAAGGACGCCTGGATGCCGTAAAAACGGGACTCGCCGCTCCTCGTTGATGAACCGTGACCTCACCATGCCTGCCCTACGCCTCGTCACCCCCCGTGCGGGAGCCGGTCGCCTCGCTCGGGGCGTGGCTCTTCGTCCCCGACCGCCGGAACGCCGTGGGCGACGTGTCCACCGGCTACCTGTCGCGCAACGGCGAGCGCGTCGTCCTGGCGCACACCTCGCGCGCGTTGGCCGACTTCGTGCGGAAGATCAGCCAGTTGGAGAGCGACTTCGCCGCGCGGATCGGCCCCCTGTACTGCTCGGTCGAATCATGACGCCGCCACTCGTACCGGGACTCCCGGCGCGGGCCCGGGCCGGGAGCCGGATCAAGCCGCAGCCGGGCGACCGGGTGGGGAGCGTGCCGTGTACGACCGTGTGACCGATCTTCTCGGCGGGTACGGGGACCGCGGCTACGGCGAGTCGAACGACGAGGCATGGGCCACGCCCCGTGACCGTGTCCGCGAGGCGACCCGTCCGGCAGGCGACTGGTACGACGACGGCTTCACCTATGACCTCGGCATCGCGTACGGCGACTCGCGGGCGTTCAGCTCCATCGCCGCATCGGCCGGCGGTTGGGAGGACAAGACGGCGTTCGTGCCCCCTCCGCGCGCGCCGGTCGATTCGTCCGGCCCGACCGGGTCCGGCCGACCGGTCGGCCCGTCGGTCTCTCGGCATCGCCGACGGTCTCCCTTTCCCCGCCCGGCCTGGCCCCAGCTGATCAGCTCCGTGTTCGGCGCACTGACGGCGGTGACGGTCACCGCGGCCTGCGTGCTGGGCTGGGTGTTCTCCTACGGCCCGTTGCAGGAACTGGCGTTCTCACGCGTGCCGCGCGGACTGTCGCAGTTGTGGCCGGTGGTCGTCTACGGGCCGTGGTTCGCGGGTTGTCTGTCGGTCCTGCGCGCCGTCCAGCACGGACGTCAGCCGTTCCACTCCTGGGTCGTGGTCGTGCTGTTCTCCGGCCTCGCGGCCGGACTGTGCATCGCCGACGCCTCCTGGACGCCGTCCGCCGTCGTCGTCGCCGGGCTGCCGCCGCTCACCGGCGTCATCTCACTCCATCAACTGGTGCGCCAACTCACCGCCGCTCGGGGTCCGCGCCAGCGCCTGGACCGTCAGGCCGGGCACAGGGCGCGCCGGTGAACCGTGGTCATCGGTCGCAGGTCCGGGCGGCTGAGAGGTCTCCCGGAGCGACGTTCCGGCGAGCGCGTCGGCCAGCAGGACGGCGGCGCGGTCTGCGGTGAGGACGCCCAGGAGGTAGCCGTCGTCGCCGACGACGGGCCAGACGGTCAGGTGCTTGATCCGCATCGCGAGCGCGGCCAGGCCAGGCCCATCGTCGGCCACGTGAACGGGCCGCGCTGGTGCGTGGTGGTGCTGACCGGGGTCCGTTCGCTGCACCGCGAGTGGGCCAGGAAAGGACGGAGCCCGGTGCGGGTGACCAGCCCTTCACACCGGCCGTCGTGGTCGCGGACGAGCAGGTACTCGACCTGGGGCGCTGCGGAAGATGGCCGGCGGCCCGGGCAGGACCGCGGCGGAGTAACGTGGGAGACAACCAAGGACATTACGCACACCGGCATCAGCGTCGACGTCGCCCTGGGTCATGATTGGTCCTTCCCGGACCGGACGGGCGGCTCCACGTGATGCTGCTGAATCCTTTCCCCGCCTCTTCCTCTTCCGGGCCGTGGTCGGCGCCCGGCGTCCCGCTGTTGCCACGGCTGGAACTGGAGCCGACGATGTCGCGGGAGGGCGTCTTCGACGGGGCCTGGTGGCCCCGTTCGAACCATGTCGTCGCCGAACTGCCGGACCTGATCACCGCGCTCGGCGCCCACTTGGGCCGCATCGTCCGGGTCGGCCTCGACACCGCGGCCTGGGACGGCGTGCCCCGGTCCGTCGCGGCGAACGGCCTGACGATCAGGATCAGTTGGTTCACCGGCAGCGACGCGACGATCAGCGTTACCCGGGGCCTCCAGGACCACTTCCTGCTGCTGGTGGTGCCGCCCGGCACCGACCCGGCCACGGCTGCCTCGGCGATGGCAGGTGCCGCGGCAACCGGAAACCACACCCCGGCGGCAGAACTCCTGTATTGCGCCGGTCGCCGGCATCTCGCCGATGTGCTGGTGCCGGGCTGAAGTCGGCCTACCCGAAGATCAGCCGTGAAGCTCAGCCGTGAAGATCAGCAAAAGCATCACGGAGCCGTACCGCCGGCCGACTGACCTGCGCTGAGCGCCGTCCCGAGGGAGTTTCCAGTCTCGGGGCGGCGCTCAGCGGTCGTGTCATCGAGCGGGGGTCGAGGCTGGTGCCGGCTCGGGCCGGGGCGATGACACGGCCTCCAGCGTGCGGCGGATGACCGCCGAACCGTGCTCGACGGACTCGGCGATCGGTGTGGCCAGAGCGTCGGGCAGGACGTCGGTGTGCCACACGAATCTCGTCCGGCCACCGGCCTCCGGAAGGGCCTGCATGGAGGCGTGGTGGTGGGACGGGTGGAGGCTGCCGCCGATGACCGTGTAGGCGACCCGCATCGCCTCGTGGTCGAGGTCGACGAGCCGTTCGAGCACGATCGTGCCGTCGGCGAAGGTGACGGTGCGGGTGTCCGAGCTCAGGCGGGTGTCGGTGACGAACCCGGGTGCCAGTCGCTCGTGCACCGCGCCGTAGTCGCTGAGCACCGCCCACACCGCTTCGGGGCGGGCGTCGATGACGAATTCCTTGTGGATCGAGGCCATGTGGTGGCTCCCTTCGTGTCGTCAGGTGACCCCAAGCATCCGGGGCGACGGCCATGAAGGTCTTGAAGATCCTTGCGGTCCGTACTGTCCTACCCGGCGCGTACTGTCCGGAGCATGCTGTCCGTCACCACGCTCGCCGACCGGCCCGAGTTCACCGTGGCAGTGGTGGGTTGCCGCTCCGACCACACCCGGTGGTCCCAGCCGGAGACCCGGGATGACCACCGCCTGGTGCTGGTGCGACGCGGCAGGTTCCGGCGGTCGACCGACGGCACCGATGCCGATCTGGACCCGACCATGGCCTACCTGGGCGCGCCCGGTGAGGAAGAGCGCTTCGCGCACCCGGCCGGCGGCGATGTCTGCACGTCGGTCAGCTTCGAGCCCTCCCTCCTCGGACGCCCTCCCACTGCGACGACCGTGTACGTGGACGCGCGCGTCGATCTCGCCCACCGGCGCCTGGTCGCTGCCGCGGGCACCGGTGACATCGACTACGCGCTGACGGAGGCGTTGCTGCGGCTGGTCGCGGCGGCGGCCGACGAGCCGATCGTGCCTCCGCGGCCGGCCGATCGAGTGCTGGTGGCTGCGGCGCGTGAGGCGATCACCGAAGAGGCTCCGAGCGCTGGAGGGCTCTGCGCGCTGGCCGAGTTGCTGGCGGTGTCGCCCTATCGACTGAGCCGGGCGTTCTCACAGGAGATGGGTGTCTCGCTGACCCGTTACCGTAACCGCGTACGCGTCACCCGGGCCATGGACCGAATCGCCGAGGGCGCGTCCAGCCTCGCCGACCTGGCAACACAGCTTGGCTTCGCAGATCAGGCGCACCTGACCCGCACCATCCGCGAGCACGTGGGACACACACCCACCGCGTTGCGCCGGCTGCTCGCTCCTGGTCCGCGTCCGGCATCAGCGCAGGGATCGCTGAATGTGCTTCCCGCAGACCGAAGTTGACGGCGGCACGCGCGGAAGTGCCGCGCCCGGAGGCAGGAGGGGGCCTCCCGGTGCGGCACGGCCGGTTCAGCTGGTGGCGTCGGCGGCGCCGGCGGCGTCCTGGGGGTACCAGCGGAGTTCGACGGTGTTGCCGTCCGGGTCCTGGACGTAGAGCGAGGTGGCGGTGCCGCGGGCGCCGTAGCGGGGGCCGGGGCCGTCCAGGACGGTGAAGACGCCCGAGTCGACGACCTCCTGCCAGTCGAGGGGTTCGACGGTGAGGCAGATGTGGTCGACGTTGGACTCGTGGCGCGGGCGGTGGAAGAGGTCGATGATCGTCTCGCCGCTGACCCGGACGGACGGGAAAGAGACCTTGCTGGCCCGCCACTCGTCGACCCGGACCGGCTCCATGCCGAGCAGGCCGGTGTAGAAGGCGAGCGACCGCTCGATGTCGGCGACGTTGAGGACCAGGTGGTCGAGGGCTACGACGCGCATGGTGATCGGCTCCGGTGGTGTGGGTTCGCTGGTGACGAGGTCCACGATCCTCCGCCCCGGAGCGATCATCAATGCCGGATCACCGTACGATCGTTGAGCGGGACTAAACGATGCGGGTTCGATGCGGGTCCGAGGGGCGGGGGCGGCATGCTGGAGCGGCTGGAGACCGAGGTCTTCCTCGCGCTCGCCGGGGAACTGCACTTCGGCCGGACGGCCGAGCTGCTGGGCCTGACCACCGGCCGGGTCAGCCAGGTGGTGCGGAAGCTGGAGCGCCGGATCGGCGCACCGCTGTTCGAGCGCACCAGCCGGTCCGTGCGGCTCACCCCGGTCGGACGGCAACTGGCCGAGGACCTCGCCCCGCTGGTGGCCGCGATGGACGAGGCGCTGCGCCGGGCGGTGGACGCCGGCCGCGGGGTGACCGGCGAGCTGCGGGTGGCGTTCCTCGGCGAGTGGACGGCCCCGGTACTGCTCAGGGCGGTCGCGCTGTTCGGCGAGCGGCACCCGGACTGCCGGGTGGACGTCCGGGAGGTGCAGCTCTCCAACTCCCGCTCCAGCCTGGAGGACGGCTCGATCGACATCCTGGTCGCCTCCTACCCCTTCGACGGGATGTCGCTGGGCCCGGTGCTGCTCACCGAGCGGCGCGCCCTGGCGGTGCCGGCCGGGCACCCGCTGGCCGCCGAGGCCTCGGTGTCGCTCGAAGTGCTCGGGGACCACCCGGTGGTGCAGTACCCGGCGGTGACCTCGATCGGCTTCAAGCGGGACCGCACCCCCGACCGCACCCCGGCCGGCCGCGCCGTCCCCAAGGGCCCCTCGGGCAGCACCTTCTCCGAGATGCTCAGCCTGGTCGCGATGGGCCGGGGCGTGCTCCCGGTCGGCGAGCACTGCCGGCGCTACTACCCGCGCCCCGACCTCGCCTACGTCCCGATCCACGACGCCCCGCCGATCCGGCGCGGGCCGGTCTGGCTTCCGGCAAACACCACCGAGCGCGTCCGGGAGTTCATCCGCGCCGCCGCCGAGGTGGCCGCCGAGGTGGCGGCCCGGTAGCGGCCTGATAGGGGCCTGATAGGGGCCCGGTTGCGGGAGCTCAGGAGATCGCGCGCAGGCGGGCCGGTGCCGGGGCGGTCAACTCGGCGAGGTGGGCCGCGGTTTCGGCGTCGGCGGGGAGCAGGACGAGGAGTTGCTGGGCGTCGGCGGGGAACTCCAGGGTCTCGCGGTGGAGGCGGAGTTCGGGGCCGCTGGGGTGCCGGAGGCGCAGCGGGCCGCGGCGGGGCACGAGCTGGTTGGCGAGGCGGCGGGTGAACTCGGGGCCCGCGACGGGGGCGAGTTCGGTGCTGAACCATTCGGAGTTCTCGGCGGTGGGGCCGAGCCAGAGGTCGAAGGCCTGCTCGTCGGCGATGTCGTCCCAGTCGGCGAACAGCGCGCGGGCGCGGGGGTCGGTGAAGACGTAGCGGGTGAGGTTGGGGGCGGGGTGGTCCAGGAGGCCGGCGGCGCCGAGGACGGCGGCGTAGCCGGGGGTGTGGGCGAGGACGTCGCCGAGCCGGTTGGTGACGGCGGCGATGCCCGGTTCGAGCAGCCGGAGGGTCTCCCGGACGGTGGGGCGGACGTCGCGGCTGGGCGGGGCCGGCCGGACGTGGTGGGGGCAGGCACCGCCGGTGATCTTGGCGAGGTAGCGCAGGTGGGTGCGTTCGGCGGCGTCGAGGCTGAGCGCGTCGGCGAGGGTGTTGACCACGGCGGTGGAGGGGTTGCGGTCGCGGCCCTGCTCCAGCCGGGTCAGGTACTCGACGCTGATGCCGGCCCGGAGGGCGAGGTCGGAGCGGCGCAGTCCGGGTGAGCGGCGGCGGCCGTGGTCCGGCAGGCCGAGCGTCTCGGGTTGGATGCTGTCGCGCTTGGCGCGGATGAAGTCCCCCAGTGGTGTGCCCATATGACGAGCGTACGGGTGGGGCTGGTACGGAGGGTGGCCCTGTGGGGGCCAGTCTGGGCACGGTCTGGCTGGGGCCGTCCGGCGGGCGGATCGTGGTGGCCATGGAGAACAAGAGCACGCACAAGCTGGTGGTCCTGGTCGGCAGCGTCCGGGAGGGCCGGTTCGGCCCGGTGGTGTCCTCGTGGGTGGCCGAACAGGCCGCTTCTCACGGGGGGTTCGAGGTCGAGGTGGTGGATCTGGCCGAGGTGGAGCTGCCGTTGGCGCTGCCCGCCGCCCCGCCGAAGTACGCCGGCGCCGACTACCCCCGCCCGGCCGGGATGGCGGGGCTGACCGGGGCGCTGGAGCACGCGGACGCCGTGCTGATCGTCACCCCGGAGTACAACCACAGCTACCCGGCCTCGCTGAAGGCCGCGATCGACTGGCACTTCACCCAGTGGACGGCCAAGCCGGTGGCCTTCGTGAGCTACGGCGGCGCGGCCGGCGGCCGGCACGCGGTGCTGCACCTGGAGAACGTGCTGAGCGAGCTGCACGCGGTGACCGTCCGGGACGGCCTGGCCTTCCCGAACTACTTCACCGCCTGGACGGACGGCCGCCCGGACGACCCGCAGGCGGCCGGCTACGCCAAGGCCATGTTCGACCAACTGGCCTGGTGGGCGTCCGCGTTGAAGAACGCCCGGGCCGCCGCCCCGTACCCGGCCTGAGCCGGGGGAGGTGAGGACGTGATGGAGTACGGAAAGCTCGGCGGCACCGAGCTGGTGGTCAGCCGGATCGCGCTCGGCTGCATGGGCTTCGGCGGCGGCGGGCACGGCCACAACCCCTGGGCGCTGGACGAGGAGGCGGCCGGGCCGGTCTTCCGCCGGGCCGTGGAGCTCGGGATCACCCTCTGGGACACCGCCAACGTGTACGGCGGCGGCGCCTCGGAGGAGCTGGTCGGCCGCGCGGTGCGGCGCTACACCCGGCGCGAGGACGTCGTCCTGGCGACCAAGGCGGGCCTGCCGATGCACGACGGCCCGGGCGGTTCGGGGCTGTCCCGACGGGCGATCCTGGAGCAGGTCGACGGTTCGCTCGCCCGCCTGGGCACCGACCACCTCGACCTCTTCCAGCTGCACCGCTTCGATCCGGCGACCCCGGTGGAGGAGACGGTGGCGGCGCTGGCCGAGGTGGTGGCGGCGGGGAAGGTCCGGTACGTCGGGGCGTCCTCGATGTGGGCCTGGCGGTTCGCGAAGCTGCAGCACGCGGCGGCCCTGGCCGGCGGTCCGCCCTTCGCGTCGATGCAGCACCAGTACAGCCTGGTGCAGCGGGAGGAGGAGCGGGAGATGTTCCCGCTGCTCGCCGACCAGGGGGTGGGCAGCCTGGTGTGGTGCCCGCTCGCCTCGGGGCGGCTGGCCCGTCCGTACGGGCGGTCGACGGCCCGCTCGGCGGGGGACGCGGTGGCCGGGCGGTTCTTCGCGGGCGTGGACCGGCCGGTGGTGGACGCCGTGCAGGCCGTCGCGGAGGGCCGGGGGGTGCCGATGGCGCGGGTCGCGCTGGCCTGGGTGCTGGGCAACCCGCTGGTCACCGCCCCGATCGTGGGCGCGACCCGGCCGGGGCACCTGGACGACGCGGTGGCCGCGCTGGACGTCCGGCTGAGCGCGGACGAACGCGCGGCCCTGGAGGCGCCGTACACGCCGCGGCTGCCGACCGGGTTCTGAGCCGGGCCGGTGGCACGGGCCGGCCGCACGGCGGCGGCCCCGGTGCGGCTCAGCCGACGTCGTCCGGGCCGGTGAAGTCGGGCGGGGTGTAGCCGGGCCCGGTGAAGTCGGGCGGGGTGAAGGCGGCGGGGCGGGCGGTGCGGCCCTCCGGGTCGGTGATGTTGTCGGAGCCCGGGCTGGTGAAGGCCGGCGGGCTGTAGCCGGGGCCGGTGAAGTCCGGGCTGGTGAAGCCGGGGGCCGGGCGGCCGGGGACGGCCGGCAGCTGGGTGTGGAGGTACGGCAGCAGGCCGCGGTCGCGCAGGGCGGCGCGCCACTCGCCCCGGGCGGCGGCGAGTTCGGCGGCGAGTTCCGGGTCGGTGCCGGCCGGGACGGCGGCGGCGCCGTCGCGTATGGCGGTGAGCAGCAGGCCGATGACGCCGACGGCCATGGCGGCGACGCCGGCGGCGAGCGCGACCCAGCCGGCGGTGACCATCGAGCGGCCGAGGGCGAGCCCGGAGTCGGTGGCGCGCAGCAGGTAGCCGACCAGCAGCAGGACGAGTGCGGCGGCCCAGGCGAGGATCGGGGTGAGCACGGTGAGGACGGGGAAGAGCCCGGCGCCGCCGTTGGCGGAGCGCAGCTGGCTGAGCAGTCCGGGGGCGTACGGTTCGACGTCGGTCGGCGGCGGGGGTGTCGCGCGCAGGCTCTCGCGCAGCGCGGTGTAGTGGGCGTACTCGGTGGCGGCCGCGGTGTTGATGCGGTCGGCGTCGCGCAGGGCGAGGACGCGGAGCTGGTCGGCGGTGAGCGCGCCGGGGGTGCGCAGGGCGGTGAGGACGGTGCGGTCGCGCAGGGCTTCGCCGAGGAGGCGCTCGTACTCCGGGCGGTCCTCGGCGAGCAGCGGCGGGGGGTTGGACATGGGGACCCCGTTCATGCGGACCCCGGCCGACAGCGAGGACGCGGGACCGCATCGGGGACGCGGGACACCCTCAGGGCGCCGGGGCGGGCGCGGAGGCGGGCCGCCGGACGGGCGGCCGGGTGTGGTGTGCCTCATGGTAGGGGCGGGAGCGGCCGGGCTGACAGTCGGTTTCCGGAATTTCGCGCCCCGGGCCGCGCGCGTGCAGGGGTGTGCGCGCCGGGAACAACTGTTCTGGTGATGCCGTCGACTGACGTCGGGTCGGGTGAAGGGTCGGATCGTCGGACGATCGGAGGATGAGTCGGATCGGCAGATCAGATCATCGAACGGTCGGACCATCGAACGGTTGGACTCATCGAACGGTCGGGCTCATCGAACGGTCAGATCGGCAGCCGGGCGACCAGCAGCCGGCCCTCCATGGTGACCCCGCCGTCCATCGCCACCGCCAGGTCGTCCGCGTACACGTACGGCCCCGGGATGTGCGGCGGCTGCCCGTCGTCCGCGTGCACCGCGCCGGTGAGGTACGGGATCGGGCTGTGCCCGTGCACGATCCGGGAGCCGCCGAAGGTGTCCAGCAGCTCGTGGACGGCCGTCGGCCCGGCGTCGCCGCGGAAGGCGAAGCGCTTGGTGAAGCGGCGGAAGCAGTCCCACCACTCGTCCACGCTGCCGTCGGCGAGCAGGCTGTGCACCGCGTCGTTGACGTCGGGGATGGACTCGCCGTACTCCAGGTACGCGGTGGTGTCGGAGTGCAGCAGCAGGTGCCCGTCCTCCAGGCCCATCGCGGGCAGCCGGGAGAGCCAGCTGATGTGGTGGGCCTCCAGCCGGTCCAGGTCGTTCTGCTGGCCGCCGTTGAGCCGCCAGGCGGCGAGGAAGGAGGCGGTGCCGGCGGTGGACTGGACGGGCTCGTCGGCGAACTTGGCGGCGCCGAGGAAGAGCAGCTCGTGATTGCCCATCAGGGCGCGGCAGTAGCCGCCGGCCGCGGCGGCCTCGGCGGCGAGCTGCATGACCAGGTCGATGACGCCGATGCCGTCCGGGCCGCGGTCGGTGAAGTCGCCGAGGAACCAGATCCGGGCCCGGCCGGCCGACCAGTGGCCGTCGGCGTCGATCAGGCCCTGGTGGTGCAGTTCGGTGCGCAGCTCCTCCAGGTAGCCGTGCACGTCGCCGACGACGTAGACCGGGCCGGGCGGCTCGCCGGGGCCTGGGGCCGGGTACGGGTAGGTCGGCGCGGCGGGGTCGGGCAGCGGCGGGCCGAGCTCGATGGTCGGCGGGTCGTCGCGGTCGGCGGGCCGGCCGGGGTGCTGCTCGCCGAGCTGGAGGGCCGGGGAGGGCTGGTCGGGCAGGGTGGGCTCGTAGCCGGGGTGCTCCTGGGGCTCGTAGCCGGAGCGGTCCTGGGCTTCGTAGCCGGACTGCTCCTGCGGCTCGTAGCCGGGCTGCTCCTGGGGCTCGTAGCCGCCCTCGTAACCGCCCTGGTTCCGGTGCGAGAACGCCGGCTGCTGGTCGACCGCGCCGTGGTCGGTGCCGGGCGCCTGGGCGTGCACGGTGTGTCCGTGTTCCTGGCCGTCGCCGGGCCAGTGCTGCTCCAGGTAGCGGGCGCCGCCGTAGCCGCTGTAGGTCTCCGCTTCGTACGGGGCGCTCTGGTAGCCCGGGGTGGGCTCGGGTTCGTAGTAGGTGCCGTACGGCAGCACGTCGAGGTCCGGCTGGTGGCGGGGGCCTGAGTGGGGGTGCTCAGGTCCGGGGAAGCGGTCCTCGGGTGTCATTCGCCCATCATAGGAAGACCACTCTCCCGCCGTCGTCACCTGGTGGGTATCCAATCCTCCGGAGCGTCAGCCGGGCGCTCGCGCACGGTCCGTTTTGTCCCGGCTCGGTAGGGTCTCGTGGGCTTTTCGTGGGCGTTCCGTCGGCCTTTCGCCGTGGTCCCGCCCCCTGCGCTACACCTCGCCCGGCGTCCGGGGCGGGCTGACGGTGGTGCGCGGGCTCCGTCGCTGGGAGGAGGCCCGGACGATCAGCTCGGTCGGCATCAGGGTGCCGGGCGGCGGGCCGGTGCCGGCGGTGCGGAAGCGCGGCGGGAAGAGCCGGGCGATGTCCACGCCCGTCCCGGAGTCGACTCCCTCGATGGCGTCGATGAGCAGGTTGACGACGGTGGTGCCGATCTTGCGCGGCTTCAGCGAGAGGGTGGTGATCGGCGGCTCGGTGGCCGCGTAGACGTCGCTCTCGCTGCAGCAGACCAGCAGCAGGTCGTCCGGCACCCGCAGGCCGTAGCGGCGGGCGGCGGCGAGCAGGTCGGTGCCGTTGGGGTCGAACAGGCCGTACACGGCGTCCGGGCGGTCCGGGCGGGCGAGCAGCCGGTCGGCGGCGACGGCCCCGGCCGCCGGGTCGTGGGCCGGGTAGGCCTCGTACACCGGCTCCTGGCCGACCTTGGCGCACCAGCCGAGGTAGGCCTCGGTGGAGAGCCGGGTGTAGGTGTCGGTGCTGGTGCCGGTGAGCAGGCCGATCCGGCGGGCGCCGGCTTCGGAGAGGTGGTCGAGGATGCCGAGCACGGCGGCCTCGTGGTCGTTGTCGACCCAGGCGGTGACCGGGCAGTTGCCGGGCTTGCCGTCGCTGACCACCGGCACGCCGGACCGGTACAGCTCGCTGACCAGGGGGTCCTGGTCGGGCGGGTCGATCACCACGGTGCCGTCCAGGGCGATGTTGCCCCAGACGTCGTGGCGGGAGGAGGCGGGCAGCACCACCAGCGCGTAGCCGCGGCCGAGGGCGGCACTGGTGGCGGCCCGGGCCATCTCGGCGAAGTACGCGAACTCGGTGAAGGTGAAGGGCTCTTCGCCGTAGGTCGTGACCGTCAGCCCGATCAGGCCGGACCGTCCGGTGCGCAGGGTGCGGGCTGCCGCCGAGGGGCGGTAGCCGAGGCGCTCGGCGACCTCGCGCACCCGGCTGCGGGTCTCGTCGGGCAGGCGGCCCTTTCCGTTCAGCGCGTCGGAGACGGTGGTGATCGACACTCCGGCGGCTGCTGCCACATCCCGGATGCCGGCCCGCTCCAGACGCCTTGAGGTGGTGGGACGCCGACCGCTCTGGTTGGCTGCTGCTGTCATGGCGGACCGATCGTATGGCTCCTGACAAGGGTCTGTGACCGGCGCATCGGGAGCCTTCGGAGATACGTTTCTCCAAGAGTGAGCCGGGGTGCGCCCCTTCGATACCCTCCTGAAACCAGCCGACTTACCTCTGACATGTGCCAAAGGAACCGGGCAGAATGGCTGATCTGCGCCTGTAACCCGTCCGGGCATCTCACTCCTACGGGTGAGGGCGGTCGGTATCGTGCAAGGCACCCGACCGGGGTGGTCCGGGCCCGCCCCGAGATCCCGGGAGCGGAGCCGGGTCCCGGGGTACGGCGGCGATCCCGACCGTGCGACGGCGGGCCGACCGGCAGAGACACGAAGGAGTACGACCGTGAGCAGTGGTACCTCAGCGCAGGGCCCGCGCCTGCGCCCGAGCCTGGACGGCATCCCCACCTACAAGCCCGGCAAGCCGGCCGGCGCCGACGCCTACAAGCTGTCCTCGAACGAGAACCCGAACGACCCGCTGCCCGGCGTCCTGGAGGCGGCGGTCGCGGCGGCCGGCTCGTTCAACCGCTACCCGGACATGGGCGTCAGCGAGCTGACCGCCGTCCTCGCCGAGCGCTTCGACGTGCCCACCGAGCACATCGCCCTCGGCACCGGCTCGGTCGGCGTCGCCCAGTCGTTGGTGCTCGCCACCGCCGGCCCGGGCGAAGAGGTGATCTTCGCCTGGCGCTCCTTCGAGGCCTACCCGATCATCACCCAGATCGCCGGGGCCACGCCCGTCCCGGTCCCGCTCAAGGACAACGGCGACCACGACCTGGACGCGATGCTCGCCGCCGTCACCCCGGCGACCCGGCTGATCTTCGTCTGCAACCCCAACAACCCCACCGGCAACGTGGTTCACCGTGCCGAGCTGGAGCGCTTCCTGGACGCCGTCCCCGGGGACGTCCTGGTCGTCGTCGACGAGGCGTACATCGAGTTCATCCGCGACCCCGAGGTGCCCAACGGCATCGACCTCTACCGGGACCGCCCCAACGTCTGCGTGCTGCGCACCTTCTCCAAGGCGTACGGCCTGGCCGGTCTGCGGGTCGGCTTCGCGATCGCCCACGAGCCGGTGGCGGGCGCCCTGCGCAAGACCGCCGTCCCGTTCGGCGTCAGCCAGCTCGCCCAGAACGCCGCCGTCGCCTCGCTGCGCGCCGAGGAGGCGCTGATGGTGCGGGTGGAGGCGCTGGTCGGGGAGCGCGACCGGGTGGTCGCCGGGCTGCGCGCCCAGGGCTGGGACGTCCCGGACTCGCAGGCCAACTTCGTCTGGCTCGGGCTCGGCGAGCGCTCGGCGGACTTCGCCGCGGCCTGCGCCGCGGCCGGGGTGATCGTCCGGCCGTTCCCGGAGGGCGTGCGGATCTCGATCGGCGAGGCCGAGGGCAACACGATCTTCCTGTCGGTGGCGGAGGCCTTCCGCAAGGAGATCGAGGGCTGATCCCTCCTCCTGCTGTTCCGCAGGGGCGCGCTCCACGGGGGCGCGCCCCTGCGGCGTTCCTGGCCGGGGGCCGGGGGCCGGGGGCCGGGGGTTGGGGGTCGGGGGCTGCGTCTGCGGCTGCGGGTTGAACGCCGTCTGAGGGCCGTCTGAGGATGCGCTGCCGGATGGCTGGGGATCGCTGGGAGGCGGCTGGGAGTTCGGCCAACGATCGGCCACGCCCCGGCCAAGCCGCCCGCGCGGGGCGGGCGGTTCGGGCGGAATGCCCGGATCCGGTCGGTCAGTCTTCTCCCAGCCTGTGCCCAGGGCAGCGCAAGAGCGCCCCGCGAAGCTGTCCGCCATGAAGGTGCTCCCACGGCGGCGAGGCGCCGTCCTCGTCAACTCCGCGCTCGGCGTGGCCCTGCTGGGCGGTGCGGCCCTGGTGTACGCCACGGTCGACGGCAGCGGCGGCACGGCCGCGGCCAAGCCGGCCGCCCGTACCGCGACCGTCACCAAGGGGACGGTCCTGGCCACCGTGTCCGGAACCGGCACGCTGGCCTCCCCGACCGACGCGGCCCAGGACTTCGCCACCGGCGGGCGGCTCACCGCGGTCAAGGTCGCGGTGGGGGACGCCGTCAAGAAGGGCCAGGTGCTGGCGACGGTCGACACCACGGCGGCCCAGCAGCAGGTGGAAGCCGCCCAGTCGGCGCTCACCACGGCGAATGCCAACCTCACCAAGGCGCAGGCCGGGGTCACCACGACGACCACCGAACCCCTGCCCGGCGCCACCATCCCTCCGTCGAACAGCGGCAGTGGCAGCGGCAGCGGCGGCGGCGGTGGGGGTCGCGGGGCGGGCGGGAGCAGTACGCCCGCCCCGCAGACCACCACCATCACCACCACCAAGGTCGACGACGCGGCGGTGGCCCAGGCCCAGCAGCAGGTCGCGACCGCGCAGACCAACCTCACCAACGCCCAGGCGGCGCTGACCGGGACGACGCTCACCGCCTCGGTGGACGGCACGGTCGCCTCGGTCTCGGCGAAGGTCGGGGACACCGTGGGCGCCACCGCATCGGGCTCCGCCACGTCTTCGAAGTCCACCGGTGCGAGCGCGAGTTCGGGCTCCCCCAGCGGCTTCATCGTGCTCACCAACCCGACCGGGATGCAGGTCACCGCCAACTTCTCCGAGCTGGACTCGCTCAAGCTGAAGAAGGGCGAGGCGGCCACCGTCACGCTGAACGCCCAGTCCGACACCAAGCTCAACGCGACCGTGCTGTCGGTCAGTTCGCTGCCGTCGAGCAGCGGCAGCGGCGCGGCCGGCTCCTCCGCCGTCCAGTACGCGGCCACCCTCCAGCTCAACGGGGACACCAGCACCCTGCGCACCGGCCTCAGCGCGACCGTCCAGGTGATCACCGGCGAGGCGGACAACGCGCTCTCGCTGCCGACCTCGGCGCTGTCCGGCACCGGCGCCTCGCGGACCGCCACGGTGGTGCACGAGGGCGGTGCCACCGAGCGGGTCGACGTCGGCGTGGGCGTCGAGGGCGACAGCACGGTGCAGGTGGTCTCCGGGCTCAAGGAGGGCGACAAGGTCGAACTCCCCACCACCAGCGGCAACAACGGCTTCCCGAGCGGCTCCTTCCCCGGTCTGGGCGGTGGCGGCGGCCGGGGCGGCAGCGGCGGCGGCGTCGGCATCCCGGGCGGGGCCGGTGGCGGCGGTGGCGGCGGCGGCCGGGGCGGTAAGGGCTGAGCATGCAGCACGTCATCGACAAGCGCGTCCCCGCGCACCCCGTGCCGGTGATCCGGATCAGCCGGCTCACCAAGTCGTACGGGCACGGCGACGCCACCGTGCACGCCCTGCGCGGCCCCTCGCTGCCCGGGACGGGGGAGCCGGCCGGCGTCGACCTGGACATCGAGCAGGGCGACTTCGTCGCGGTGATGGGCAGTTCGGGCTCCGGCAAGTCCACCCTGATGAACATCCTCGGCTGCCTCGACGTCCCCACCTCAGGCCGCTACCTGCTGGACGGCACCGACGTCGGCCACCTGGACGAGCAGCAGCTCGCCCTGGTCCGCAACCGCAAGATCGGCTTCGTCTTCCAGTCCTTCAACCTGGTGCCGCGCACCACCGCCCTCGCCCAGGTCGAGCTGCCGCTCGCCTACGCGGGCGTCCGGGCGGCGGAGCGCCGGCGGCGGGCGATGGCCGCGCTGTCCCTGGTGGGGCTGGGCGAGCGGGCCGGGCACAAGCCCAACCAGCTCTCCGGCGGCCAGCAACAGCGCGTCGCGGTGGCGCGGGCGCTGGTCACGGCGCCCGCCATGCTGCTCGCCGACGAGCCGACCGGAAACCTGGACAGCCGCTCCACGGAGGAAGTGCTGGGCCTGATCGACGGGCTCAACGCGACCGGCCGCACGGTCGTGCTGATCACCCACGAGGACGAAGTCGCCCTGCACGCCAAGCGGGTGCTGCGGCTGGTCGACGGGCAGATCGTCAGCGACGTCCGGCAGGCGCCGGTGGACGGGCCCCCGCCCGTCCTGGCCCGGCAGGGGGTGCTCGCGTGATCCTCTGGCAGACGATCCGCTTCGCGGTCGGCGGCCTGGCCGCCAACAAGGTGCGCTCGGCGCTCACCATGCTGGGGGTGCTGATCGGCGTCGCCTCGGTGATCCTGCTGCTGGCGGTCGGCAACGGCTCCTCCCAGGCGGTCAAGGACTCGATCACCTCGCTGGGCACCAACTCGCTGACGGTCAGCTCCGGTTCGGCGGCCGGCGGCGCGCGTTCGGTGTCCTCGGTGAAGAAGCTGACGGTCGCCGACGCCAAGGCGCTGGCGAGCGGCGCGGACCCGTCCGCGGTCAAGTCGGTCGCACCGGTGGTGACGACGAGCGCGACGGCGCTGTACGGGAACGTCTCGTACAGCCCGGGGTCGGTGGTGGGTACGTACCCCGCGTACTTCGAGACCTCCAACCAGAAGGTCGCGCACGGCGACTACTTCACCGACGACGACGTGCTCGGCTCGCGCAAGGTCGCGGTGCTCGGCGCCACGACGGCCAAGCAGCTGTTCGACACCGAGGACCCGGTCGGCAAGAAGATCGTGCTCGGCGGGACGCCGTTCACGGTGGTCGGCGTGCTCGCCGCCAAGGGCGGCAGCGGGTTCACCGATCCGGATGATGTGGTGATCGCACCGCTGCCGACCGTGCAGAACGCGTTCACCGGGTTCGGGGCGGTCAACCAGATCCTGGTGCAGGCGTCGTCCGCCGACACGACCACGGCGGCGCAGAACGAGATCACCCGGGTGCTGCTCGGGACCCACGCGATCACCGACCCGACCAAGGCCGACTTCCGGATCACCAACCAGGCCTCGCTGCTCACGGCGAGGGAGAGCACGACGAAGACCTTCACCGTGCTGCTGGGCGCGGTCGCGGCGATCTCGCTGCTGGTCGGCGGGATCGGGATCACCAACATCATGCTGGTGACGGTGACGGAGCGAACGCGTGAGATCGGCATCCGCAAGGCGCTCGGCGCCCCTCGGGCCGTCATCCTCGGGCAGTTCCTGACCGAGTCGACGCTGCTGTCGGTGATCGGCGCCGGGTTGGGCGTGGCGGCGGGGATCCTCGGCTCGCACTTCAGCATCGTCGGCATCAAACCGGTGGTGATCCCGGCTTCGGTGCTCGGCGCCTTCGGCATCGCGGTCGCCATCGGACTGTTCTTCGGCAGCTACCCCGCCAACCGGGCCGCCTCACTGCGGCCGATCGACGCCCTCCGGCACGAGTAGGAGCACTTCTTCGATGGAGCACGACGAACAGGTCGCCCTGCTGGCCACCCCGCCGGACGCGCGGGACGTGAGCGCGGAACTGGCCGCACCGCCCCGGCGCAAGCTGCCCTGGCTGTCGCTCGTCCTCGCGGGCGGGGTGATCGCCACCGGGGCCTTCGCGGGCGGGGTCTGGTACCAGCAGGGGCAGGGCGGGACGAGTGGCGGCAAGTCCTCCGCACCCCGGGCCGCTTCGGCTGCCGCTCCGGCGGCGGGCGGCGGGTACGGGCAGGGCGGCGGTGGGCGCCGAGGTGGGCAGGGCGGCCAGGGGCAGGGCGGTCAGGGTCAGGGTGGTCAGGGTCAGGGCGGTCAGGGTCAGGGCGGTGCTCAGGGCGGCTTCACGCGCGGCACGGTCAAGGCCGTCGACGGCACGACCGTGTACCTGACCGACGCCAGTGGCAACACCGTCAAGGTGACGACCGGGGACTCGACCAAGGTCCAGCTGAACAAGGAGGGCAAGGTCGCCGACCTCCAGCCCGGCCAGAGCGTGACCGTCGTCGGGACGCCGGATTCCAGCGGTGGGTACGCCGCCAGCCAGCTCGTCGAAGGGGCCGCCGGTGCCGGTGGCTTCGGCGGTGGTTCACCCCGGAAGCCGTCCGGCGGCTGACCCGGAACCGTCGGACACCCCGCGAGGCCCTCGCCTTCCCAGGCGAGGGCCTTCGCGCGTTCAGTCGCCGTCGTCGGGGCGTTGCATCTTGAGGGTGGCGATGACGCCGAGGGCGACGGTGGTGATGGCGAGGGCGAGGAGGGCGAGAAGGATGGCGCCGACGAAGAAGTTCACGGGCGCCACGGGTCGTCGCGCTCCAGGTCGCGGAGGAGGTGGAGGAGGTTGAGGAGGGTGCTGACGGGGGCGTTGCCGAAGTCGACGAGGATGCGGCCGTCGAGGGTGGTCTCGGGGGTGCCGGCGGAGCCCCAGAGGAGGCCGTAGGGGAGGCCTCGGCGGTGCAGTTCGCCGAGGAGGGCGGTGAGTTGGGGCTTGGTGTAGTCGCGCATCCGGGGGTCGTCGGGGGCGATGGGGTCGCGGGTCACGAGTCGGTGTCCGACTCGCACTCGAACCAGGTGGTCTTGCCGCGCTGTTGGGGGTCGACGCCCCAGCGGTCGGTGAGGCCTTCGACGAGTTGGAGGCCTCGTCCGGTCTCGGTGAGGTCGGTGGGGGTGCGGGGCTGGGGGAGGGCGTCGCTCTCGTCGGAGACGGTGACGCGGAGGGTCTGGTCGAGGATGGAGAACCAGACGACGGGCGCGGGGGTGTCCGCGTGGCGCCAGGCGTTGGAGATGAGCTCGCAGAGGGCGAGTTCGGCGTTGAAGATGGTGTCGGCGTCCCAGCCGCCGCTGCGGGTCATGGCGTCCCGCAGGGCCTGGCGGGAGAGGGTGAGCGAGGGGGTGTTACGGGTGCACACGGGAACCTCCGGGAGGCTGTGGTGTGGAGAGAGGGGGTGACGTGACGGGGTCGTCGCCGTGAGCCAGGCCGGGGCGGCGGTTGCTCTTCGGTGCGCGGGCAGCAGGCGCCTACTGCCCTGGATACAGGCTTTACTGACGACCCGTCGGATCGAGCTGTGAACGACGATAGCGCATCCGCTCTTTAATTAAATTCGAACGGGCGAAGGTTCCTTCGCCTGGGGGACACGCGCTGCCGAACCCGGATGGATCCGGCGGCGACCGGCGCGGCACACTGGCCTCTGTACCAGCTGAGAGGACGCCATGGCCCTTCGAGTCCCCACGCTCCGTCAGCGGCGCCTCGGCGCCGAACTACGGAGGATGAGAGAGCAAGCCGGATTCGGCGGCAGCCACCTTGCCCGTCTGCTTGAGGTGACTGCCGCCCTGGTGAGCCAGATGGAGAGCGGGAAGTCATCCGTTAGCGAGGAACGTCTGCGGGAGATCGCGGCGGTCTGCGCGTGCAGCAATGAACCCCTGATCGAGTCACTCGCCGACATGGCCCGGGAACGAGAGACCGGCTGGTGGGAGGAGTACGGCCCGAGGCTGTCCACCGACCTGCTCGATGTGGCGGCGATCGAGGCCCACGCCCGGCGGATCTCCACCTACTCGATCACTTTCCTGCCCGGTCTGCTCCAGACTCCGGCCTATGCCGCTTCGGTGTTCGCTCGCGCGATCCCGCCACTGCCGCAGCCCGATGTCGACCTCCGC
Organism: Kitasatospora sp. NPDC030952; assembly: GCF_055571335.1. NCBI lineage: Bacteria > Bacillati > Actinomycetota > Actinomycetes > Kitasatosporales > Streptomycetaceae > Kitasatospora > Kitasatospora sp. NPDC030952. Next base: position 998,440 of record NZ_JBVIFM010000001.1, read on the forward strand.
TTGGCCTTCCGGCTGCGGAGGCAGCAGGTTATCCAGGATGGCGCCACGCCTTACACGGCGTTCATCCATGAAGCCGCACTACGGATGCAGTTCAGCGGTCCGGCGGCGCTCGCCGAGCAACTCGGAGCTCTCATCGACCATTCCGAGAGCCCCGGCATCTCCGTCCGAGTTGTGCCGTTCAAGATTGAATCGCTGCCCGGACCCAGCGAGAACTTCGTCTATGTCGCTGGACCGGTACCCGAGCTGGATACCGTGCAGATCGACATCAGCTTCGGGTGTCCACTCTTCGACGCGCCCTCTGACCTGGCAAGTTACCGCGAGATCCTCGACAGGATGGCATCTGTGGCCCTCTCCGAGGATGACTCACGAGACTTCATCCGATCCATCAAGAAGGAGATAGAGGGCAATCATGAGTAGCCCTGCATGGCAGAAGTCCAGCTATTCCGGTTCCAGCAACGCGTGTGTTGAGGTGCGGGCTGTCGACGGGGTGCTTGAGCTGCGCGAGTCCGATGAGGGCGACATCATCGTCCGCACCACGCCCCTCAAGTTCGCCGCGTTCCTCCAGGGCGCGAAGTCCGGCGAGTTCGACCACCTGATCGTCAGCGCCTAGCGAATCGTTCCGGCGGCCTCTTGCTCCCCGCAAGAGGCCGCCGGTGGCCAAGGGTTGTCCCGTAAAGCTCGGAGGAGAATCAGGCGAGGCAGAACTCGTTGCCCTCGATGTCCTGCATCGTGATGCACGACTCGTTGACGCCGTCGGCGCGCTGCGTCAGCACGTGTTTCGCGCCGAGCGCCATCAGCCGTGCGCATTCGGCCTCGAGTGTGGCCAGGCGCTCCTCACCCACGAGCCCGGTGCCGGCCCGCACATCGAGATGCACCCGGTTCTTGACGACCTTGCCCTCGGGAACTCGCTGGAAGAGCAGGCGCGGGGCCACACCCGAGGGATCAGTGCACGCGAAGTAGATCGCATCCTCCGGCGGCAGCGAGCGGAAGCACTCCTCCCACGTGGCGAAGCCCTCCGGGACCGCCGGCATGACGTACCCCAGCACCTCGCACCAGAAGGCGGCGAGGCGCACAGGCTCCGCGCAGTCGAAGGCCACTTGGAACTGTTTGATCGTTGACATCGGCGCACGATAACAGGGGCCTGGCTCATCTCCCCAGGTCGGGAGGTCCGCCCGTTCTCGGGAGGAGGAGTCTGCTGCCCGCTGTCAGTGCCTCCCCGAAGGGAACCTGGGATGCGATCCCGGCCAGCCACTCTCGTTCCGCCAAAGATCAGTTACGGGACAACCCTTGGAGAGTCGTTCCGGCGGCCTCTTGCTCCCCGCAAGAGGCCGCCGTTGGTTGATCACCGACGTGTGGGCGCTCTGCCTGGACACCCGCCACGGGGCGGGCAACGACCGGTAGGGGGTAGGTCTGGCCCCACCCCAGGTGTGGGGCCAGACCGGTGTCGGCCCGTCCGCCGCCTCCGTAGATTCGTTCTCACCACGACACGGAGGACAGAACAATGGCGATCACCGCGACGGCGAACCGCGGCAACTCCCGTACCGACGAGGCGTTCTCGACCGCGAAGAAGTGCATCACGCTCTTCGGCGCGATCGGCGTGATCACCCTCGCGACCGTCGCCGTGATGGCCTTCACCGGGCACGCGACCACCCCGTTCATGTGGATCCGCGGCATCCTCTTCCCCGCCCTCGCCCCGGTGCTCCTCCGCATCACCGCCCGCGCCGCCGACGGCGACTACAAGGCCCTCGACCGCATCCGGACCCTCTCCACCGTGATGCCGATCGCCGTCCTCGGCGTCGACCTCATCCCCGGCATCTGCCCGACCTGGTACGCCGTCCTCCAGGGCCTCTCTGCCCTCGCGATCGTCCCCATCGCCATCCTGACCCGCACCAAGGCCGTCACCACCGCCATCCCCAAGCCGTAATCCCCCCACTCCGCCCCCTGGCGCAGGAAGTCGGCCCCGCCGACTTCCTGCGCCAACTTTCGTCCTCCAGTTCGAAGTTGGCCAGGTTTCCAGTACCGGAAACACTTGCCTCTTGCCTCGGCTGGTTGGACTCGGGAGCATCGTGGGGAGACCGAGCGAGCGAGGAGACCCCCGTGGAGCCGCTGGTCGAAATCCCCATGGAACTCATTCGAAAGGCCATCCGTGACAACCTCATCCAGGACCCTCGGAGACTGGTTCTCGGAGTTCGAACGGGAGGCGTTCCGACTGGAGACGCTGGACGACTACGGCCAGTCCGGCGGAGTGGAGGCCTATCACGCCTTCCTCGCAGGCGAGGAGCAGCCGGAAGACTTCAAGACCGTCGATTGGCTCACGACCGTGGGCGACGCCACTCGGGCCGGCAAGCGCATGTACCGGGTGCACACCCTCTCGCGTCCGCTCACGGACTACCTCCGGTTCGAGCTCGGCTGGGGGTACCTGCGGAACATGGCAGCCGGCGAGGAGTTCTTCATCCTCGACACCACGTACCGGATCAACCCCATTCCCAAGGCACCGGACTTCTGGCTCTTCGATGACGAGACCGCCGCCGAGATGAGTTACGACGGCAACGGTAAGTTCCTCGGCTCCGAGTTCCACACCGGCGCCCGAGCCGCCGAACTCAAGGCGTACCGCGACCTCGCGATGGCCAACGCCGTCCCGTTCGCGACCTGGTGGGCCGAGCACGGCGAGTGAGGAGCGGCTCCGTGAGGAGCGGTGGCCTCTTCCTTCCCGCCAGGGGCCACCGGGCGGCCTCCCAGCGGAGATCCCGACCAGGTGGAGATCTTTATTCCAGGTCGGGAATGGGCGGCTTGCGTCGTGGACAGGATCCATTACCCGGCCCTAGCGTCGTTGACCAGCCGCGAGGTACCGCACCTGAGAGGGGTCAGCATGACCGAGCAGACGGAACTGACGCGTCTTACCGGCAAGTTCAACGGACCGACCTGCGACGATGACGACTGCCCGAACGTCTATGCCACCGATCGACGAACGTTCGTGGTCCAGGGGGAGCACTTCACGGCGTTGAAGGTGCCTTCCGGGGAATCCGCCGTCGAGATCCCCGAGGACGTTCTGAGGGAGGCCGTCCGTGCTCTTGGATGGTGACCAGTGGCGCGCTCACTTCGACAGCTACCGGCACGATGCTTTCCGGTATGAGGTACAGCCCGTCTACACGATGCCCAAGGAGACCGAGAGCCTCTCTCGCTTCCTGCGAGGAGAGCCGAAGCCGGCCGACCACAACACGGCGTGGCACCGGCGGGTGCGCGCCTTCGTCTCGTCGGGACGCACCATCGGCCGGGTCCGCGTGGTGCGTCGGCCGCTCACGGACTACCAGCGGTACCAGTTCGCCTGGGGAATCCCGGGGAACATCGCGGCGGGGGAGGACATCAGGATTCTGGACGCGACCGAGCTGGACCTCGGGATTCCGGACCAGGACTGGTGGCTGTTCGATGATTCCTCGGCGGTCCACCTGAACTTCCGCGCCGATGGGACCCAGATCAACCGGGAGCTGGTCACGGGTGACATGGGCCGGTACCAGGAATGGAAGCAAGTCACCCTGGAGCATTCCGTGCCTTTCGCCGAGTACCTGAAAGCCCACGGGTGACACTCGATCCCGACCAGCTCGGCAGATCGAAGTCGGACCTCGCCGAAACGCTCAGAAGGCTCCGCCTGGAGGCCGGTCTCACAGGAGACCGGATTTCGGCGCGTTGTGGCATCTCCCAAAGCAAGATCTGCAAGATCGAGACCGGAAGATTGACTCCGACCCTGGTCGACGTGGAGCTCATCCTCAGGGCACTCGGAGTGCCTGCCGCCCTCGTCCAGGAGGTTTCCGCGCTGGCGAGGATCGCGAATACCGAATGGCAGGACAAGCGTGCGTCCTGGCGTCGAGGCATCGCGAAGCGTCAGGCCGAGCTGCTCTCGCTGGAGGCGGATGCGACGGAGCTGCGGTACTTCCTGCCGGCGATGATCACCGGCCTTCTGGCGACGCCGGAGTACATCCGGGCCAGCCTGAGTCATTCGCCGGGTGACAGGACGACCGTCATCACCCGCAAGCTGGAGCGGCAGGCGGTGCTCCACGACGAATCGAAGTCGTTCACGTTCCTGCTCACGGAGCAGGCGGTGAACTGGGCGTTGATCCCTCCCCAGGCGATGGCTCTCCAGATCGACCGCCTCGCCTCGCTCTCCCACCTGCCGGGAGTCCGGATCGGTGTGATCCCGTGCGGAACGCGCCTCACTCGTGGCCCGATGAACACGTTCACGATGTACGACGACCGCCTGGTCACCATGGAGTCGTTCACGGGGCGCATAGTGTTCCGCGATCCGCGGGACGTCCTGCAGTACCGTCACATCTTCGCAATGTTCGAGGATATTGCCCTCTTCGATGATGAGGCCCGAACGCAGCTGCGCAATTGGGCGGACCGTTATCGAGGGGCCTCCCGAGATCTTTAGTCGCTATCGGGAATAACCTCCATGGATCGTATGGAATCCCCTAATCTGCTCCTTGCTGATGTATGCGGCAATGGAAAGGGGAATGCGCATGGGAAAGCACGGCGGAGCATCGGGCGGGGACGGCCCCGGCAAGGCTGGCGGGGGCAGCGGCGGTGGGCACTCCGGGAAGCCGGACACCGCGCCGCACGACGGCCAGCGGGACGCGCCGCCCAAGAACCTGCCCAAGCCCGGGAAGTAGGGGAACCATGACGTGGTACGAACTGGCCGACGCGCTGCGGGAATCCGGGGCGCTGTCGGCCGACTGGGAGAAGACGTTCCGCACCACCCCGCGCGAGCTGTTCACCCCGGATCGGATCCTGGACGAGGGCGAGTGGCTCGATCGCGCCGAACAGCCCCATCGCTGGGCGGAGTTGGTCGCCTCCGACTCGGCCCTGGTGACGCAGGTCTACGAGGGGACCGACACCCCGTCGTCGTCCAGCTCCATGCCCACCGTGGTCGCGCAGATGCTCCGGCACCTGGACGTGGCCGAGGGCATGCGGGTCCTGGAACTGGGCACCGGCACCGGCTGGACGGCGGGGTTGCTGTCCAGCCGACTCGGCGGGGAGAACGTGACCACCATCGAGCTGGACCCGGACCTGGCGAGTCGGGCACGGCACCGGCTGCACGCGGCGGGCCTGCGGCCCACCGTCCTGGTCGGCGACGGCGCCCTCGGCCATCCCGAGGGCGCCCCGTTCGACCGGGTGCACTTCACCGCGGCCGTCCAGCGGCTGCCGTCGGCGATCCTGGAACAGACCGCCCCCGGTGGGGTCATCCTGGTGCCGTACGGCACGGCGTTCTGCAACGGCGCGTTGCTGCGGCTCACCGTGGCCGAGGACGGGCGGTCGGCGAGCGGACCGTTCGTCGAGGACGTGTCGTTCATGTGGGTGCGCGACCAGCGGCCCGACAGCGGCGAGTTCGACATCGAGGACGTCCGGCACGGACCCTCCGGCATCGACCCGGCCGACGTGGCCGAGCAGACCCACGCAGCCTTCGCCATCGGCCTGCGGATCCCGAACCTGTTCCGGCGGAGCGTCTGGGCGGGCTACGACCGGTTCGGCACCGGCCGGGCCGAGATCTGGGACGGGGAGTCGTACGCCCACTGCCGCTTCGCCGACTGGGACGGCCGGCACGCCGTGTCCCAGTCGGGCCCGCGCAACCTGTGGGACGAGGTGACGGCGGCGCACGACTGGTGGGTCCGCAGCGGCAAGCCCGAACTGACCCGGCTCGGCATGACCGTGACCGCGACCGGCGACCACCACCCGTGGCTGGACGACCCCGCCAACCTCCTGCCCTGACCAGTCCCGGCCCCCTGCGCAGGAAGTCGGCCCGGCCGACTTCCTGTGCGGACGCCGTCCTCCGGTGGCCCCTTGCGGCGGGCAAGGGGCCACCGGTATCCAGGGGTGGATCTTCGTTCGCTCCGTAGATAGGCCGTTCCGTGGCTCGCACGTCCCCGCCGCGTCCGCTCGATGTCGAGGCGCTGTTTCCCGAGGTGGCCGCCTGGCGGAAGCCGGCCACCCGGCTGCATCCGCGGCGAGGTGAGCCGGGGCCGCGGGACAGTTCGATGGGTGGACCGGTGCTGTGGCCTCGCTCGGAGCCGTGGCCGCACTGTGGGGACGGCCACCCCCGGACGTCGTACGCGCCGCGGAAGGGGGACGCGGGGCCGTTTCCGAGCTGGGACCTGCCGGAGGACGTCTACGAGGCGCTCCAGCCGAGGTTCGAGGAGGTGGAGGAGGAGACCGGCTGGTCGTACGAGGCCCACCTCTCGGTGTCCGACGGGATCAAGGTCTGTGGCTACCCGACCTGGACGCAGGACCCGAACTGGCCCGACTGCCCGTCCTGCGACCGCACCATGCGGCACCTCCTGACCGTCAACAGCGCCGAGTTCGACGGCGCGAGCCGGCGCACCTGGCTGGCGGTCGAGGACACCCCGGCGGAGGGCGAGATCTGGGACCTCCCGTACGAGGAGCGGACCTTGGTCCAGCGCCCGCACGGGCTGATGCTCGGGGACATGGGCGGCGTCTACCTATTCGAGTGCCCCGACTGCCCGGACCGGCCGTTCGCCCACCGCTCCGACTGCTCGTGAGGTCGCTCGTGAGGTCGCTCGTGAGGTCGCTCGTGAGGTTGAAGGGCCGGCTCCCCGTGTGAGGGGAGGGGGTCGGGCCGTCGGGAGGCACGGGAAGTCGGCCCGGCCGACTTTCCGTTCCGCAGCCACCCGGGGCACGACGACTACCGGCTCATCGGCCCATCCTGCCCCGGGCCCGGCGGGGGGTAAAACGGGGCGATCCGGCGCCGACCCCGCCGCTAAACTGCGGTCCCCCGTTGCGAGGACCGTTGCGAAGACCGTCGCGAGACCGGCCCGCGCGACGCTCCGCAGCTTCGCCGAGAGGACGGTGTCCGGCCCATGCGTTGGTCCCAGCTGTACGTACCCACCCTCCGGGAGGACCCGGCCGACGCGGAGGCGGTGAGCCACCGGCTGCTGGTGCGCGGAGGGTTCATCCGGCAACTGATGGCCGGGCACTACTCGTTGCTGCCGCTGGCGGTGCGGGTGCGCGCCAGGATCATCGCCGTCATCCGCGAGGAGATGGCCGCGATCGGCTCCCAGGAGTTCCTGCTGCCCGCCATGCACCCGGCGGAGATCTGGCAGCGCAGCGGCCGCTGGGAGTCCATCGGCGAGGAGATGTTCCGGCTCAAGGACCGCAAGGGCGCGGACCTGGCGCTCGGGGTGACGCACGAGGAGGTCTTCACCGTGCTGTCGCAGGAGTTGCGCTCGTACCGGGACCTGCCGCAGATGTGGTACCAGTTCCAGACCAAGTTCCGGGACGAGGCCCGCCCCAAGAGCGGGCTGCTGCGGGTGCGCGAGTTCACCATGAAGGACTCGTACAGCTTCGACGTGGACGAGGCCGGGCTGGACCGCTCCTTCCGGCTGCACCGGGCCGCGTACGAGCGGATCTTCGCCCGGCTGGGACTGCCCGCCATCGCCGTCCAGGCCTCCAGCGGGACGATGGGCGGCAGCGAGTCGGTGGAGTTCATGGCCGCCTCGGCGGCCGGCGAGGACCTGGTGGTCCGCTGCCCCGGCTGCGACTACGCGGCGAACAGCGAGAAGGCGACGTCCGCGCTGCCCGCCGTGGCGGACGGCCCGGGCCTGGCCGCCCCCGAGCGGTTCGACACCCCGGAGGCGCGCACCATCGAGGAGTTGGCGCGGCTGCACGGGGTGCCGGCCGAGCGGCAGGTCAAGACGCTGGTGTACGTGGTGGACGGGCAGCTGACCCTGGTCCTGGTCCGCGGCGACCACAGCCTGGTCGAGCAGAAGCTGATCGACACCCTCGCCGCGACCGCCGTCCGCCCGGCCACCCCCGAGGAGATCCGGGCGGCGCTCGGCGCCTCCCCCGGCAGCCTGGGCGCGGTCGGTGCCCCCGCCGACCTGCCGGTGCTCGCCGACGAGGCGCTGCGCGGCCGCACCGACCTGACCACCGGCGCCAACACGGACGGGGTGCACCTACGCGGGGTGTCCGTCGAACGGGACGTCGCCGTGCGGCGCTGGGCCGACCTGCGGGAGGTCGGCGCGGGGGAGCCCTGCCCGCGCTGCGGGGCGCCGCTGGAGGTGGCGGTCACCATCGAGGTGGGCCACATCTTCAAGCTGGGCCGCAAGTACACCGAGACCCTCGGCGTCGCCGTGTCCGGGCAGGACGGCGAGCGGGTCGTCCCGGTCATGGGCAGCTACGGGATCGGCGTGGAGCGGGCGTTGGCCGCCGTCGTGGAGACCCACCACGACGACAAGGGCATCGTCTGGCCCGTCGCGGTGGCCCCCTTCGAGGTGGCCGTGGTCGTCCTCGGGACGAAGGACGAGCGCGTGGCCGGGGCCGCCGAGACGCTCTACCGGCAGCTGCGGGCCGAGCGCCTCGACGTGCTGTTGGACGACCGGGACGAGCGGCCCGGCGTGAAGTTCCGCGACGTCGAGCTGATCGGCATCCCGTACCGGGTGACGGTCGGCGCCCGCGGGCTGGCCGACGGCCTGGTGGAGCTCACCACCCGGGCCACCGGCGAGACCCGGTCCGTCCCGCTGGCGGAGGCGGTCGAGCACCTGCGCAAGCTGCTGACCGCGGAGGCGTAGCCGTACGGCTCGGCAGGCCCTGTGCTGTGGGGTCGTTCGTGCGACAACGGGGGAGCAGAGGGAAGACGGGGGAGCAGAGGGAGAACGGGGGAGCAGAGGGAAGACGGGGGACCAGCGGGCATGGGACCCCGCCCGCGGAGCCGCCCGCGCCGGCTCAGGCGGCCTGCGGGGCGGGAGCGTCGGCGAGTTCGCGGATGGTGGTGGCGATGGCCCGGTGGTCCTTGCGGAGGATCTTGGAGTGGTTGCTGGGGACCTTGGCGGCGATGCGGATGTTCGGGCTGTCGGCGGCGAAGTCGGTGATGGCGGCGCGCAGGCCTTCGATGGTCTTCTCGTCGGCGCCCAGGTTGGCGCCGCTGGCCAGGACGTAGCGGGTGGGGACGGTGACCTGGTCGAGGACGGGGAGGAGGAGGGCGGGGGCGGACAGGTCGATGAGTTCGAGGTTGATCTCGGCGTGCTGCACGGCGCTCATCCGGGCGGCCAGGCCCAGGCGGCGGCAGATGGGGAACAGCGGGCTGAGGCGGCGGAAGAGTCCGCGGATCTTCGTCCGGGCGGCGTCGTCGAGCGGCTCGACGGGCATGGCGCCGTCGACGGAGACCGCGCCCAGGACGCGCTCGGGGTGGCGGGCGGCGAAGTGCACGGCGACCACCGCGCCGTAGGACCAGCCGACCAGGATCGCCCGCTGCACGCCGCGGGCGTCCAGGACGGCGTCGAGGTCGCGCATGCAGGCCTCGAAGGAGTAGTCGGAGGCGAGGGCGGACTTGCCGCGGGCGCGCTCGTCGTAGCTGATGTGGCGGTAGCCGGGGCCGAGGTCGGCGATCACGCGCCGCCAGTGCGACTGGTCGGCGTAGCTGCCGTTGAGGTAGACGACCGCGGTGCCGGTGCCGCCGGTGTCGGTGACGGCCAGGGCGGTGTCGTCGACGTGCACCATGCCGGACCACGCGGGGACGTTGACGGCGGTGGCGGCCGGGGCGGTGGCGGTGGCGGCGGGCTTCTGCATGATTGCTTCTCCTTCTCCGGCGGCGGCCCCTGTCGGCCGCTGCTTTCTTATGACGGAAAAGCTACGTTGCATTCATTGATCGGGCAACAGCTTCATTGTGCGAAAATGGCATCAGTGCAGGCAGTGGCCGTGAAATCATTGCAACGATCCTGCAGGGAATGCAACGACCCAGTCCTCTGGCGTTGCAATGGATTGGAGGTGAACGCTATCCTGTGCGGAGCGACCACGGATCCCGAAGGAGGCCGCGATGCCGGGCGGACGACTCACTCAGCAGGAACGCCAGCAGATCGCGCTGGGACTGGCCGACGGCCTCGCGTACGCCGAGATCGCCAGGCGCCTCGACCGGCCGACCTCGACCGTCACCCGCGAGGTGATGCGCAACGGCGGCCCCGCCACCTACCGCGCCGACCTCGCCCACCGCGCCACCGGGAACCGGGCCCAGCGCCGGCGACAGCCCGCGCCCCAGGGGCCGAACACCACCCCGCAGCCGTACGGCCGCGACGCCGAGGCGGTGCGCGAGTACGAGGACGTGTTCACCACCGTCATCATGAGCTCGGGCATGCCCAAGATGGCGTCCCGGACGCTGGCCTGCCTCTATATCACCGACGCGGGCAGCCTCACAGCCGCCGAACTCGTCGAGCGCCTCCAGGTCAGCCCGGCGACCATCTCCAAGGCGATCGCGTTCCTGGAGAGCCAGGGCATGGTGACCCGGGAACGCGACGAACGCCGCCGCGAGCGCTACTTCGTGGACGACGACATCTGGTACCGGGCGATGATGGTCAGCGCCCAGTCCACCGCCCAGCTCGTCGACACCACCCGCCAGGGCGTCGGCGTCCTCGGCGCGGGCACCCCGGCGGGCAACCGGCTGGAGAACATCGCCCGCTTCCTGGACTTCGTCTCCGAGTCGATCGCCCGCGCCGCCGAACAGGGCCGCGAGGTGCTCCACACCAGGCCGGAGGAGCCGGAAGCGGACGAGACCGAGGGCACCGACTGACGCGCGACGACGATGCACGAGAAGTCGGCCGGTCCGACTTCCCGTGCACTCGTCGCTCAGCACCCGACGTTCAGCACCCGACGTTCAGTACCCGTCGCTCAGCACCCGACGGCCTCCCGCAGCAATAGCACGACGCTCCGGGAGAAGCGGGTCGGTGCGTTGAGCACCAGCAGCTGGTTGACGGCGCTGGGCTGGCCGTAGGCGGCCCGGGAGCGGGTGTCCTCCAGCGGGAGCACGTACTCCTCCAGCCGGCGCAGCGCGGTGGGCAGGTCGGGGACCACCTTCTGGGCGCCGACCACCCAGATCGCCGTACCGGCGCCGCCGGCGTTGCCCGGCAGTTGGCTGCCGCTGGCCGAGGCGATCACCAGGGAGCCGGTCTCGGTGACGGCGGCGACGCTGCCCACGGCGACGTCGGGGGCGGCGAGCAGGCGCCGGATGCCGTCGGCCTCGGTGGTCCGGTCCATCGCCATCACCCGGGACTTGACGGAGTGATGGGCGGTGTCGTCGTTGAGGTCGTCGTTGAGGTCCTCGTCGATGCCGGACAGCCGGAGGGTCTCGCTGGCCGCGGTGAACACCGAGGCGCCGGCCGGGACGAGCTCCCGGACCCGGGCCCGCGCGTCGGCGGCGGTGTCGAGGAGTTCGACGGTGAAGCCGCGCGCCGCCAGCGCGGCGGCCGACCGTTCCAGGCGCTCCGCGTCCGCCGGGGCGCCGAACCCGGCGTCGGCCGGGGCCGCGCTCCCGGCGCTGCGCGGGGCCGAGCCGCCCAGCGGGCTGGTGTCGACGTACCGCACCTCGTAGACCCGCTCGGCGAACCGCCAGCCGTCCGCCGTGCGCTGGTAACGGTCTTGGTAGATCGCGTAGTTGAGCCCCTCGCGGCCGTCCAGCAGCCGGACCAGCTCGTGCATGTGGGCGCGTCCGGTCGCGGTGTCGCCGTCGATCCGGATCGAGCCGGGGTGGGTGTTCTGCACGAAGAAGTCCCAGCGGTCCTGGAGCGTCTGGCGCCCGGCGCGGATCTGCTCCGGGCCGACCAGTTCGATCGGGACGTCGGGCATCCGCAGCACACCGTCCGGGGTGAACAGTTCGGCGAGGCGGGCGCCGTCGCGCATCACCACCGCGTCGGTGAACTCGCTCTGCAGGGCCTGGATCCCGACCAGGTCGGCGGTCGTCTGGAAGTCGTTCACGGGGGGGTTCCTCCGTACCGTTCGGTGCCGTCTGCCGGGTACGACCGCGCGGCCCGCCGGAATGTGAGGCGGGGGGCGGATGTCACATTCCGGCCCGCTGTCCGGTCGTAAGGGGTGGAGGCGACCCCGGGAGGCGGACGATGGACGACGACGACCTGAGCGTGATCATGAGTGAGCGACGCCAACTGACCAATGTGGCCTACCGGATGCTCGGCTCACTGGCCGACGCCGAGGACGTCGTGCAGGAGACCTACACCCGCTGGTACGCGATGCCCCCGGAGCAGCGGGACGCCGTGGCCTCGCCCGGCGGCTGGCTGACCACGGTCGCCAGCCGGATCTGCCTCAACCAGCTCGGCTCCGCCCGGGCCCGGCGGGAGCGCTACGTGGGCGAGTGGCTCCCCGAGCCGCTGCCCGAGCACCGGGACGGGGCCGAGGGCGCGGCGGCGGACCCGGCGGACCGGATCACCCTCGACGAGTCGGTCAACATGGCCTTCCTCGTCGTCCTGGAGTCCATGACGCCGGCCGAGCGCGTGGCGTTCATCCTCCACGACGTCTTCCAGTACCCGTTCGCCGAGGTGGCCGCGGTCGTCGGCCGTTCGGCGGCGGCCTGCCGCCAGCTGGCCTCCTCGGCCCGCCGCCGGATCCGTACGGCCCAGGCCCCGGCGACGCCGACCGGTGTGCAGGCCGGGATCGTCCGGGAGTTCAAGCGGGCCTGGGAGGCGAAGGACGTCAGGTCGCTGATGGACCTCCTCGACCCCGGCGCCACCGTGATCGCCGACGGCGGCGGCCTGGCCGGCGCCCTGCTGGAGCCGCTCACGGGCGGCGAGTGGATCGCCCGCGCCTACGCCGGCTCCACCCGGCTCACGGCCGGCCGGACGCTGCGGGAGTGCACCGTCAGCGGCCTGCCCGGACTGGTCGTCGAGCAGGACGGCGTCACCGACACGGTGATCGCCTTCCGGATCGCCGAGGGCCTGATCACCCACATCTGGGTGGTGCGCAACCCGGAGAAGCTGCGCCCGTGGAACGGCGGGTGACGCAGGTCACGGCCGGGGCTGTCACAGGCGGCCCGGCTGCCCTGTCCCAGAGGGCAGTGCGGCGGACCGAAGCCGAGAACGAACCAGAGACAATGAAGGAGCACCCGATGGAAGCCCGACTGAACGCCTTCGCCAGCCCCGTCATGGGCAAGGTCTTCAAGCACCTCATCGCCGCGCATCAGCCGATCGCGGACTCGACGCTGCCCTACGCCACCCAGGAGCTGGTGCGGCTGCGGGCCAGCCAGATCAACGGCTGCGGCTTCTGCGTCGACATGCACTTCAAGGACGCCGTGCACGCCGGGGAGGAGGCGACCCGGCTGAACCTGGTGGCCGCCTGGCGCGAGGCCACCGTCTTCACCGACGCCGAGCGGGCCGCCCTGGAGCTGGCCGAGCAGGGCAGCCGGCTGGCCGACGGGGACGGGGTGACGGACGAGGCCTGGGCGAACGCGGCCAAGTACTACGACGAGGAGCAACTCGCCGCACTGGTCTGCGTGATCGCGCTGATCAATGCGTTCAACCGTGGCAACGTCATGATCCGCCAGCCCGCCGGCGACTACCGGCCGGGCCAGTTCGCCCACTGAATCGACGGGCGGCTGAGGGCGCGGCTGAGGACGCGGCCGGGCATGCGGCGGACGAGGCGGCTGACGAGGCGGCCGGGGAGCGTGGCCCCCCGGCCGCCTCGTCGTTCCCGTACAGTCGGCCCGCACACCCGTACGTACACCGCTACGCACACCCGCACGCCCGGGCGCACACACGTCCGCACACCGGTGCGCACACCACCGAGCCCCACCCCTCGGGGCTTGTCGGCAAAAAACCGACCGTTAAGGTGTTAATCCAACATTCATCCATGCCGCGTAGCCTCCGGGGGCTAGCCTCATGCTGAACGTCATCGTCCGACCGGGAGGCGAAACCCCCGTGCAAGGCACTGTCACCACACCGGGCGGCCCCGCCGTGGCCGGGGGCCAGGGCGAGGCGTTCCTCCTCGTCGTCGACGACGAGCCGAACATCCGCGAACTGCTCGCCGCCTCACTGCGGTTCTCCGGTTTCCGGGTGGCCTCCGCCGCCAGCGGCACCGAGGCGCTGGAGCTGATCGCCGTCGAGCGGCCCGACCTCGTGGTCCTCGACGTGATGCTGCCCGACCTCGACGGCTTCACCGTCGTCGAGAAGCTGCGCGAGCGCACCAGCCGGGGCCAGATCGCCGGCCCCGCGCACGGACACCCCGGCGACCACCTGCCGGTGCTGTTCCTCACCGCCAAGGACGGCGTCGGCGACAAGGTCCAGGGCCTGGCCGCGGGCGCGGACGACTACGTCACCAAGCCGTTCAGCCTGGAGGAGCTGATCGCCCGGATCCGGGCGATCCTGCGCCGGGCCGGCGGGCCCGCCGAGGACGGCCGCCTGGTGGTGGCCGACCTCAGCCTGGACCCGATCGCCCACGAGGTCACCCGGGCCGGGACCCCCGTCGCGCTCTCCCCGACCGAGTTCAAGCTGCTCCACTACCTGATGGCGAACGTCGGTCGGGTGGTCTCCAAGGCGCAGATCCTCGACCACGTCTGGGCCTACGACTTCGGCGGCGACCTCTCCATCGTCGAGTCCTACATCTCCTACCTGCGCCGCAAGCTCGACTCCGGCCCCGCGCACGGCCCCAAGCTGATCCACACCGTGCGCGGCATCGGCTACGCGCTGCGCCGCCCTCCGCAGGGCTGACCGGACCGGCCCGGCCCGTGTTCACCCGCTTCACCTCCCGGCTGTCGCTGCGCGCCCGGCTCCTGGTCCTGGCGCTCGTGCTGGTGACCACCGGGCTCGCGGTCAGCGACACCTTCGTGCTGGGCGCCGTACGGGCCCAGCTGGTCGAGCAGCTGGACGAGCAACTCCAGCGCTACGGCGTGCCGTTGTCGCGCAAGGCGCCGATGCAGGTGAACCCGCCCGGCACCGGCAAGCCGGTCGTGGCCGGGCGCCGGATCAGCCTGCCCAGCCAGTACCTGGTGCAGTGGCTGTCCGCGGACGGCAAGGTCCAGACGTCGCTGCGCCAGCCCGTCTCGGACAGCGACCCGGCACCCCAACTGGGCGGCCTGGACCCGACCCAGACCGCCCCCGACACCCCCTTCGACCTGCCCGACCAGCGCGGCCACCACAGCTGGCGGGTGCTGGTGCTGCCGATCCAGGCCCCGCGCACGCCGACCCCCGGACTCGGCGCGTTCACCTCGCCCGTCACCAACCCGACCTACGTCATGGTCGCCGTCTCCCGCGAGGACGTCGACACCACCACCGGCCGGCTCGGCACCTCCTTCCTGGCGATCGGCGGCGGCGTCCTGCTGCTGATCGCCGCGCTCGGCTTCTTCGCCGTCCGGGCCGGACTGCGGCCGCTGCGGCGGATCGAGGAGGGCGCCGCCCGGATCGCCGCCGGCGAACTGTCGCACCGGATGCCGGAACTCTCCCCCGGCACCGAGGTCGGACGGCTGTCCGTCGCGCTGAACGGCATGCTCACCCAGATCGAGGCGGCCTTCGCCGCCCGTGCCGAATCCGAGGCCCGGATGCGGCGCTTCGTCGCCGACGCCTCCCACGAACTGCGCACCCCGCTGGCCGGCATCCGCGGCTTCGCCGAGCTGTACCGGATGGGCGCGCTGCCCACCGAGGGCGACGTCAAGCGGACCATGACCCGGATCGAGAGCGAAGCCGTCCGGATGGGCACCCTGGTCGAGGACCTCCTGGTGCTCGCCCGGCTCGACGAGGAACGCCCGCTCGACCTCGCCCCGATGGACCTACGCACCCTCGCCGCCGACGCCCTGCACGACCTCACCGCGCTCGACCCGAGCCGCCCGGTCGCCCTCACCGGCCCCGCCGGCACCGGCGCCCCCGGCGCCGCACCCGTCCTCGGCGACGAGGCGCGGCTGCGGCAGGTGGTCACCAACCTGGTCGGCAACGCCGTCAAGCACACCCCGCCCGGCACCCCGGTCCGGATAGGCGTCGGCGCCGGGCCCGGCGGCATCTGCCTGCTGGAGGTCGCCGACGCCGGTCCGGGCCTCACCGGGGAACAGGCCCAGCGGGTCTTCGACCGCTTCTACCGGGTCGACGCCTCCCGCAGCCGCGACAACGGCGGCGGCGGCGGACTCGGCCTCGCCATCGCCACCGCCCTCACCCGCGCCCACGGTGGCACCCTCACCCTGGACACCGCCCCCGGCGCCGGCGCCACCTTCCGGGTCGAACTGCCCACGAACGGCGACCGGGTTTCCTGAGTCCTTGTCGACCCGTCAATTCCGCTGCGGACCAAGCAATTCCGAAGGCTCGTTCACTGCCGGAAGTCGGTATGGAGGGTCAAGAATCCGTGTGCCTCTGATCGGCGCTGTCGGAGCGTCAGGAGAGGCCCGCACAAAGGTCTTCGCCTTCCTTTTCGACCCGAAAGGGCCCTCGCCGATGCCAAGGTGGCGACGGAGAAGCCGGCCGACAAGCCCGCCGACAAGCCCGCCGAGACGCCCGCCCCACCTCCTGACCCACCCGGTTCGCGCCCGCTCGGGAGGAGGCCGCGAACCCGCCGCACCCCGAACCGCAGGGCAGGCCCCTCCCGGCCCGCCCTGCGGTTCTCGCGTTTCCGGGCCCCAAACTCCCCGTTCGGGTGAATTCGCGCCTGTGCACCCACTCAGCCCCTCGGTCGTGTGCGACCGTGCTGCCGTCGCTTGTGCGAGCTCGCACGGGCTCATCACACTGGACGGGAAAGAAGGTGTCTCGTGAGCGCGCTAGTTGCTGAGGTGGCCGTCGTGAACCTGGACCAGGTGCTGTGGCAAGCGTGGAAGTCCATGGATGTGCCCGAGGGCTTCCGCGCGGAGATCATCGAGGGGACGATCACTTTGTCACCCACTGGCGGAGCTCGTCATTTCACTGTCAACAGGCGGCTGAGTAGGGCTCTCTACGACTTTCTGCGCGGCACTGGCTATGGGCCGGCGCAGGACGGCAACGTGATCGCTGATCTGAAGGTGTTCATCCCGGATGTCTTCGTGGCGTCCGACGACATCGATGAGATCGAGCATCCGGAGGGCTTGGGGGTGCTGGCTTCGGGTGTGCCGATGGTTGTCGAGACCGTCTCGCCGGGCGCCGAGGCGCGCAAGCGCGACCACGTCCTCAAGCGTCGCGCATACGCCCGCGCCGGCATTCCGGTCTACGTGATCATCGACGATGACGACGAGGGCGGTACCGTGACCGTCCTGACCAGCCCTGACCCCGGCCGCCGGGAGTACGCATCATCGGTCCGCGTTCCGTACGGCAAGGAGGCCGTCATCCCCGAGGGTCCCGCCAAGGGCTTCGTGATCGGCCCCGAGATCACCGGGGAGCCCCGTGGCTGACCGGGCCGCCGTCTCCTTCAAACGCGACCTCTCCGAGCGGCGGCTCGCCCTGGTGGCCTGGCGGCTGCTGATCATCCAGGCGGCGGATCCGGCGGTGGGGGCCGGGATGCACGAGCACTCGACGTACCGGGCGCATCCGTGGCGGCGGATCGAGCACACCATCGGCAGCGGGCGGCGGCTGTTCTACCAGGACGCGGACGCGCTGCGCCGTGAGGTGGCGCGGCTGAACCGGTCGCACAAGCGGATCCGCGGCACGATGCCGGACGGGCAGCCGTACGACGCGCGGGACGCGGCGACCAGGGTGTGGGTGCTGCTGACGCTGTTCGAGTGCGTGGTCGCCATGCGGCGGCTCGGCGGGGACGCCTACGACGCCGTGCAACTGGAGGCGGCGTACCGGGAGTTCAGGGAGGCGATCGCCGCCTTCGAGCTGCCGGAGGAGGAACTCCCCGCGACCGCGGCCGACTTGCCGGCCTACTTCGCCCGGTACGCCCGGGAGAAGCTGGAGTTCAACGACGCGGCCCGCTACCTGCTGGACGACATCCTGCGCGAGGCGCCCCGGCCCCGCCGGTTGTGGTTCCTCGGGGACGCCGGCTGGCGGATCACCCGGACGGTGGTCGCCAAGGCGATCCGCGAGCTGACGGTGGCGGACCTGCCGCCGGTGGTGCGGGAGCGGCTCGGGCTGGTCCGCACCCGTCGGGGCGCGCTGCTGTCCGTGGTGCTGCACCGCGGTGCGGGGGCAGTGGTCCCGCGCCTGCCGGAGCGGATGCGCTACCGCTCCCCGGAGGAGGGGCGGACCCCGCCGCGCCGGCTGCGGCCGCAGCGCCGGGACGCCCGCGGCTCCCGGGTGGACCGGTTCTTCCGGGAGGTGCTGGACCAGACCGGGGACGGTGTCATCACCGTGCACGACCTGCGGGCGATGGCGCACAACGTGTGCTGGCAGCTGGAGTTGGACGAGGCCGCCGAGGCGCGGGTGTACGAGGCCTTCGACGGCTGGTGGGAGCAGTTGCGCGCGGCGATGGACGCCGACGGGAACGGCGAGGTGAGCCGGGAGGAGTTCGTGGCGGCGACACTGGCGGGCTGTGACCGGGACGAGGCGTACCTGGAGCGGGGGTTGCTGCCCGCGCTGCGGGCGGTGTTCGCCGCGGCGGACGCCGACGGCAGTGGCTTCCTGGAGTTCGACGAGTACCGCGCGGTGTTCGGCGGCCCCCGGGTGCACCCCGCCGAACTGTCGCACGGGTTCCGCCAGTTGGACGCGGACGGGGACGGGCGGATCACGGTGGAGGAGTTCGTCGGTGGCTTCACCGAGTTCTTCACCGCCCGGGCCGACTCCACCTCGGGCGCCCAGCTCCTCGGCCGCCCGTAGCCGAGGGCCCAGCTCCTCGGTCGCCCGTAGCGAGGGCCACGCCGGGCGCCCCGGTAGCACGCCCCGGTAGCACGCCCCGCTCGCCGTCGCGAGCGGGGCGTGCTGCTGTCAAGCGCCGGTTCGGCCAACTGCGACGGGCCGTGCGCCCGCGCGTTCGTTGCCCCGGCACCGGCCGGTCCGCAGACTGTGCGGACCGCCCGCGCTCGTCGTGACGCACCGCACACAGGCGTCAACCCACCCCACCTGCGGTTCCCCCGTAAGGATGGTGGATACTGTGCTTGTGAACGTGTTCACGTTCACAAGCGGACAAGCTCGCGCGGTAGTGCGGCGGTCTACGGCTGAAGATGAAGTTTGTCCGGAACACGCCCTGAGAAAAGGGCCGGTTGGAAGAGAGGGCGACGTGGAACTGGCAATCGCTCACGAGACGATCGCGCGATGGCAATTCGGAGTCACCACCGTCTACCACTTCCTCTTCGTACCGCTCACCATCAGCCTGGCCGCCATCGTGGCCGGGCTGGAGACCGCCTGGGTGCGTACGAACAAGGAGAAGTACTTCCACGCGACCAAGTTCTGGGGAAAGCTCTTCCTCATCAACATCGCGATGGGCGTCGTCACCGGAATCGTGCAGGAATTCCAGTTCGGCATGAACTGGTCCGACTACTCCCGCTTCGTCGGTGACGTCTTCGGCGCCCCGCTCGCGATGGAGGCGCTGATCGCCTTCTTCTTCGAGTCGACCTTCATCGGCCTGTGGATCTTCGGCTGGGACAAGCTGCCGAAGAAGATCCACTGCGCCTGCATGTGGATGGTCTCGCTGGGCACCGTGCTCTCCGCCTACTTCATCCTGGCCGCCAACTCCTGGATGCAGCACCCGGTCGGCTACTCGATCGACCCGGCCACCGGCAAGGCGCAGCTCACCGACATCGCCAAGGTGCTGTTCCAGAACACCACCCTCACCGTGGTCTTCCACACCCTGACCGCGGCCTTCCTCACCGGCGCCGCCTTCATGGTCGGCATCGCCTCCTTCCACCTCTGGAAGGCCAAGCGCAAGCCGGAGACCGCCGACCCCAAGAAGACCGCCGTGATGCGCACCTCGCTGCGGCTCGGCCTGGTGATCGCGGTGATCTTCGGCGCCGGCACCGCGCTCAGCGGCGACACCCTCGGCAAGGTCATGTTCGAGCAGCAGCCGATGAAGATGGCCGCCGCCGAGGCACTGTGGGACACCCAGGCCCCCGCGCCGTTCTCGATCTTCGCGGTCGGCGACGTCAGCAAGGGCCACAACTCGGTCGAGCTGGAGGTCCCCGGAATACTCTCCTTCCTCGCCCACAGCGACTTCAGCTCCTCCGTCCCCGGCATCAACGACACCGCGGCCGCCGAGGCCGCCGCCCACGGCGGCAACCCCAAGGACTACATCCCGAGCGTCTTCGTGACCTACTGGGGCTTCCGGTTCATGATCGGCTTCGGGATGACCTCCTTCGTGGCCGCCCTGATCGGCCTCTGGACCACCCGCCGAAAGTTCCTGCTGCACCCCGAGTTCCGCACCGGCGACACCGAGGTGCCCCGGCTGATGCTCACCCCGAAGCGGGAGATGGGCCCGCTGCTCACCAAGTGGAGTTGGCGGATCGGCATCCTCACCATGGGCTTCCCGCTGATCGCCAACAGCTTCGGCTGGATCTTCACCGAGATGGGCCGCCAGCCCTGGGCCGTCTTCGGCCTGATGACCACCGCCAGCGCCGTCTCCCCGAACGTGGGCATCGGCACCCAGATCGGCGCCCTGGCCACCTTCACCACGCTGTACGCGATCCTCGCCGTCGTCGAGGTCCGGCTGCTGGTCAAGTACGCCAAGGCCGGCCCGGTGGTGACCGAGCAGCCTCCGGCCAAGGACCCCTCGCTGCGCGGCCCGTCCGCGGACGAGGACGCCGACAAGCCGCTCGCCTTCGCGTACTGACCAGTACTGACCAGTACTGACCCACGGAAAGGAGACCAAGGGTCATGCAACTCCACGACGTCTGGTTCGTGCTGATCGCGGTCCTGTGGATCGGCTACTTCTTCCTGGAGGGCTTCGACTTCGGGATCGGCATCCTCACCAAGCCGCTCGCCCGGAACACCGCCGAGCGCCGGGTGCTGATCAACACCATCGGCCCGGTCTGGGACGGCAACGAGGTCTGGCTGCTCACCGCCGGCGGCGCCACCTTCGCCGCCTTCCCGGACTGGTACGCGACCCTCTTCAGCGGCTTCTACATCCCGCTGCTGGTCATCCTGGTCTGCCTGATCGTCCGCGGCGTGGCCTTCGAGTACCGGGCCAAGCGGGACGGCGCCCGCTGGCAGCGCAACTGGGAGGAGGCCATCTTCTGGACCTCCCTGCTGCCGGCCTTCCTGTGGGGCGTGGCCTTCGCCAACATCGTCCGCGGCGTGGACATCGACGCCCACAAGAACTACGTCGGCGGCCTCGCCGACCTGCTCAACCCGTACGCGCTGCTCGGCGGCCTGGTGACGCTCACCCTGTTCACCTTCCACGGCGCGGTGTTCGCGGCGCTCAAGACCGTCGGCGAGATCCGCGAAAGGGCCCGCCGGGCCGCCCTCCAGGCCGGTCTGGCCACCGCCGTCCTGGCCCTCGTCTTCCTGGTCTGGACCCAGGCGGACAGCGGCAACGGCCGCAGCCTGGCCGCCCTGGTGATCGCCGTGCTGGCCCTGGTCGGCGCCCTGGTGGTCAACCAACTCGGCCGCGAGGGATGGGCGTTCGTCCTCTCCGGGGCGACCATCGTGGCCGCGGTCGCGATGCTCTTCCTGGCGCTCTTCCCGAACGTCATGCCGTCCACGCTCAACCCGGACTGGAGCCTGACCGTCACCAACGCGGCCTCCTCGCCGTACACGCTCAAGCTGATGACCGTCGTGGCCGCGGTGTTCACCCCGCTGGTGCTGCTCTACCAGGGCTGGACGTACTGGGTGTTCCGCAAGCGGATCGGGGTGCAGCACATCCCCGAGCCCGCCGCCGGCCACCGGCCCGCCGCCCCCGCCGCGCCCGCCGCCCCCGCCGCGCCCGCCGCCCCCGCCGCGCCCGTCGACCGGGCCTGACGCCGTGAAGCCGGTCGACCCCCGACTCCTCGGACACGCCCGCACCACCCGGGCCTTCCTCGCCGGATCCGTCCTGCTCGGCGGGGCGGGCGCGGCCCTGGTCGTCGCCCAGGCGAGCCTGATCGCCGAGATCGTGGTCCGCGCCTTCCAACGCGGCGCCGGACTCGGCGAACTGGCCACCCCGCTGGTGCTGCTCGCCCTGACCGCCGTCGGACGCGGGCTGGTCGGCTGGCTCACCGAACTCACCGCGCACCGGTCCGTCGCCCGGGTGAAGTCCACCCTGCGGCGCCGGCTGCTCGACCACGCCACCGCGCTCGGCCCGTCCTACCTGGCGGGCCGGCGCACCGGCGAACTCACCACCCTCGCCACCCGTGGCATCGACGCCCTCGACGACTACTTCGCCCGCTACCTGCCGCAACTCGCCCTCGCCGTGGTCGTCCCGGTGATCGTGCTGCTGCGGATCGTCGGCGCCGACTTCACCTCCGCCGCGATCATCGCCGGGACGCTGCCGCTCATCCCGCTGTTCATGGTGCTGATCGGGATGGCCACCCAGGCCCGGATGGACCGGCAGTGGAACACCCTCTCCCGGCTCTCCCACCACTTCCTGGACGTCGTCGCCGGCCTGCCCACCCTCAAGGTGTTCAACCGGGCCCGCACCCAGGCCGCCACCATCGCCCGGATCACCGCCGACTACCGCAAGGCCACCCTGCGCACCCTGCGGATCGCCTTCATCTCCTCCTTCGCGCTGGAGCTGCTCTCCACCCTGTCCGTCGCCCTGGTCGCGGTCACCGTCGGCTTCCGGCTGGTCGACGGCACCCTCGACCTGGAGACCGGGCTGCTGATCCTGATCCTGGCCCCCGAGGTGTACTTCCCGATCCGCCAGGTCGGCGCGCTCTACCACTCCAGCGTCGAGGGCCTCACCGCCGCCGACGAGATCTTCCAGGTGCTGGAGACCCCGCTGCCCGCCGCCGGGACGCTCCCGGCCCCCGACCTCACCGGCGCCGTGATCACCGCCGAGGGCCTGACCGTACGCCACCCCGGCCGCTCCCGGCCCGCCCTGGACGGCGCCGCGCTCACCCTGCGCCCCGGCTCCAGCACCGCCCTCACCGGCCCGAGCGGGGCCGGCAAGTCCACCCTGCTGTCCGTCCTGCTCGGCCTCACCGCCCCCGAGGCGGGCAGCGTGCGGATCACCGCCGCCGACGGGCGCACCCACGACCTCGCCGAACTCGCACCGGACAGCTGGCGGCGGCAGATCGCCTGGGTGCCCCAGCACCCCCACCTGTTCGCCGGGACGATCCGCGACAACCTGCGGCTCCAGCGGCCGGACGCCACCGACGACCGGCTGTGGACGGCGCTCCGGGCCGCCCACGCGCTCGACTTCGTCACCGACCTGGACGCCGAACTCGGCGAGGACGGCGCCGGGCTCTCCGCCGGCCAGCGCCAGCGGCTCGCCCTGGCCCGGGTGCTGCTCGCCGACGACCGGCCGCTGGTGCTGCTGGACGAGCCCACCGCCAACCTGGACGGAGACTCCGAGGCGGCCGTGGTGGACGCCGTCCGCACCCTCGCCGAGGACCCGGCGCGCACCGTGCTGGTGGTCGCCCACCGGCCGGCGCTGCTGGCGGTCGCGGAGCAACGGGTCAGGCTGGCGGGGGCCTCCGCCGGGGCCGGCACGCCGGGCCCGGTCGCGGCGCTCGCCCACAGCGGCCGCCCCACCGCCGCCCCCGCCGTGCCCGAGGAGCCGGAGGCCGAGCCCGCCGCCCCCCGGCTGGCCCTGTCCGTGCTGCTCGGCGCGCTCGCCCTCGGCAGTGCCGTCGCCCTGATGGCCACCTCCGGCTACCTCATCTCCCGGGCCTCCCAGATGCCCCCGGTGCTCTACCTGATGATGGCCGTCACCTCCGTCCGGGCCTTCGGCATCGGCCGCAGCGTCTTCCGCTACGCCGAGCGGCTGGTCTCCCACGACGCGGTGCTGCGCACCCTCGGCACCCTGCGGGCCGCCGTGTACCGCCGGCTGACCGTGCTCGCCCCGGCCGGGCTGCCCGCCTTCCGGCGCGGCGACCTGCTCTCCCGGCTGGTCGCCGACGTCGACGCGATCCAGGACCACCACCTGCGCTGGCGGCTGCCCGCCGCCGTCGCCGCCGTGGTCTCCGTCGGCTCGGCCGTCGCGATGGCCGCCTTCCTGCCCGCCGCCGGGCTGGTGCTCGGCCTCGGACTGCTGCTCGCCGGGGTGCTGGTGCCCGCGCTCGCCGCCCGCTGGTCGGCCGGCGCCGAGCGGCGCCAGGCCCCCGCCCGGGGACGCCTCGCCACCTCCGTGGTGGACGCCCTCAGCGGCACCGCCGAGCTCACCGTGGCCGGCGCGCTGCCCGGCCGGCTGGCCGCCGTCCGCAGCGCCGACGCCGCGCTCACCGGCCTGGCCGCCCGCTCGGCCGCCACCACCGCGCTCGGCACCGGGCTGATCGCGCTGCTCACCGGGCTGACCGTGGCCGGCGCGGCCGCCGTCGGCATCCAGGGGGTGCGCGACGGCGCGCTCGCCCCGGTCTGCCTGGCCGTCGTGGTGCTGACCCCACTGGCCGCCTTCGAGGCCGTCACCGGGATGCCGCTCGCCGTCCAGGCCCGCCAGCGCAGCCGCGCCGCCCGGGCCCGGCTGGACGAGGTGCTGACCGCCCCCGCCCCGGTGGCGGAGCCAGCCGAGCCGGCCGAACTGCCCGCGCAGCCGCTGCCCGTCGCGGTGCGCGGGCTGACCGTACGGCACCCCGGGCAGGCCGCGGACGCGCTCGGCGGGGTCGACCTCGACCTCGCGCCCGGCCGCCGGATCGCCGTGGTCGGCCCGTCCGGCTCCGGCAAGACCACCCTCGCCCAGGCGCTGCTGCGCTTCCTGGAGCCCGGCGCGGGGTCCGTCACCTTCGCCGCCGGTCGTCCACAGGCTGTGGACAGCCGGGCGCTGGCGGGCGAGGACGTCCGCCGGGTGATCGGCCTCTGCGCCCAGGACGCCCACGTCTTCGACAGCTCGCTGCGGGAGAACCTGCGCCTCGCCCGCCCCGACGCCGCCGAGGACGACCTGCGCGCCGCCCTCGCCGCCGCCCGCCTGCTGGACTGGACGGACACCCTGCCCGAGGGCCTGGACACCATGGTCGGCGAGCACGGCGCCCGGCTCTCCGGCGGCCAGCGCCAGCGGCTCGCCCTGGCCCGGGCGCTGCTCGCCGACTTCCCGGTGCTGGTCCTGGACGAGCCCGCCGAGCACCTCGACCTGCCCACCGCCGACGCCCTCACCGCCGACCTGCTGGCCGCCACCGCGGGCCGCACCACCGTGCTGATCACCCACCGGCTCGCCGGGCTGGACGACACCACCGTGGACGAGGTGCTGGTGCTGGACGCGGGCCGGGTCGCCGAGCGGGGCCGCTGGTCCGAGCTGGTCGCCGACCCGGGCGGGCGGCTGCACGCGCTGTGGCGCCGGGAGCGGGAGGCGGACGGACTGGCGGACGCCGTCCTGACGCCCGCCGGGCGCTGATGCCGCTGCGGGAGGGGCGCTGCTGGTGGGCGCTGAGGAGAGGCCCTGATGGCGGCATCGCTCCTTCGGCTGAAAACCGTACAAACTAGGCTTTCTCCATGGACCCCACGCCAGGCCTCCCCGAAGCCGCCCCCGAGCAGACACCCCATCGGGTGCCCGAGATCGCCTCGCTCGGGCTGGACACCCTGGTCACCGAGGTCGCGGAACGCCTGCAGTCCGCCGCCGCGGTCACCGACCGGATGCAGCGGCTGCTGGAGGCGGTGGTCGCCATCGGTGCCGGGCTCGACCTGCACGCCACCCTGCACCGGATCGCCACCGGCGCCGCCGAACTGGTCGACGCCCGGTACGCCGCCCTCGGCGTGATCGCCCCCGGCGGGCACGGCCTGGCCGACTTCATCCACGTCGGCATCGACGACGGCACCGCCGCCGAGATCGGCGAACTGCCCGCCGGCCGCGGCATCCTCGGCGCGCTCATCGACCGCCCCGAACCGCTGCGGCTGACCGACCTCGGGGCCGACCCGCGCTCCTCCGGGTTCCCGCCGCACCACCCGCAGATGAGGACCTTCCTGGGCGTGCCGATCCGGGTCCGCGAAGAGGTCTTCGGCAACCTCTACCTCACCGAGAAGAAGGGCGGCGGCGCCTTCACCCCCGAGGACGAACAGGTCGTGCACGCGCTCGCCGCGGCCGCCGGCGTGGCCATCGAGAACTCCCGGCTGTACGAGGAGGGGCGCCGCCGCGAACGCTGGATCGCCGGCGCCGCCGCCGTCACCACCGCGCTGCTCTCCACCGAGCAGGCCGAGGGCGCGCTCACCGTCGCCGCCGAACAGGTACGGGAGTTGGCGGGCGCGGCGCTCGGCATGATCCTGCTGCCCACCGGCACGGTGGGGGAGGGGGACTGCCAGATGAGGGTCGCCCACGCCTCCGGCGAGGCCGCCGAGTTCGTCCGCGGCGAACTGCTGCCCAGGGACAGCTTCGCCGCCCAGCTGCTGGAGGGGGACAGCGTCCACCTGGACGACATGTCCGGCGACCCCACCGTGGTGATGCGGCTGGCCCGCAGCTTCGGCCCGTCGATGGCCGTGCCGATGGTCGCCGCCGGGCGGGTGCTCGGCGGGCTCTGCGTCTGGCGCTCGCGCGGCGCCCTGCCGTTCACCGACTCCGAGAAGCAGCTCGCCGAGACCTTCGCCTCCCAGGCCGCCCTCGCCCTGCGGCTCGCCGAGGGCCAGCGCGACCAGCAGCGGCTGGCCGTCTTCCAGGACCGCGACCGGATCGCCCGCGACCTCCACGACCTGGTCATCCAGCGGCTGTTCGCCACCGGGATGATGCTGGAGAGCGCCGCCCGCCGGGCCGTCGTCCCCGAGGTCAAGGTCGGCATCGGCAACGCCGTCGACGAACTGGACGCCACCATCCAGGAGGTCCGCACCACCATCTACGCCCTCCAGCACGACAACCACGGCGACGCCCCCGACACCCTGCGCACCCGCGTCCTGCGCGAGGCCAGCCAGGCCGCCGCCGCCCTCGGCTTCAAGCCCTCGGTCAGCTTCGTCGGGCCGGTCGAGAGCCTCGTCGGGGAGAACACCGGCCGCCAACTCCTCGCCGCACTACGGGAGATGCTCTCCAACACGGCCCGGCACGCGCGCGCCTCCCGGGTCGGCGTGGAGATCGACGCGACCATCCACCTGGACGACGGCGGCCGGCCCGTCGGCGGCGACCCCGAGTCGCTGGACCGGGGCGGCCGACCCGGCGTGCTGCTCACCGTCACCGACGACGGCGTCGGCATCCCGCAGGGCGGGCGGCGCAGCGGACTGCTCAACCTGACCCGGCGTGCCGAGGCCCTCGGCGGCGCGGCCTGGCACGAGAGCGGACCGTACCGGAGGGGGACCAGGGTGCGCTGGACGGCCCGGCTCTAGCAGTTCGTGTACTGGTAGGTGAAAGCTGAACAAGGGAGAACTTCCCGACCAACGGCGCAAGTTGTGAACGTTCCGGGCTTTCGGCGGTTCCGTGTGCACACATAGTTTGGCTCCCGTCTCGGAGGGGACGGCGCTGATCTGTACCACTGGACGGAGGGGGCAGTGGACGCTTCCGGCCGCGGTCACACCGCAGCAGGGGCAAGTCGAGGGGGGTTCCGGACCGAGCGCGCACCGGACGGGCGGTACCGCTGGCAACTGAAGGCGTCCAACGGGCGGGTGGTGGCGATCACCTCCGCGCTGTTCGAGACGCCCGGCGAGGCCGAGCGGGGCTTCGACGGTCTGCGCGCCGGCGCCGCCGAACTGACCGCACGGATCACCCATGTCCGCGACGGGATCGGCTGGATCTGGGTCATCCCCGGCTCGCGCACCCTGCCCGAAGTACGGTCCAGCCGCGCCTACGAACGGTACGCGACGTGCCAGAACGCCTTCCGCCGCTTCGTCGTGCTGCTCGCCAAACAGCCCGCGCGCGAGCCGGTGGTGCGGGAGGCGTCGAGGCGCGAGACGTCGGTGCGGGAGCCGGCCGTGCGCGACGCCTCCGCCCGTGACGTTCCCGCCCGTGACGTCCCCGCCCGTGACGTCCCCGCCCGTGACGTTCCGGCCCCCGAACCCGGCCGAAGAACCGTGTCGTTGAGACGCCCCGATGGCCGCTGAGCGGCGCGGGCCGCGGCTGCTGATCGTGCCCGCGGCCGACCGCTGCGTGGGCTGGGCGCTGCGCGCCGCCAACGGCCGACCGCTGGGCGTCGGCGTGCGGACGTACCGCAGCGAGGAGGAACTCGCCGAGGCCGTCCGCGAACTGATCATCGAACGGGCCGTGCTGCGCTGCTCGACGGCGCAGTCCGAGGGGCGCCAGTGGGTCTGGTCCGCCCACCTGCCGGTGCGCAGCACCCGGCCGGGCGCGGCCGCCGGCGTCCCCGTCGCCCGGAGCGCGCGCGGCTACCTGCGGCGCGACCAGTGCCAGGCGGGTGTCGAGGGCTTCCTGGCCGGACTCCTGTGGGTGGGGCAGGAGTTGCGGCGATCCGGCCGGGACGGCCGCTGGCCGCTGTAGGGCAGGTCCGGTGCGCGCCCCCGGTTCCTGTCACCCCTTCCTGTCACCCTCTCCTGTCACGCCCCTTCGGGCCACTGAGGTTCGTGCTGTCCCGGTGAAGCGCAGGTTTCCGGCAACACCCCGAGCCGCCTCCTGGAGAAGAACGTCGACCGGGTTCGGAGGCCCTGTTCCGGCCCTGTCACGTCCACGGTGACCAGTGGCTAAACCTCGTCGAACCGATGAGTCGACATTCCCCGGCCGAGTCCGACCGCCCTTCCGACGGAACCGCCCGGCCGGACAGGATCTGCACTGCCGGAGCGGCCGCAGCAGACACGGCCCACCGGCCCCGGACTCCCCCCGGAGCACGGGTTCACGCGATGTACGTCCCTTCTTCGGAGGAACAGGAACATGCGTAAGACCGCTGCCAAGCTGCTCGCCGCCGCCGCGCTGGCGACCTCCCTCGCCACCGTCGCCACCGGCACCGCCGTGGCCGACCCGGCCGCCGGCGTCACCCCGGCCGCGCAGGACATCGTCGGTGTCGGCTCGGACACCATCCAGGCCGTCCTGAACCAGTTCTCCACCGACTACAACGCCTCGCTGGGCTCCGGCTCCAGCCTGCCGCACCTGTACAGCTGGGACGCGACCCCGGCCGGCACCATCACCACCAAGACCGGTGCCACCGCGATCACCCGTCCGAACGGCTCCGGCGCCGGCATCAAGGCCCTGAACCTCAACACCAGCGCGACCGTGGACTTCGCCCGCTCCTCGCGCGGCCCGGCGTCGACCGACCCGACCGGCCTGAGCTTCGTCGCCCTCGCCAAGGACGCGGTCACCTGGTCCGCCCAGGCGGGCGGTCACGCGCCGGCGAAGCTGACCCCGGCCCAGCTGAACGCCATCTACAGCTGCACCACCACCAACTGGACCCAGATCGACCCGACCCTGACCAACGCCACCATCAAGCCGTTCCTGCCGCAGGCCGACTCCGGCACGCGCTCCTTCTTCCTCTCGGCGATCGGCAACCCGACCCTGGGCCCGTGCGTCACCACCGGTCCCGAGGAGAACGAGGGCACCGACGCCGCGCTGCAGAACAACGACGTCGTCTTCCCCTACTCCGTCGCTCACTTCCTGGGCCAGACGGTGGGCAACCACGGCACCTCGACCGACGCGCCGGGCAACCTGACCCTGCGCAACGTCGTGGTCAACGGCGCCACCCTGACCCCGGTCACCAACAACGCGATCAACGCCACCTTCGCCAAGTCCGCGTTCGGTCGCGTGGTCTACAACGTGGTCCGCACCTCGGAGTGGAACGCCGGTGACGCCCACGCCACCGCCCTCCAGGCGATCTTCGGCGTGAACGGCTGGATCTGCAACGACTCGGTCGCCTCCGCCGACCTGGCGAGCTACGGCTTCCTCCCCCTCGCCTCCTGCGGTGCCGTCACCAACACCTGATCCACTCCGCACCATCCGGTGGCCACGGGCTCCCCGCCCGTGGCCACCGGCCGGTCCTCCGACCGGCGTTCCACCCTCGAAGCGAAACCTTCCTCTCCCAAGGAGACTCGCATGTCCCGTACCACCGCCCGGTTCCTCGCCGGTGGCGTCGCGGTCGTTCTCGCAGCGACCGGCTTCAGCGGCGTGGCCGCGGCCGACACGGCTCCCGCCACCCCCAGCGGCAGCGTCGTGGTGACCGAGAGCAACGCCTTCCTGCAGAGCGCGGCCGGCAGTGGTGTGTTCATCGTCCCGCTGCCGAACGCCGGTGTGTCCTACGACAGCACCGTCGGCCTGTCCACGAGCCTTCCGGTGACCGGTGGCAGCCTCAACCTGGCCGGCTACTACGGCGATGTGACGCTCGGCGGCAGCCTGCTCTTCGTCGACCTGAAGACCGGCAAGAGCGTCCTCTTCAAGCAGCTCGACTTCAGCGCCGACGACTGGCGCCTGACCGGTGTGCCGGACGGTTCCACCACGCCGGTCGCGCTGCTGAAGCCAGCCGGCACGGTGGTGACCGGCCACAACGGCACCGCCCAGACCGTGACCGCGACCAGCCTCACGGTCGACTCCAACGGGGCCGAGTTCCTGGACTCCCAGCTGAACACCGGCTTCTTCACCGCCGGCCAGTCGGTGGGCTCGTTCTCGCTGACCTTCAACGGCTGACCCACCGCGGCCGGTTGAGCACGGGGCCCGCGTCTGAGACGCGGGCCCGTCCGTGTTGAGGCGTCAACTCCGCTACGGAGGTGCCGCGTTGTGGCCCTGTACACACGGGCGACCGGATTCGGCCACCTGCGGCTGGCCGAATGGACGTGTACCGGAACCGTTGGCCGCTCGCAGCCCGATCCCCCTTGCGTCGCGTTCCGGCGGCGCGCAACCGCACGGAGGTGCCCGCCATGAGAGTCCGACTGCCCGACCGCAGACCCCCGGGGTGGTGGCGCCGCCGGGTACCGGCGATCGCGTTGGTGTGGTCGGTGGTGGTGGCGATCGGCGTCGCGCCGATCGGCCTGGGGGCCGTGACGCCGGCCGCTGCGGACGGCTCCGCCACCACGGTGCGGGGGCCGCTGGTCTACCTTCCCGACTCCGGCACGGACGGGACCACGTACGGGAGCGTCACGGTCGACCAGACCAAGGACCTGGTCAACCAGGTGGTCCACGTCAGCTGGCAGGGGTTCACGCCCACCGCGGCGGACGACGGCTTCTGGGACCGCGGCCCGGACACCAACGACATCCGGGCGCACTACCAGGTGCGCGTGTACCAGTGCCGGGGCGAGAAGCCCAAGATCACCGACTGTTACGGCAGCACCCTGTACAACGCCGATCAGGACAAGGGCTTCCAGCAGAAGCAGCCCGCTCCGGGGACGACGTTCCCCGACTTCCCGTCCAACCACGTGCTCGCGGTGACGGGCCAGGACGGCTCCGGGGGCGCCGACATCGAGCTCCTCACGGCGGTCCAGAGCCCGACCCTGGGCTGCGACGACAAGCACGCCTGTTCGATCGTCGTCGAGCCCAACTACGGCGGCAACAGCGTGGGCTGGAAGTCGAAAACCGGAGCCGTCAACTGTCAGGACCACAGGTTCGACGGCGACGACGGTCTGGACCTGGCCTCCGACGCCAAGCTCAAGGGCATGCCCAACCAGGCCACGGGCTTCGCGACGGCCGAGCAGTGCGCCTGGGAGCGGGCGGCGGTCGTACCGCTGAACTTCTCGCCCACGCCGTCCTCGTGCCCGAGCCACGGGCCGGCCTTCTCGGCCGCGGGCCTCGAACCGGTCAAGCGGGCGATGGACCAGTGGCAGAACGGGCTGTGCCAGAGCAGCGATCCGATGCTGGTGTCCTACGGCTCGGCGAACGGCGACCTCCAGGCGCGGTCGGAGTTCTTCGCGGGCACCAAGGACATGGCACTGGGATCGAGGCCGGACACCCAGTCGCCGCCGCCGCGGCCGTACGTCTACGCGCCGATCGCGTCGTCGGGGATCTCCGTGGTGTTCGTCGTCGACGACCCGAAGTCGTTCCGGCAGATCAGGAGCATGAAGCTGAACGCGCGGCTGGTGGCGAAGATGCTCACCCAGTCCTACGGCGCTCCGGGCACGATCGACTCGGTGAAGGGCAACCCGATCTGCGTCTTCGACGACCCCGAGTTCCAGAAGCTGAACCCGCCGCCCGACAGCGGCAAGGGCAGCTGGCCGGTGGGCTGCAGCTCCCCCTACGCGACGCCCACCGTGTACTCCGGGATCTCGGACCTGACCTACCAGCTCACCTCATGGATCGCCTCCGACCCCGACGCGGTGCGGTTCCTGGACGGCGAGCCCGATCCCTGGGGCATGCACGTGGACACCTTCTACGAGCGCCCGGCCTTCTCCGGCTACCCGGTCGACGCGTTCCTGCGACAGGACAACAGCGGGCCCGCCGACGGAACGACCGACGCCTACCGCCACTGGAAGCAGTACGAGTGGAACCCGGTGTCGACCGGGATCAAGGACGTGGTGCGCAAGGTGCTGTGGAACCAGTCCACCTGCATCAACGTGGACACGAAGTCGGACGGCTCCCACGACGCCTGCCCGCCCAAGCCGGTCGGACAGCGGACCGTCTTCGCGATCATGGACTCCGGCCAGGCGAAGGCGTACGCGCTCCCCGAGGCCCAACTGCTCAACCCGGCCGGGAACTTCGTCTCTCCCGACGCCCCCGGCCTGCAGGCCGGCGTCGCGGACATGACCGTCGACCCGGCGACCGGAGTGCAGTCCCTCCCGTACGGTGCGTCGGACTCCGCGTTCTCCCGGGACCAGAAGGCCTACCCGCTGACCACCGTGGACTACGCGATGCTGGCGACCAAGGGGGTGCCGGCGGACAAGGTGACCGCGATGACCAAGTTCATGCGCACCGTGACCACCTCCGGCCAGGTCTACGGCCACGAGCCCGGCCATCTGCCGGCCGGGTTCCTGGCCCTGACGAACGCCCAGCGCGACCAGGCGACGGACGCCATCGGCCACCTGGAGGCCCAGGACGGCAAGCTGCCCGGCAACCAGGCGGCGCCGCCGAACCCGCCGGCACCCGGCGACGACGGTGCGGCCCAGGGGAGTGGCTCGGCCGGCGGCACCGGATCGGCCTCCGTCACCCAGGCCGGCGACGGCAACGGGTCGTCCGGCGCCGGGGGTTCCTCGACCGGGGGCCCGGCCGACGGCTCGTCCGGCGGCGCCGCGGTCGCTGC
This sequence comes from Kitasatospora sp. NPDC030952, assembly GCF_055571335.1. NCBI lineage: Bacteria > Bacillati > Actinomycetota > Actinomycetes > Kitasatosporales > Streptomycetaceae > Kitasatospora > Kitasatospora sp. NPDC030952. The sequence goes on from NZ_JBVIFM010000001.1 coordinate 1,031,174, forward strand.
GGGCGGCGCCGGTGGTGCCCAGGCGGCCGCGGCCGCCAAGCCCGGTGCCACGCCGAGCGCTCCCGGCAAGTCGCTGTCCGCCGCGCCGGTCGCGGCGGGGACCCCGGCCGCGGACCGCTCCGGCGCCGCCCGGCTGCTGCTGCCGGTCGCGCTGGTCGGCGGCCTGGTGCTGCTGGTCGGCGGTCCGGCGGCACTGTTCCTCGGTGGGACGCCCGCGGGGGAGCGGATGATGGCCGGGGTGCGGCAGGGCTGGTCGCGGGTGCGGCGTCGTCCCTGAGGTGACCGTGTGATGGCGCCGCACTGAGGCGCGACTCGGCGGGGCCGCCGTTCCGGCCCCGCCGAGTCGTGCTCGCATCCGCCAACTCATCGTGGATCAACGCGCGTTGATCACCCTGGTCGATTCCGGCCACCGTTCCGGGCCGCCCGGGAATGCCCAAATCACTTGCCGCACAAGCGACTTGTGCGCGATGTCCGATCGCGATCCTGTCAACCACCTGCGATCGCCGCTGTTCTGGAGTTCCCAACTCCACTACGGAGTCGCCGCGTTGGGCCCTCGTACATGCGGTCGACCCGATCCGGCCACCTCGGACTGGCCGAATGGATGCGCACCGGATCCGTACACCCCCCGCAGCCGAGCACGGAGAGCAGACCATGACATCCGCCGCCGAGCCCGCGGCAGCACCCAGCGGGGCACCAGGTCAGGTCGAGCGCGGTCCGGACGGCGGTCCCGGCCGGGACGTCCCGCGGACCGTCACCGCCCCCGCGACCCCCGGCGACCGGGTGTTCCGCGGGGTACTGCGGATGGCCGGCCTCTCGGTCTTCGCGATCATGGGGCTGATCGCGTTCTTCCTGATCCTGCGGGGCACCGACGCGCTCCGCGAGGTCGGCTGGTCCTTCCTGACCGAGCAGAAGTGGCAGACCGCCGCGCACAACTTCGGCATCGCCGCCGTCCTCCCGAACGGCCTGCTGATCGCCCTGATCGCGCTGGTGATCGCCGTCCCGGTCGCGCTCGGCACCGCGATCTTCATCTCCGAGTACGCGCCCGTCCGGCTGCGTGCGGCGCTGGTCTCGCTGGTCGACCTGATGGCGGCGATCCCCAGCATCATCTACGGCCTGTGGGGGCTGTTCTTCCTGCAGCCGCGGATCATCGGCTTCACCCGCTGGCTCTCCAACCACCTCGGTGACGCGATCCCCTTCCTGAAGGTGCGCACCGGCGACATCAGCACGTCCTACACCTCGTCCACCTTCATCGCGGGCGTGGTGGTCGCACTGATGATCGTCCCGATCATCACCTCGCTCAGCCGCGAGGTGTTCTCCCAGGCCCCGCAGGGCGAGCGGGAAGGCGCCTACGCGCTGGGCTCGACCCGCTGGGGGATGGTCCGTGCGGTGGTGCTGCCGTTCGGCAAGGGCGGCGTGATCGGCGCGGTGATGCTGGGCTTCGGCCGGGCGATGGGCGAGACCATCGCCGTCGCACTGATCATCTCGCCGAGCTTCAAGACCATCACCCACGTCCTGGAGAACGGCGCCAACTCGATCTCGGCGCTCATCGCGCTGCGCTTCGGCGAGTCGGACACGCTCTCGCTCTCCGCGCTGATGGCGGCCGGGCTGGTGCTGTTCGCCCTGACCCTGCTGGTCAACGTCGCGGCCGGCTTCGTGATCAACCGGTCCCGGTCCGGTTCCGCCACCGCGGACTGAGACGGAGCACCGACATGACCCATCCCCTGGAAGGGACGACCCGATGACCACGCTCGACCGCCCGCCGGTCGCCGCGCCCGAGCCGACCGCCGTCACCGCCCCCGCCACCGGTACCGCCGGGCCCGCCGGTGCCGGACCGGCGCGCCCCGAGACCAAGCTGCGGCTCGGCGGCGTCACCTCCGAGGACGTGTTCACCGTGGTGGGCGCGCTGGTGGGCGCGATGGCGCTGGACTGGCTGCTGTACGAGCGGGTGCTGCCGTTCAGCGGCGTGTTCGGCTTCCTGGTCTGCTGGTACCTGCTCTTCCTGGCCGGCTACTTCACGCTCGGCCTGCTCCAGTGGGGCGGGCCGATGGTGCGCGATCGGCTGGTGTCGGTGGTGGCCTGGAGCTCCGGACTGCTGGTGGTCGCGCTGATCGGCGACCAGGTCGGCTACGTCGCCACCCGTGGCTGGGAGGCGGCCCACCACCTCAACTTCTTCACCGAGTCGATGGAGCGGACCGCCGCGCTCTCGCCGATCACCTCCGGCGGGGCGCTCAACGCGATCGTCGGCTCGCTCGAACAGCTCGGCCTGGCAACGCTGTTCGCGGTCCCGCTGGGCATCGGGGCGGCCGTCTTCATGTCCGAGGTCGGCGGCCGGATGGCCAAGCCGGTGCGCACGCTGGTCGAGGCGATGACCGCGCTGCCGTCCATCGTGGCCGGGCTGTTCATCCTCGGCGTCTTCATCATCACCTTCGGCTTCGAGAAGAGCGGCTTCGCGGCCTCGCTGGCACTCACCGTGATGATGATGCCGATCGTCACCCGGGCCGCCGAGGTGGTCATCCGGCTGGTGCCGGGCACGCTTCGCGAGGCCTCGTACGCGCTCGGCGGCAGCCAGTGGCGGACCGTGTGGAACGTGGTGCTGCCGACCGCCCGGCCCGGCCTGGTGACGGCGGTGGTGCTCGGCATGGCGCGCGGCATCGGCGAGACCTCCCCGGTGCTGCTGACCTCGGGCTTCACCCCGGGGTTCAACGCCGACCCGTTCCACGACCACCAGGTGTCGCTGCCGCTGTACATCTGGAACTACGTCAAGCAGCCGCACCCGGAGATGATCGCGCGGGCCTTCGCGGCCGGTCTGGCCCTGATGGCCCTGGTGCTGATCCTGTTCGTCACCGCGCGCGTGCTCGGCGGGCGCAAGCCGGGTGAGCTGACCCGGCGCCAGCGGCGGCGGATCGACCGGGAGGCCCGGCGCGCCGAGGCCTCGGTGCGGGCCGGTGTCCGGCCGTCCGGCACCGTCCGCCCGGCGGTGGCGCGCAGCACGCCCGCGGCCGTCGCGCCGGCCGCCGCCACGAGCCTGCCCGGGAGCAGCTGATGAGCAACCCAACCACCCTCCGTACCAGAGGAGTCGCCATGTCCTGGGAGGCCGCAAGCCGTCCCGTGGCCCGCGGGCTCGCCCTGCTGATGTCGCTGTTCCTGCTCGCGGCCGCGCCGATGCTCGGGCCCGGATCCCGGGCGTTCGCGGCCACCGTCGCGCTGAGCGCGGACGGTTCCAGCTGGGCCGGCCCGGCCCTTGACCAGTGGCGCCAGGACGTCGGGCCGCAGGGCATCGAGATCAGTTTCAACCCGGTCGGTTCGGCCGCCGGGCGCACCGCGTGGGCCCAGGGCCAGGACGACTTCACCGCCTCCGACGTGCCCTTCCGCAGCGGGCAGGACCAGGGCGTCAACTCGGCGGGCAAGGGCGGCTACCAGGGCAGCGCGGAGAAGCCGACCTACGGCTTCTCGTACATCCCGATCACCGCGGGCGGCACCACCTTCATGTACAACCTCGAGGTCGGCGGGAAGCAGGTCCGTGATCTGCGGCTGTCCCCGCAGACCATCGTGGACATCTTCACCAGCAAGATCACCAACTGGAACGACCAGCGGATCACCAACGACTACGGCCGGCAGCTGCCCAGCCAGCCGATCACCCCGGTGGTCCGCTCGGACGGCTCGGGCGCCACCGCCCAGTTCACCCGGTGGATGGAGCACACCCACAAGGACCAGTGGGACGCGTACTGCACCTCCGTCAACGGGGTGCCCTGCGGCGACTACACCGAGTTCTTCCCGCCGTCCGGCCGGATGACCGCCCAGAACGGCTCGGACGTCGTGGCCGGCTACATCAAGTCCTCCATCGGCCGCGGCACCATCGGCTACGACGAGTACGCCTTCGCCAAGCTCAGCAACTGGCCGGTCGTGAAGGTGCTCAACCAGGCCGGGTACTACTCGCTGCCGACCGCGTCCAACGTGGCGGTCGCGCTCACCGCCGCCAAGATCCGCGGCGTGGACGACAACACCCCGGCCACCGACCCGAACTACCTGCAGCAGAACCTCGACGGCGTCTACACCATGGACGACAAGCGGGCCTACCCGATCTCCAGCTACAGCTACGTGATCGTGCCCCGGCTCGGCGCGGCCGACCCGCCGCCGTCCCGCTTCAACAACGACAAGGGCGCCGCGCTCAGCAAGTTCCTCGCCTACGTCCTCTGCGAGGGCCAGGGCGAGGCCGACGGCCTCGGCTACTCGCCGATCCCGCGCGGCCTGGTCAAGGGCGGGCTGCTGCAGACCAAGTCGATCCCCGGCAACGCCAGCCCGGTCAACCCGGACACCCTGGCCAACTGCGCCAACCCGACCTTCAACTCGGCCGGCGAGCTGACCGTCCTCAAGAACGCCCCGATGCCGAGCCCCTGCGACGCCAAGGACGCGCCGCTGGACTGCACCGTGCAGGACGGCAAGGCGGTCAAGACCGGTGCGGGCGGCACCGGCGGTACGGGCGGTGGCGCGGCCGCCGGCTCCGGCGGCAACGGCAACGGCAACGGTGGCAAGGGCAACGGCGGCAGCGGGTCCGGTGGTGCGGGCGGCAACGGCGACGCGGGCGGGACCGGCGGCGCCGCGGCCGGCGGCGACCCGAACGCCGGCGGCGCCGCGGCCGGCGACCCGAACGGTGGCGACGGCTCCGCCGACACCGTCGACCCGCAGACCGGCCAGGTGGTCGCGCGCGGCCGGGGCGGCTCCACCGAGGTCGCGGCCAACGTGGTCGAGGTGAGCGGCCGGCCCGAGGACTGGATGCTCTCCTCGCTCACCGCCGTGGAACTGCTCGCCGTCGTCCTCGTCCCGCCGCTGCTCGGCCGCCGGCTGCTGCGCCGGCGCAAGGGCTCGGGCGGTGCCTCGTGACGGCACCCGTCCTGGAACCCGTCCTGGAGGAGCCACCCGCCCCGCCCCGGCCGGTCGAGGCCCCGCCGGCCGCCGGGCCGGCCGCGGCCCGCCCGGCCGTCAGCCCCGCCCGGCGCCGCTTCCTCCAGGGCGCCTGGGCGGCCAGCCTGCTGGCCGCGCTGGTGCTGGGCTTCGTCGGCTACCTCTTCACGCTCTCGCACGTCCAGGAGCGGCACTACCAGTCGACGGCGTACAAGACCTTCCAGGATCAGCTCGCCCGGGCCGTCGCCCCGACCGGCGCGGCCGCCGACGGCGACCCGGTGGCGCTGCTGGACATCCCGGCGATCGGCCTGCACCAGGCCGTGGTGGTCGAGGGCACCACCGGCCGGGACCTGATGCGCGGCCCCGGCCACCGCCGGGACACCGCGCTGCCCGGCCAGGGCGGGGTGGCGGTGCTGTTCGGCCGGGGCGCCACCTTCGGCGCGCCGTTCGCGGAGCTGTCCGGGCTCCGGGTCGGCGACCGGATCGAGACCACCACCGGGCAGGGCAAGGCCACCTACGTGGTCAACGTGTACGGCGACGGCGACCACCCGATCACCGACCCGGTCCGCAACCGGCTGGTCCTGGTCACCGGCGACTCCGACTGGATCGCCGGCTCCACCGTGATGATCGGCGCCCGGCTGGAGGGCGACCCGCAGCAGAACCCCGGCGGCCGCCCGGCCACCGTCCCGTACGACAAGGCGCTGGCCGCGGACAAGGGCGCGCTGGCCACGCTGCAGCTGTGGTCGCTCGCGCTGCTGGGCTCGGTGGCCGGCGCGCTGCTGCTGGCCCGGTACTGGCGGCGCTCGACCGCCTACCTGAGCGCGGCGCCGGTGGTCGGCGCCCTGCTCTGGGCGGTCTACGAGAACGCCGCCGCCCTGCTGCCCAACCTCTACTGACGCGCGCCCGGAGGGCCGTACCGATGACCGACACCACGCACCAGCCGCACGAGGCGGCGGTCGACCCGGCCGCCGCCGACACCCTCACCCTCCCGCCGGTGCCCCCGGCCCCCGGCCCCGGTGACGGGGTGCTGGCCGGGCTGGAGACCCGGGACGTCTCCGCCTGGTTCGGCAGCCGCAAGGTGCTGGAGCGGGTCTCGCTGGCGATGCCGGCCGGCGGGGTCACCGCGCTGATCGGCCCGTCCGGCTGCGGCAAGTCCACCTACCTGCGGATCCTCAACCGGATGCACGAGATGGTGCGCGGCGCCGCCCTGGCCGGCGAGGTGCTGCTGGACGGGGACGACGTCTACCGGCCCGGGCGGCGCCCCGCCGAGGTGCGGCGCCGGATCGGCATGGTGTTCCAGCGGCCCAACCCGTTCCCGGCGATGTCCATCCAGGACAACGTCTCCAGCGGGCTCAAGCTGGCCGGCATCAAGGTGTCCAAGGAGGAGCGCCGGCACCTGGTGGAGAGCAGTCTGCGCCGGGCCGGACTCTGGGACGAGGTGGCCACCCGGCTGCACACCCCGGGCGGCGCCCTCTCCGGCGGTCAGCAGCAACGCCTGTGCATCGCAAGGTCGTTGGCCGTCTCGCCGGACATCCTGCTGATGGACGAGCCGTGCTCCGCGCTCGACCCGACCTCCACCCGCCGGGTTGAGGAGACCATCGCCGAACTGCGTGGGCGGCTCACCATCGTGATCGTCACCCACAACATGCAGCAGGCCCAGCGGGTCTCCCAGACCTGCGCGTTCTTCCTGGCCACCCACGACACCCCGGGCCGGATCGTCGAGGCCGGGCCGACCGAGCAGCTCTTCGGCAACCCGCGCGACCAGCGGACCTCCGACTACGTCAACGGCCGCTTCGGCTAGAGCAGTCGAAGCAGCCCCTCCAGCACCGCCGCGACGCCGTCCTCCTCGTTGCTCACGGTGTGCAGCGACACCGCCGCCAGCACCTGCGGGTGCGCGTTGGCGACCGCGTACGCGGTGCCGGCCCAGGCCAGCATCTCCAGGTCGTTCGGCATGTCGCCGAAGGCCACCACCTCGGCGCGGTCGATCCCGTGCTCGGCGCACCAACGGGCCAGCGTGCTGGCCTTGGTGACGCCGGGCGCGCTGATCTCCAGCAGCGAGATCGGCGCGGAGCGGGTGATCTCGGCCAGGTGCCCGGCGGCCGTACGGGCCTCGGCGAGGAAGGTGTCCGGGTCCAGCTCCGGGTGCTTGGCCAGCAGCTTGAACAGGCCGCGCACCGGGCCGCCGTCCGCCAGCAGCTCCTCGGCCGGGCCGACCGCGCGGACCTCGTCGTCGCCCCACATCAGCACCTCGTACCCGGGCTCGCGGGCCCAGCCGTCCGCGTACTCGAACGCGAACGCGGTGCCCGGCAGCTTGGCCCGCAGCGTCTCGACCACGGCCAGCGAGGTCTCCGCCGCCATCGGGAAGTACTCGATCAGCTCGCCGCGCCGCACGTCCACGATCGCGCCGCCGTTGGAGCAGATCGCGACCCCGTGACCGCCGATGTGCGGGCTCACCTGCTGCATCCAGCGCGGCGGCCGGCCGGTCACGAACACCACCTGCACGCCGGCCGCCTCGGCCGCGGCCAGCGCGGCGGCGGTGCGGTCGCTGACGGTGCCGCCGGAGCACAGCAGGGTGCCGTCCAGGTCGGTGGCGATGAGGCGGGGGGCGGTGCGGGGTTCGGTCACCGGTCCATCTTCGCCCATCGCCGCCGCCCGGTCACCGGCGCGGCCGGGGCGTGCGGCCCCGACCGTACGGTCGGGTTCCGGCCCTTCGGGCGCCGTTTCCGGCCGATCCGGGCCCGCCCGGGGTGTCGCTGCGGGCGCGGCGGGCAGGACTCCCCCCGGTCACCGCCGTCGGCAGGAAGAGCCATGCCCACTCGCCAGCTCCGTGACGAGCCGCCCCCGACCCTCCCCTCCCCGGACTCCACCGAGGCCCACGAGCCCCCGGGCGCACCGGCCGCCTCCCGCGAGCCGGTCCTGCTCGGCGAGGTCCTCTTCCACACCCTCGCCGAGCTCGCCCGCCGCACCCCGGCCCAGCCCACCGCCCTCCCGGCCCAGCCCACCGCCCTCCCCGCCCAGCGCACCCGCCCGCACCCGTGACGCCCGGCCTCAGCCCAGCTGGGCGAGGCCCTCGGTGGCGATCCGCTCGAACACGGCGAGGTCGTTCTCGAAGATCGAGTCCGGCACCGGCCAGTGGATCACCAGCTCGGTGATCCCCAACTCCCGGTACGTCCCGGCCCAGTCGACGAAGGCGTCCAGTGACTGCAGCGGCTTCTCCGCCGTCGAGCCCTGGAGCAGCACCTTCTCCAGCGAGGCCACGTCCCGGCCCTGCGCCTCGCAGGCGGCCGTCAGCTTCGCGATCTGCGCGGCGATCACCGCGGGCGCCTGCTCCACCGGCACGTCCGCCGGGCCCTTCGGGTCGCCGTACGTCACCCAGCCCTGCCCGTGCTCGGCCGCCAGCCGCAGCCCGCGCGGGCCGGTGGCGGCCACGTAGAACGGCACCCGCGGGGTCTGTACGCAGCCGGGGATGTTCCGCGCCTCGACCGCCGAGTAGTACGTGCCCTCGCGGGTCGTGGCGTTCTCCCGCAGCAGCTCGTCCAGCAGCGGCAGGAACTCCCCGAACCGGTCCGCCCGCTCCTTCGGCGACCACGCCTCCTGCCCCATCGCCGTGGCGTCGAAGCCCGTCCCGCCGGCCCCGATCCCCAGCGTGACCCGCCCGCCGGACACGTCGTCCAGCGTGATCAGCTCCTTCGCCAGCGTCACCGGGTGCCGGAAGTTCGGCGAGGTCACCAGTGTTCCCAGCCGGAGCCGGTCGGTCGCGCAGGCCGCCGCCGTCAGCGTCGGTACGGACCCGAACCAGGGCTCGTCCCGGAACGACCGCCAGCTCAGGTGGTCGTAGGTGTACGCCGCGTGGAAGCCGAGGTCCTCGGCCCGCCGCCAGATCTTCTGCCCCTCGCTCCACCGGTGGATGGGGAGGATCACGGTGCTCAGTCGCATGGCAAGGACCCTACGGTAGCCGTCGGCGGCCGGCGCCCGACCTCTGAGCGGGGGCGCTGCCGGCGGACGGTCGGTGGGCCCGGCGAGTGGGCCGTCGTCATCGGCGACGCGGATTCAACGCTGCAGCCAGCTCAGCAGGGCCGTCGCCGTGAACACCGTGCCCGACGCCAGACAGACCGCGCGCGGGGTCAGCCACCGTGGGCCTCCCGAGGGCTGGGACTGCGGAGCCGGAGCCAGCAGCGCGTCCGCGAAGGCCTGGGCGGTCGGCGGTCGGTCTGCCGGTTCGACGGACATCGCGGCCCGTAGCAGCAGGACGAGGTTCGGTGGGAGCTCCGTTCCGGCGGGGAGCGCCGGCAGCGTCGAGGCGGTCGGCTGGTCGGTCATCAGGGCTGTGGCGCGTCCGCCCGGGCCGAACGGCTTCTGCCCGGTCAGCAGCTCGTAGGCCACGACGGCCAGCGCGTACACGTCGGCCCGCCCGTCCAACCCGCCGGTCTGGAAGGCCTGTTCCGGTGCCATGTACGCGGGCGTGCCCGTGGTCACCGTCAGCCCGGACGCGTCGGCCAGTTGCTTCGCGCTGCCCAGATCCGCCACCAGCACCGCGGCGGGCGCAGGGCCGTCGGCGAGCAGCAGGTTGGACGGCTTGACGTCGCGGTGCACCACGCCCGCCTCGTGCAGGACCTGGACCGCGTAGCCCGCCTCCGCGGCCAGCCTCAGCGCCTCCTGCGGGTCGCACTGGCCGACCCGGTCCGCCAGGGTGCCGCCGCGTACGTAGTCCATGACGAAGTAGGGCCGGTCCTCCTGCACCCCGACGTCGTGCACCCGGACCACCCGCGGGCTGACGATCCGGCGCAGCAGCCTCGCCTCCGCCAGGAACCGCTCGCGCACATCGGCGTTGGCGGCCCAGTTCTCGGCCAGCACCTTCACCGCGACCTCGGTGTCGAGCTCCGGATCGTAGGCCTTCCAGACCGTGGCGAAGGAGCCGGCTCCGAGCCGCTCCAGGAGGAGGTAACGGCCGAGCTTGCGCATGTGGCAGCATTCTGCCGGAGGCGGGGGGAGCGCGGAACTCCCGTTCGACGGGCGGGATGCCAGGTGGGACGGAACGGGGGGATCCGGGTGTTCGAGGAAGGCGAGCTGGAACGGCTCGTGGCGGCTGTCCAGGCGGGGGACCCGGGGTCGAGGGAGTACCTGCTGGCCAAGCTGCGGCCGGTGGTGCTGCGCCGCTGCTCGCGCTTCCTGCCCCACCACGCAGACGCGGAGGAGGCGGCGCAGGACGCGTTGCTGTCCGTCAGCACGCACCTGCACGAGTACGGCGGCCGCGGCTCCTTCCTGGGCTGGGTGACGGTGATCGCCTCGAACGCCGCCCGGTCCACCTACCGCTCGATGCGCCGGCGCGCCGAGGACAGCCACGCCGACCTCCCCGAGTCCGTCGACCCGCGCACCACCAGCGTCATCGCCGGGACCAGGCTCGACCTGATGGAGGCGCTGGCCGCGCTGGAGCAGCAGCACCCCACGCTGGTGGAGGCCTTCGTGCTGCGCGACCTGGGCGACCTGACCTACGTCCAGGTGGCCGAGGAGCTGGACGTCCCGTTGGGCACGGTCAAGGACCGCATCCACCAGGCCCGCCGCTTCATGCGTGAGCGCCTGGTCACCGATCTGTGAACGGCGGTCCCGCTGCGGGCGGCGGCCACGCCGTCGTCCGGCCCCGGTACGCCGTCGCCGCCCTGGTGGCAGCCGCCGCGCTCGGGCTGGCGACCGGCCGGTTCGTCCTGCCACCACCCCCCGGCGCCACCGCGCACCCGGCGGCGCGGTCGGGCGCCGCGGTCGGCGGGGCGTCCCAGGGTGCGTCCCAGGGCGCGTCCGCTCCCGCGACGCCCGGCGTGTCCGGTGTGTCCGGCCCGACGCCCGCGTCCTCGGCCTCCGGCTCCGCCGCGCCGACCGGTGCGACCGGGCCGTTGACGACCGCGAACCTGCTGGGACCGGCGGCGTTCGGCCAGGACGTCGATATCGGGCGGATCCACGTCACCGACCGGTACGGCGACGGGGCCTACGCCAACGCGGCCTGCACCGGAGAGAAGACCCTCAGTCAGACCCTGGGCGGGCCCGGTGCCCACTTCCGCGGACTGATGACCAGCCCCGGCACCGACCCGGGCGACCCCACGGTGGCCGCCGACCGCGACGGCCAGGTCGCCCGTGAGGTCGCCGCCGAGGCGCGGAGCCCTTCCCTGGCGCAGAACTTCAGCGAGCGTCTGCTGCTGGAGGAGGTGCCCTGCCAGGAGGAAACGCCGGGGCACTGGGTCTACGGAAAGACCACGACGCTGCAACTCGCCCCGGACGTCACCGCGAGTTGGATGGGCCTCTACCCGGGAGCGCTCAACACCACCGGCAGAGCGCCCGAGGGCAAGGAGCCCTGCGGCGGCATCGCCGTGCTGCGCAACGGCAGCCACTACGGAGTGCTGGAGGTCGACGCCTGCCTGGGGACGGCCGCGATGGACCGCGTCGTCAGGGCCGCTCTGTCACAGCTGTGAAACAGCCGGTCCGGGCTCCAACTTTCCTTCCTCCGGTGGCATCTCCCCGGTTGTACGAGGACGCAGCAGGCGTCCCGACCAGCAGGGGGACCAGATGACCGAGAACCGGGCCGTCCAGCAGAAGTCCGTTCGCCGCAACCGGGTCGCCGCCGCGGCCTGCTTCGCCGCCGCACTGATCACGGTCAGCGTCGTCGGCACCCAGTCGGCCACCGCCGACGGCGCCGCGCAGCGCACCGCGGTCGCCGCCCAGTCGGCCACCGCCGCCCACCTGGGTACGGCCGCCCACCCGGCTGCGGCCGCCGCGCCCGGACTCGGCTCCGCCGCCCTCGTGCAGAGCGAGGACTACTTCCAGCAGGGCCTGAACCCGGTCGGCGCGACCGTTTCGCTGACCGGACGCCAGGGGCTGTCCGCGTGCTCCGGCGAGGAGACGATGCGCGACCTGACCAAGGGCGCGGCCACCGGGTACGCGTCCGTGACCTGGACCTTCGACACCGACGGCCGAGTGATCGAGTCGGTGGCGAGCGCCCCCACCGGGACCGCCGCCGACACCTGGGAGAAGCAGCTCGTCGCGCTCGTCGAGGACTGCCGGGACGAGCCCGCCGGCCACTGGTACTACGGCGCGGCCCACACCCTGACCGTCACCGGCGGCACCGCCCACTGGTACCCGGCGTACAACGGCGACGGCACCGTCAGCGGCGGGGTCGCGGTCCTGCGCAGCGGCACCAGGGTCGCCGTCGTCGAGCTCACCCGCCAGCCCACCGGCGCCCCGAACTACGTCGAAGGCATCGCCGCCGCGGCGCTGAACCGCCTCTCCTCCTGAACGGCAGCCCCGCGCCGCCCCGCGCAGCCGGGCGGCGCGGGGCGGAGCCGGGCGGAGGTTCCTCCCCGGGAGGGGGCGTAGGCGCGCCGTGTCTCTCCGGCCCCGGTCAGCCCTGGCTGCTCGCGAAGGGGTCGACATTGAGGTCGCCGCAGACGTTGAGGGTGCCATTGTCGACGCCGCCGGTCACGGCCACCTGCGTCTGCTGGGTGGTGTTCGGCAGGATGATCGAGACCTTGGAGCCGGTCACCGCGCACACGTAACGGCCGGAGGCGGAGGCCTGGCCGTTCACGTCGCCGTAGAGCAGATCCGCGGTGGCCTGGGCTCCCGGGGCCAGCGTCACCGGGGTGACCTGGCCACCCTCGTGACGCACGGCGTCGATCGGGGAGGACTTGCCCTGGTCGTCGGCGAGTCGCACGCCGGGGAAGCCGGCGAGGGTGCAGCTGTGCCCGGAGGTGTTGACCGCGTGGATGGCCGCCAGGGCGGGCTGCTGCTCGGAGGCGCGGGACGTGGGGCCGGTCACGCTGAGCTTCACGTCGGCGGGGGTGCACTGCTTGCTGCCCGCGGCGGTGCCGGAACCGCCGGACCCGCTGCCCGTCGTCGAACCCGACCCGCCCGAGGTCGCGCCCGCGCCCGAACTCGCCGGGGCGGTCTTCCCGGACGCGGCCGGGGCCGTCTTTCCGGACGCGGCCGGGGCCGGTGCCGAGGTCACGGAGCCCGCCGTCGACGATGCGGAGCCCGCCGCCGAGGACGAGTCGGTGCCCGGGCCGTCGCAGGCGGTCAGTGCGAGGCCGGCGGTCAGGGCAACGGCAGCGGTGGCGATCAGGCGTGATGCGGTGCGCATGTGTGTATCCCCCCGGAGGGCAGGGCGTTCCTGCCGTTCCATGTCGCTCTTGTTCGTGGACCTTCAGTGCCAGTTGTATCCCGCGAAGATCCACAGCTTCGTACGCCGACTGTCACAGCCGCGCCACAGGGGGGAGGCGGCGGAGCATGCCCGCAGCGGAGGCCCGGTGGACAGCGTGCCGGACTGTTCGCGCGACGGCACCCGGGGCAGGTCCGCTAGCGTGGTTCCGTCGGCACGCTCAGTAGTTGACGACTCGACGGGCCGGTCGACGAGGCGTACCGGCGCCATGGTGCGCGGTGAGCGTCGGAATCTGCAGGACGGGGAGGGCTTTCATGACTGTCGCGGTGCGGAGCGAGGGCGAGGAGTCGCTGCGTGGCCTGATCGAGCACAGTGCCGAACTGAAGGGCGAACTCGTCGAGTTCGCCCAGAGCGCGCGCTTCGACCGCTGGCTGACGCCCCTGCTGCTGGAGGCCGCGGGGCCAGAGCGGCTGCTGGACGAGGGCGAGGCGATCCGGATCATCGACGACTTCATCCTCCGGTACCGCCTGCCGGGCGGCTCGACCGTGGTGGACCTGTTCGTGGCCGGCCGACGGGACTTGAGCGAAGACGACCGGGCGATGCTGCTCGGCTGGCGCGACCCGGTCGAGGGCGTCTTCGAGGTCCGGGGGAAGGACGGGGACGCCGTTCTGCTGCTGAACCTGGTCGACGATCTGGAGTACCGCACGTACTCCAACGTCGGGCGGGCGGCCTTCCGCACCGTGTCGAAGGGCGGGTTCCTGCTCGCCTGCCTGGTGCCGCTGCGCGCGGCCGACGGGACGTGGCTGGTCTCCGGGGCGATGTCGTCCTACCCGAAGGCCAACGCCGCCGAAATCGCCCAGGCCGCGGTCCAGTTGGCCGTCGGCCACCCAGAACTGGTCTTCCGCAACCCGGAGAAGGTCACGCAGGGGTGGGAGTCGATGCGGGCGGACCGGGACGCGTTCGTCACGTTCTTCGGCGGCGACGAGCTGGTCCTGTCACCGGCCGAGGCCGTGGACCGGCTCAACGCCTACTACCGGCACCGGCAGGAGGCCGCCGCCGCCGAGCACCCGGAGCGGCCCCGGCCCCGGCGGCGTCCGGGCGCGGACCTCCCGGCCTTCGAACTGCCGCCGTACCTCGCGGAATCGGACACCGTCGGCGTCATCTACGACGAGGTCGACGGGCTCAACTTCTACGCCGACTACGGGCTGCTGCGGGACCTGTTCGCGGACCCCGTCCTCGCGGGCCGAAAGGCGTATCAGGACCTGCTGCGCAGCTACCTGCGCGAGGAGTCGATCGCGCCGCTGCCGGTCCGCCGCCTGGCCGCCGCCCACCCGGAGACGGTCGACGCGGTGTTCCGCAAGCTGCTGCGGAAGCCCGGGTTCACCTGGGCCGAGCACGGCGAGGAACTGCTGCGCCGGCGCAAGCCCCGGTACTTCGCCCAGGAGCCCCGCCCCGGCGTCTCCGTGCTCGGGGAGCGTCTCATCGAGCTCGTCGGCGACACCGGACGGCAGAAGTTCACCAGGGCGCGGCGCGTGCCGCGTCACCCCGGCCACCCGTAGGCGCGGGTGCCGGCTTTCGGCGATCAGTGACGACCAGGGCCCGAGCTGCGGGGAGGGTCGGCCGGAGGCGCTAGTCTGTCCGCCGCACCTTTATCTGATCATGCGTTAAACGGGGGTTCTTTCGTCATGTCTGCATCCAGGAGGCTGCTCGCCACCGCTCTGGTCGCCACCGCCGCGCTGGGCCTCGCGGCCTGCGGCCCGGACAACACGTCCGACCAGGGCGCCGGCGGCGCCACCGCGACCGCCGCGCCGGCCGGCGGAGGCGCCGCGTCGCCCACCACCGCGCCGGCCACCGGCACCGCCAAGCCCGCGCCGAGCGGCAAGCCCACCGACGGCGGCCCGGAGGGCTTCTGCACCAGCGACCCGCTGCCCGCCGGGCAGAAGTGGATCAATGTGGAGAAGGGCACCAGCGCGACGGCCCTGGTCTACAAGGAGACCAAGGACGCCTGTGGCGTCGACGACGTCGCCCACGAGGCGGTGGGCCCCGACAAGACCGCGCAGTTCGCGCCCACCGTCAAGGGCCACCTCAAGTCGGTCGTCGCCGCGCCGAAGGACGTCAACGCGGCCGACCTGGCGAAGCACATCAACGAGTGCATCGCCACGCCGGGGAACCAGAAGGGCTCCTACCCCTGTTCGAGCGGCGTCTACAAGGTCGCGTTCGACGCCTCCGGCAAGGTCACCGAGATGTGGGAGCGTCCGAGCTCCTGACCCGACGGCGGACGTGACACCGGGCCGGGCCGCCCCCTAGGGGTGGCCCGGCCCGGTGTCATACCGGGGCACTAGACGGCCTCGTCATTCCAGCTCATGGCCCTTGTGGCAGCGGCCCGTTACGTTGAGGGCGTGTCCACTGCTGTCATCAAGACCGAGGGCCTCAGCAAGAGGTTCCCCCGGGTCACCGCCCTCGACCAGCTGACCGTCGAGGTGCAGCCCGGGGTCGTCGGGCTGGTCGGGGCCAACGGGGCGGGCAAGTCCACCCTGATCAAGATCCTGCTCGGGCTCTCCCCGGCGACGTCCGGCCGCGGCGAGGTGCTCGGCCTGGACATCGCCACCCGGGGCTCGGAGATCCGCGAGCGGGTCGGCTACATGCCCGAGCACGACTGCCTGCCGCCGGACGTCTCCGCGACCGAGTTCGTGGTGCACATGGCGCGGATGGCCGGGCTGCCCGCCACCGCCGCCCGTGAGCGCACCGCGGACACGCTGCGGCACGTCGGCCTGTACGAGGAGCGCTACCGCCCGATGGGCGGCTACTCGACGGGCATGAAGCAGCGGGTGAAGCTGGCCCAGGCGCTGGTGCACGACCCCAAGCTGGTGCTGCTGGACGAGCCGACCAACGGCCTGGACCCGGCCGGCCGGGACGAGATGCTCGGCCTGATCCGCCGGGTGCACACCGACTTCGGGATCTCGGTGCTGGTCACCACCCACCTGCTGGGCGAGCTGGAGCGCACCTGCGACCACCTGGTGGTCATCGACGGCGGCAAGCTGCTGCGCTCCTCCTCCACCGCCTCCTTCACCGAGGCGACGGCCGTCCTCGCGGTCGAGGTCACCGACCACCCGGAGGACGCGATCGCCGAGCCCGGCGCCGAGGTCCGGGCGCGGCTCGCCGCCGGCGGGCTGGAGGTCCAGGCGGAGGGCTCGCACCTGCTGCTGGTCCGGCTGGCCGGCGAGGACACCTACGACACCATCCGCGACACGGTCGCCGAACTCGGCCTCGGC
Organism: Kitasatospora sp. NPDC030952; assembly: GCF_055571335.1. Taxonomy (NCBI): domain Bacteria; kingdom Bacillati; phylum Actinomycetota; class Actinomycetes; order Kitasatosporales; family Streptomycetaceae; genus Kitasatospora; species Kitasatospora sp. NPDC030952. The sequence continues at coordinate 1,047,488 of NZ_JBVIFM010000001.1, forward strand.
CTGGTCCGGTTGGAGCAGCGTCGGCACCGGGTCGCCGAGCTCTTCACCGACGACAACGACGGCACCGACGGCACCGACGGCACCGGTGGCACCGACGGCACCGACGGCACCGACGACGCCGGTGGCACCGACGACACCGACGGCACCGACAGCACCAGGGGAGGTAAGGACGATGCCGCAGCCTCCTGACACCAGGCCCGCCGACACCGGCGTCATCCACGACATCGGCTACCGCGGCTACACCGGCCCGCGCCTGGGCCGCGGCTACGCGACCCGCTCGCTCTTCACCCAGAGCCTGCGCGCCACCTACGGACTGGGCCGCTCCGGCAAGTCCAAGGTGCTGCCGATGCTGCTGCTGGGCGTGGTCACCGTCCCGGCGATGATCTTCGTCGCGGCCGCGGTCTACCTGAAGCGGGACGAACTGCCGGTCGAGTACGCCGGCTACCTCTCCAGCCTCAGCCTGGTGGTGTCGATCTTCCTCGCCTCCCAGGCGCCGGTGCTGCTCTCGAGGGACCTCCGGCACCACACCGTCCCGCTCTACTTCTCCCGCCCGATCACCCGCGCCGACTACGTCCGGGCCAAGTTCGCCGCCATGGCCTGCGCCCAACTCCTGCTGATGGCAGCACCGTTGCTGGTGCTGTACATCGGCGCGCTGCTCGCCGGGATGGACTTCGGGCACAACACCGGCCACTTCCTGTACGGCCTGGCGGCGGCCGTGCTGTACGCCCTGGTGCCGACCTCGGTGGCGCTGGTGATCGCCGCGAGCACCCCGCGCCGGGGGTTCGGGGTGGCCGCCATCATGGGCTACCTGGCGGTGAGTTCGACGGTCGCGGCGGTGGTGGTGGGCATGAGCAGCCCGAGCCCGGGCGGCTCGGACGCGGCCCAGTGGACGGCGCTGATCTCGCCGAACGGCCTGGTGGAGGCGCTGGTCAACGAGGTGTTCGACCTCGGTGACGGCATCGACCGCCGGCACGCCCCGGGCGCGCTCGGCACGCTGGTGTTCGCCCTGGTCGCGGTGGCGATGGTGGCGGGCTCGTACCGGCTCCTGCTGCGCCGCTACAGCCGTGTCTGATCGACCGGGTCCGATCAACCACGTCCAACCACGTCCGATCAACCGCAGTGCCTAGCGAGACGTCTGAGAGGGCGGCATGGCCACCATCACCATCGACAAGGTCTCCCGCTGGTTCGGGAACGTGGTCGCGGTCAACGACATCACGATGTCGATCGGCCCCGGCATCACCGGCCTGCTGGGGCCCAACGGCGCGGGCAAGTCCACCCTCATCCACATGATGAGCGGCTTCCTCGCCCCGTCCAGCGGCGCGGTCACCCTGGACGGCGCGCCGATCTGGCGCAACCAGCAGGTGTACCGGCAGATCGGCCTGGTCCCCGAGCGGGAGTCGATGTACGACTACCTGACCGGCTGGGAGTTCGTCCTCGCCAACGCCGAACTCCACGGCCTGCCCCAGCCCGGCGCCGCCGCCCGGCGGGCCCTGGACCTGGTCGAGATGACCTACGCCAAGGACCGCCGCACCGGGACGTACTCCAAGGGCATGAAGCAGCGGGTCAAGATGGCCTCGGCGCTGGTCCACGACCCGGCCGTGCTGCTGCTGGACGAACCCTTCAACGGCATGGACCCGCGCCAGCGGCTGCAGCTGATGGAGCTGCTGCGCCGCTTCGGCGCGGACGGCCGGACGGTGCTGTTCTCCTCCCACATCCTGGAGGAGGTCGAGCAACTGGCCCGGCACATCGAGGTGGTGGTGGCCGGACGGCACGCCGCCTCGGGCGACTTCCGGCGGATCCGGCGGCTGATGACCGACCGCCCGCACCGCTACCTGGTCCGCTCCAGCGACGACCGCCGGCTCGCCGCCGCGCTGATCGCCGACGGCTCGACCACCAGCATCGAGGTGGACGGCCGGGAGCGGGCACTGCGGATCGAGGCGGTGAACTTCCAGGGCTTCACCACCCTGCTGCCCAGGGTCGCCCGGGAGGCCGGCATCCGGCTGTACACCGTCTCCCCGGCGGACGAGTCGCTGGAGAGCGTCTTCGCCTACCTGGTGTCCGCATGACCACCACCGTTGCCCGGGAAGGGGCCGACCGACCATGAACCCCACCGTCGCCAGGCTGACCCTGCGCGGCCTGCTCGGCCGCCGCCGCGGCGTCCTGCTCCTGGCGGCCCCCGCCCTGCTGCTGGTCGTCTCGGCCATCGCGAGCGGGTCGAGCGGGGACGCGCACAGCCTGACCGTCAAGATCCTCGGCCAGCTGGACCTCGGCACCCTCGTCCCGATCCTCGGCCTGGTGATCGGTACCGGCGTGATCGCCACCGAGATCGACGACGGCTCGATCGTCTACCTGCTCGCCAAGCCGCTGCCGCGCCGGCAGATCATCACCACCAAGCTGACCGTCGCGATCGGCACCACCTGGGTGTTCGCCGCCGTCCCGACGCTGCTCGCCGGGCTGCTGCTGTACGGCACCGAGGACGGCGTGGCGCTCGGCTACACCGTCGCCGTACTGGTCGCCGGGGCCGCGTACAGCGCGCTGTTCCTGCTGCTCGGCGTGGTCACCCGGCACGCGGTGGTGGCCGGGCTGGCGTACGCGCTGATCTGGGAGTCGCTGATCGGCAACTTCGTCGAGGGCGCCCGGACGCTGAGCATCCAGCAGTGGGGACGGGCGGTCGCCGAGGCGGTGGCCGGGGACTCCGCGATCGGCGCCGACGTCTCCCTCGGGGTGGCCGTCCCGCTGCTGCTGGTGGTCGCCGTCGGGGCGACGGTGCTGGCCTCGGTGAAGCTCGCCGGGCTGACCCTCGCCGCCGACGAGTAGGGCCTGGCCCTCGCCGCCGGGCGCCCCCGGCCCTAGTTGTACTGACCACGGAGGTTGGTGACGGAGTTCATGGCGGCGTGATCTTGAAATGAGTGAGGGCCTTCTGGCCAGGTGTGGATTGCGACATCTTCA